>DAOUKL010000037.1:0-28124 GCA_034421335.1 Dehalococcoidia bacterium | reverse complement strand
CGCAGGGGATCGCAAGGTAGGGGCCTGCCCCCTCCCCCAGTGGGGGAGGGCTGGGGAGAGGGTTAGGGTTAGGGTGAGGGGGACAACGCGCCGCAATCCCCTCTCCCCTGGCGGGAGAGGGCTAGGGTGAGGGGGACAACGCGCCGCAATCCCCTCCCCCGAAGACGGGGGAGGGCTGGGGTGGGGGCTTGCGCCCAAAGGGCGCGCTGCTGAAGGGCGAAGGAGGCAACTGCCACGCCCACGTCGCGCCCGTCATTCCCGCGCAAGCGGGAATCTCGCAGCCTGCCTCCAATGCAAGTGGCTCGGTGTCGGGAAAGATGACAATAGCCCATTGCGCAGTTGGCGCATGCTTCCCTAGCCTGGGCCGTAGCCCAGCGCAGGCGCATCACGAAGGTACGAGACAGAGGAGTATGCCATGAGTGACAAACAGGAAGAGAGCGTCGCGACTAGACGGCAGGCAGTTGGTGAATGGCTCAATCTCGCGTCAAGCAATGCGGGGGCTGCCATTCTCCTGGCGGAAGAAGAAGGCTTGGAGAGACAAGCCCTCTATATGACACAGCAGACTATGGAAGTTGCGACCAAAGGCCTAGCGCGCGGCGCAGGCATATCACACAATGCCGTTCGTGAAACAGGGCATGATAACCTGTATCTGTTGCTATTGGCTGTGGAAGAGATTATCGCTGCGACAGATGCTCTACCTTTCGTGGATAGTTTACTTTCTCGCTTCAAGATCAACGGTAAGCGATATAACACTGGGAAACAACTTCGGAAAATGATTACTCTAAGCGGTAAGCCTCAGAAGGCAGGGGACCAAGAACGGGAAGCAAGAGAATTCTTCGAAGAAATGCTAACTATGTCTCCGGATAACGTAGGAAAACTTCTAGGCATTCTAGAGTCTGTAGACAGCATCATTGACAGAATTCTTAATGACAACGCCCTAGTTCAGGCAGTCACTAGTGCTCCGTTCATACTGGAATTTCCTTCTTCTAACACCCATGTCGTCGCTATCGCTAACTCAAAACTCAATGCTCAGGTGATGCGTAGGCTGAAGAACTGGAAAATGACTAATGCCCAGCGTATCTATATTCAAGGGTTAACCTACAAAGTCCTGTCCAGTATGGTGGCTGCGAAAGGTGTTGACCAGTTCAGGGCGGAAGTGGAAGCTGTCGGTGGCAGATTCTATTTCCCTAAAGAAAGACTAGTTAGACTCTATGACGTGTCCAAGGCACTGACAGGGCTGCTTGTTGTCGGGGGACTCGTGTGGCCGCACGAGTCATATCCTCGATATCCGGCAGATCCTGCTATTGCACACCGATCCTTTCAAGAAGCGGCGACGGCCATGGTAAACAAGAAGCGCCAACTCGGTGCCGGACACTACACCGATTGCGTAGGCGTTATCAAGCACATCCGAGAACTGGCGGCTTATGCTGAGTATGTCATAGAGTTGCTACAGGAAGCCTACGCTTCAGGCCTCTTGTTCCCCCAATGGGACTCATCTACCTAACCCCAGGACACCCCCCACCACTACGCCCCGCCAGTTATCACCCTCCCACCCAAACCAAAGGCCCCTACGACACCTGCCCCTTGACGCTTCCCGCCCCTTCGGGTAACACTAGGGGCGCTTAGGGCGTCGTAAGACGTTTCAACATATCGCCCCCTGGGGCTGTCCCGGCTCCGCTGGAGACCGGAGCGAGTGGTTCGGTTATGGCGACCGGCTGTCTGCCGTTCGCCCCCTGCAGAACCACTCGCTGGAACGGAGACGCCCTAAGCAAGCAGACTTCGGCCGCGCGCTGCAGGGGGCACTTCGTGTCAAGGGCTTGGCGACAACGGCAGATGACGGCGCACTCGCTTGCGCCGCTCTTAGGTCGCCGCGCGCCTCTCCCATCCCCCTCAGCCGCCGCAGGGGGCGCAGGGGATGGGCGACCAGAACTTCCCTGACAACGTCCTCTACGAGCTGGACAACCTCGACGTCCTGCGTGGGATGAACAGCGAGACGGTCGACCTCATCGCGACCGACCCGCCGTTCAATACCCAGCGCAACCGGTCGGGTACGGCGGGGTTCTACGTCGACAAGTGGAAGTGGGGCGACACTGGCATCCTGCCCGACCAGTGGGCGTGGAACGAGGTCCACCCCGTCTGGCTGGAGCAGATCAAGGACGACAACCCGGCGCTCTACGAGGTGATCGACGCCGCCCGCGCCTGCCACGGGGAGGGCATCGCCGCCTTCCTCTGCTTCCTGAGCGTGCGCCTGCTGGAGATGCAGCGCATCCTCAAGCCGACGGGGAGCATCTACCTACACTGCGACCACGCGGCGAACGCCTACATCCGCATGGCGATGGACGCGATATTCGGGGCAGGGAATCTCCGGCGAGAGCTTATCTGGTGTTTTGAACGACCCTCAGGTTTCAAGTCCCAGGCGCAAAACTGGATCCGCAGGCACGACACTATCTTCTATTACGTCAAGACGGTCGGTAAGCAGACATTCAACAAGCAATACGAGCCCTACGAGGCTTCCTACCTGAAGA
The DNA here is from genome assembly GCA_034421335.1 of Dehalococcoidia bacterium. GTDB lineage: Bacteria > Chloroflexota > Dehalococcoidia > Lucifugimonadales > Australimonadaceae > S5-327. The sequence goes on along the minus strand of DAOUKL010000037.1, from coordinate 25,599 downwards.
ATTTCAATCGTGAAGATGACGAGGGGCCGTACTGGCTACGGAATGGCGTGAAGCGCCGACTCGGAGAGGGCTACACCGTTGGAGACGTGTTTACCGACATTCACTCGATGCAGGCGCAGCATGTTAATCGGGTCGAGGCGACCGGCTCTCCCGATCAGAAGCCGCTTGCCCTCTACGAGAGGATAATCCGCGCCAGCAGCAATCCGGGCGACCTCGTACTCGACCCGTTTGCGGGGTGCGCCACCACCATCATCGCGGCGCGGAAGCACGGCAGGCGGTGGGTGGGGATCGACCGGCGGAAGGACGCGCGGTTCCATGTCGTCTGCCGGATGGCGGGCATCCCAGCGAAGGAAGCCGAGAAGCTGCGGAAGCGCTCGGACCTGACGGAGTGGCTGGATGGGCAACTCGCCAGGTACGACGCGCACTACCGGACAGAGGCGCCGGAGCGCACGGATGGGGGAGAGACGGCGGCGCCCGACTTGGGGCCAATCTTCCTCCCCATCAGGGGCGAGACTCCTCCGTGGCAGCGGCTCAGGCACGGCCAGATGCAGGCCATCCTCAACCACGTCCAGGCGGCTCCCGGCGACGGAGCGCTGGTGGTCTGCGCCGGCTGCGGGCGCGCCCTCGAATCGCCGTTCATGGAGCTCGACCACATCATCCCCCGAGCGGATGGCGGCGAGAACTACATCACCAACCGGGTCATGCTCTGCAGGCCGTGCAACGGGCGCAAGCGGCACAACCTGACGCTCTCCGGTCTGCGGACGGAGAACAAGAAGAACGGCTGGATGAAGGACGAGGTCAAAGCCGCGTCCATGGCGGCCACGGTCAGCGAGCAGACGCGGCGGGTGCGCGATGCGTGGGGCAGCGCCGACGTGCAGGCGCTCATCCAGTCAGCGCAGGCGTCCTGACCGCCCTCTCTGCCCCTTCGGAGCATCTCCCCCTCAGGGGGAGAACGGAGGCGAGATTCCTGCTTTCGCAGGAATGACGGAGTGCGCCCTGGGGGCGCAAACCCTCACCCCAGCCCTCCCCCGACTTCGGGGGAGGGGGCCGGATGCGCTGTCGCGCTTGCCCTCTCTGCCTGCGGCCTCTCCCCCACGGGGGGAGGGGGTTAAGAGAGCGTTATCCCGGGGGTTTGGGGGCGCGGGCGGCGAGGATCATCACCGCCGAGAGGATGAAGAGGGCGGCGAAGACGGTGAACGCGACGTTGTAGCTGCCTGATACGTCGCGGATGGCGCCCGCCGCGAGCGGGCCCACGGGGTTGATGAACGCCGTCATCAGCCCCATCTGGCCCCGTATCGCGCCCACCGACCGCCGCCCGAAGTAGTTGGGCACAACGATGCGCTGGCTCACCGTCCAGCCTCCCTGCGCGACGCCGAACGTGAGGCCGAAGAGCACGGAGCCGGCGAAGGTGTCGGCGTTGAGGATGACCACCATCGACAGGAAGTAGATGAGGGCCACTATCGCGATGACGAGCCGCACGTGCATGCGGTCCATCACCCAGCCCCACGGCGCCGTCGTGATCGCCGAGGTCATCGCGAACGTGAACACGATGAGCACCGAGTCCTCGAAATCGATTCCGCGCGACTGGAAGTGCGGAACGGCGTGGAGGTTCGTCGCCGTCTGGCCGAAGAACATCACCGACGTGGTGAGCAGGATGATCCAGAAGGCGGCGGTGCGCCGCACCTGCCCCGACGTCCACTCGTAATCGTCGGACGACGCGACCCTGCCGGCGGGCGCCGTCCCCTCCGCGGGAGGATCGCCGTCGGGGGAGAGTCCGTAGTCCTCGGGGCGTCGGCGCAGGTAGACGAGCGCGGGCGCGGTGATGAGCAGGATGGCGGATATGGCCAGCAGCCCGTACGCCCACCGCCAGCTGAGCAGCAGGATGATCTGGGCGACCGCGAGCGGCACGAGCGCCTGTCCGAAGCGCAGCCCGAACCCCGCGAACGAGGTCGCCTTGCCGCGCTTGCGGACGAACCAGTTGGCGATGGCGACGGTGGTGCCGAGCTGGACGCCGGCGATGGCGAACCCGCGCCCGACGCCGCCGTCACGGTGCGCGTGCCGTAGCGGTCCATCACCCGGCCCATCACGGCGGTGAGGATGGAGCCGGCGAAACTGCCGAACGTGAAGGCCGCCGAGACCTCCCACGCCTTCCAGCCCGTCTCCTCGCGGATAGGCTCGAACCAGACGCTGAGGACCGGGCCGTAGAAGATGCACGACGCGAACGAGACCATCAGCGCCGTCGACGCGATGGCCCAGCCGTAGTAGGCGTCGAACGGCCAGAAGATTCCCGCCGGACTGCGCGAGGGAGCGGGCTGCGTGCTCAGTTCAGCTCCGGTCGGCGGCGGTGGCGTCGCGTCCGCCGAGGCCGTGGTCGATCTGCCAGTCCTTCAGCGGCTGGTAGTTGACGCGCTCGCTCTTGACGGTCTTGTCGATCGAGGAGACGCGCAGGATTTCGAGCTGGTCGTCGCTCGCCGACTCGAACCAGTACGGCACCCCCCTGGGAATCATGATCCCCTCGCGGGGCCCCAGCTCGCCGACGACCTCCTCGCCGTTGTCGGCGTCCTTGTTCACGCCGTAGAAGCGGGCCCGGCCGCTGAGCACGACCCAGGCTTCGTCCTCGCCGGTGTGGGAGTGCATGTTCGTCTCGCCGCCGCCGTTGATGATCTGCGCCGACACGGTGAGCGAGTCGGTGCGGGAGAGGCGTATCGACTTCTTCGGGAAATCGCGGCCCGGGTCTTCCTCGTAGCCGAACAGGCTCAACCGGTCGCTCGGGGCCTGGGCAAGGTTCCTGTTCGTCATCGCGCTCCTCCTCAGTTCCGATTGGGCAGGTGGAAGAAGTCCACGGCGTTCTGCACGGTCATCTTGTACACCTCGTCGTCCGGAACGCCCGTGAAGTTGTGCTTCATCACCTCGTCGGAGTCCGGCCAGTCGGACTCCTGGTGGGGGAAGTCGGCGGCCCAGACGAGGTGGTCGACGTTCAGGTGGTGGCGGAGGTCGACGCCGCTGCGGTCCTGCTGGAATCCCCAGTAGAAGTACTCGTTGAGCAGTTCGCTGGGCATCGCCCTCAGCGGCGCGAAGCCGTTCATCTGCTCAGCCCAGTAGATGTGCCGGTTGTAGCGCACGTCGGCGATCTCCAGGAAGAAGGGCACCCAGCCGATGGAGGTCTCCGCGAGCATGACGCGCAGGTCGGGGAAGCGGTCGAACAGGCCGGAGAGGAGGAGTTGCACGGCGTTCGTGCCGGCGCCGCGCGCCGCGAACCGCTGCACCTGGAACGCCAGTTCCGTGGTGAGGCGCTCATCCTGCCGGGGGTAGTCGAGCAGCTTGCCGCCCTCGCCGGTCTTGGCGAGTTCGACATGGATGGAGACGGGCATCTGGAGGTCGAGCGAGGCCGCCCAGAAGCGGTCGTCCTCGGGCAGGGGTTTGCCGCCGCCGTTCGGGAACGCGAGCAACTGCACCCCGGCGAGGCCCGCCTCCTTGCAGAACTGGATCTCGGCGACGGCGTCGTCGATGCCGGTCGGGGGAATGGCGCCGATGCCGAACAGGCGGTCGGGCGCCTCCGCGCAGTACTCCTCGCCGACCCAGGCGTTCCAGCCGCGGAAGATAGCGCGCTGCAGGTCGTGGTCCTTCGCCTTCATCCAGAGGCGTGGGCCGACGACGACGGCGGGGTAGAGGATCTCCGCGTCGAGACCGTCCTTCATTTGCTCCCCCACGCGCTGTTGGGGCGAGCCGGTGCCGGGCGTCCGCTCGTAGGTCTGGCCGCCGGGGTACCAGATGTCGCGGCCCTTGCCGCCGTAGAGGTCCATGGGGTTTTGGGCGGGAGGCAGGTCTTCGAGTTGCGATGCGTCGGCGCCGGTCTCCAGTTTGACTGTTCGGGGGGCGCGGTCGCGGAACCTGGGGTCGACGCGGTGAGTCCATCGTTCGTTGGCGACCTCCAGGTGGGAGTCGCCGGAAATGCGGGTGTAGGGCGCCATGGGTCGAACCTCCGGGCTGAAATCAACTTTCCACGACAGCCGTAGTATCGCCCGAAACCGCATTTCGCGCGAGGGGACGTTGCCGGAGCGCCTGAGGGGCTCTCGCTTGCGGGAGGTGAGGGGACGGGCGGAGGCTAGGGCTTCGTTTTTCTGAAGCGCCGCCAAGCATAGACTAACCCCACGGCGAGCGCGGCCACCGCCAACGCCGCCACGACAACCCATGCGCCTCCGCCTGACGACATCGCGGGGCGGGGCGTGTCCGTTGCGGGGGCCGGCGTGGTTCCGGCGGTGGGGGCGCCCGTTGGCGAGAGCGTTGGGGCCGCTGTGGGGATGTCCGTTGCGGGCGCCGGCGTTGGTCCGGCGGGGGCGCCCGTTGCGGGCGCCGGTGTGGGGGAGCCCGTAACAAGCGGCGTGGGGGCCGGTGTTTCCCGGTTGGTTGGCGTGAGCGTCGGCGTTGGGGACTGGGGCGGCGCGCCGGGCGGCGCAGCAAACGTGTAGACGCCGCCGTCGAACCCCAGCACGTAGACCTCGCCGGCGCCGTCCTCGCCGAACGACGGGACCTGGAAACCGGCGCGCGCCAACTGCGCCTGCTCCGCAACGCGTTCGCCGTCGCGCCGCAGGCCCCAGATGCGGCCTGAGCAGAAGTCCGCGTACAGGTACACGCCGTGCAGTTCGGGCAGACGCTGTCCGCGATAGACGTAGCCGCCGGTGATGGAGCAGCCCGCGTCGCGGCCATACTCGGCGACCGGCGGCTCGAAGTCGTCCGCGTTGCACGAGGCGGAGTTGAAGCAGCGGGAGCCTTCCATGACGTTCCAGCCGTAGTTGCCGCCCCGCCGGATGATGTTCACCTCCTCCAGGTCGTTCTGGCCGACGTCGCCTGTCCACAGGTCTCCGGTCTGCCTGTTGAACGAGAAGCGCCACGGGTTGCGGAGCCCGTAGGCCCATATCTCGCCGCGAGCGCCGCTCTGCCCAACGAACGGGTTATCGTCCGGCGTCGCGTACGGAGCGCTGTCCCCCGCCCGGGTTACGTCGATGCGAAGGATGGCGCCCAGCAGCGTGGCGAGGTCTTGCCCGTTCCGCCGGGGGTCGCCCGACGAACCTCCATCGCCCAACGCGACGTAGAGCATGCCGTCGGGGCCGAACGCGATCATGCCGCCGTTGTGGTTGGAGTACGGCTGGCGCGCCTGGAGGAGCACGGACTCGGAGGCCGGGGCGCCCAGTCCGTCGCTCCCGGTGTGGAAGCGCGACAGCACCGACCGGCGCGGGGATGCCGCGCTGTAGTAGACGTAGAAGCGTCCGTTCCCGGAGAAGCCGGGGTCGAAGGCGAGCCCGAGCAGGCCCTCCTCGTTCCCTCTTCGGCTCACGCGGGGACTGATGTCGAGGAACACCTCCGCGCGCTCCGGCGCAGCGGGGTCTACGCGGTGGACGACGCCGTGCTGCTCCACGACGTACACCCTGCCCGAACCGTCGCCCGCGTGCGTGAGCAGCACGGGCCTCTCGAACGTGAGCGCGGGGAATACTCGCTCCAGCTCCAGCGAGGGAAGCGCAGCGCTTGCGGAGCGTTCGAGCGCGGCCAATGAGATTATCGAGAGCAGCAGCACGACGACGGCGGGCAGCAGCTTGAGGGACAGGCCCGGGATGCGCATGGGGGGCCAGCGTATCACGGCCCCACACGCCCACTGCGCGCGCCAGAGCGGGCGCGGTTGCCGGAGGACGGGCGCGCTCCTATCATGGGAGGAGCGCGCCGTTGGGCGCGCGCTCATTACTCCGAAAGAGAGCCGCATGGACTTCCACTACGCCTACAACGTAAAGACCACGCCCGAGCAACTCTGGGCTTTCGTGACCGACCTCCCCGCGGTCGGGCAGTGCATCCCCGGCGCGGAGGGCATCACTCGCGACGAAAGCGGCGCGTACTCTGGTGTCGTGAAGGTGCGCGTCGGGCCTGTCGCGCTGGGTCTCGCCGGCAAGCTGGAGGTGACGTCGCGCGACGACGCCTCGCGGCGGATCGCGATGACCGGCGAGGGCGCCGACCGCAAGGTCCCGGGGAACGTCCGCGTGAAGATCAATATGGCCGTTGAGGATGGCGGCGAGGGCGGCAGCACGCTTGTCGTGGACTCCGACGCCAACATCATGGGGAAGTTGGGGGAGTTCGGTCAGGGCGTCATCAAGCGCAAGGCCGACGGCATCATGAAGGAGTTCGGCCAGAACCTCGCCCGTAGGGTGCAGGGGTAGGCGCTTCCGCCCTCTCTGCCCCTTTGGGGCGGCGCTTCCTCGGGGAGAACAGGGGGGGGCACCCTGACGGGCGCAAACCCTCACCCCAGCCCTCCTCCGACTTCAGGGGAGACAGGGGCCGGATGGCGCGTCGCTACGCTATGAAGACCTGCTGGCGGTAGAAGCGTAGCTCGTCGATGCTTTCGCGGATGTCGTCGAGGGCGCGGTGGGCGCCCTTCTTCGTGGGGACCTTGAGGGCGGGATACCAGCGCCGGACGAGCTCCTTGAGCGTGCTGACGTCGACGTTGCGGTAGTGTAGATGCGCCTCGAGCGCCGGCATCTCGCGCATCAGAAAGAGCCGGTCCTGGTGCACCGAGTTGCCGCAGAGCGGCGCTTCACGCGGGCCGACCCACTCTTTCACGAAATCGAGCGTCAGCCGCTCCGCCTCGCCCACGCCCACGCGTGACGCGCGCACGCGCTCCAGAAGCCCCGACGCCGTATGCGTCTTCAGGCTCCACTCGTCGATGCGGGCCATCTCCTCATCGGCGCGCGCTATCGCCACCACCGGCCCCTCCGCGAGCACGTTGAGGTCGCGGTCGGTCACGAGCGTCGCGATTTCGAGCGCGACATGCCGCTCCGGGTCGAGCCCGGTCATCTCCATGTCGATCCACACGAGCCGCTCCGAGTCAGCCATTGCCCCTCTTCCCGGCGGGCCTGCCCCTGCGGGGGCGCTGGCGCTCGGAACGCTCCGCCGGACGACGCCGCTCGCCGGCGCTCAGCAGACGGCGCGCCTCGGCAGCCGACAGTTCACGGACGGCGCCGGGCGCGAGGCTTCCGAGCCGCATTCCGCCGATGCGCACGCGCGTCAGCCGCAGCAGGCTCACGCCGAGCGCCGCCATCAACAGGCGAATCTCGCGCTTCTTGCCCTCGACGAGCGTCACGCGGTAGCGCGGCTCCGTCCTCTCCGCCCTCCGGGCGTCTCCTCCAGAGGGGGAGGGCTTGGGGCGAGATTCCCGCCTGCGCGGGAATGACGGGGAAAGGCCCTCCCGCCCCCGCGAGACGTATCCCTCAGGGGGGGTTCGACGCACGGGCTCGACGGCAACCGCCGAGGCCGTCCCGCTCTCGATCTCGACCCCGGCAATCAGGAGGCGGCGCTCCGCCGGCGACAGCGGGCGGTCGAGGAGCACGTCGTACTCCTTCTCGACGCCGTACCGAGGGTGGGTGATGCGGTTGACGAGGTCGCCGTCATTCGTGAGCAGCACGAGCCCCGCGCTGGCGAGGTCGAGCCGCCCCGCGGGGACGAGGCCGGGCACGCGGAGCGCGGCGGGCGCGAGGTCGAGCACCGTCGGGCGGCCCCGGTCGTCGCTGACGGCGGAGAGGTAGCCGGGAGGCTTGTTGAGCAGCAGGTAGACCCGACGGGTGACCGGGGCCGCAAGCGCGACGCCGCGCACGCGCACGGCGTCGCCGGGCGCCACCGGATGGTTGAGGTCGAGCGCGGGCTCGCCGTTCACTGTGACGGCCCCCTCCATGATGAGCGCGGCCGAGCGCCGGCGGGACCCCGCGCCCGCCGCCACGAGTTGCTTCACCAGCGGCCTGGACCCGCTTGCGGACACCTTGGGAGCAGCCATGGTTCGAGGGTAGCACAGCCCGAGAGACGCCTGATAGAATCCCCGCGCTCCGAGCGCGCCCGCCGCGCGCCGCATCACCCCTTTCCGGACAACGCCCATGAGCGAACTGATCGACAAGCTCGAGCGCGCCTCGAAGGGTGCCGCGCAGCCCCTCGGCTTCCGCGGCGCCGCCAGCCGCGAGCGCATCGCCCCGATTCTCCTCATCGCCGCCATCGATTTCGGCGACCCCGGCCAGGCCGAGGCCGCGGCGCAGGGCGGCGTCGACGCCGCCATCATCGACCCGGCGGTCGACGGCGCCGCCCTCGACGGCGTTGCCTTCGGCGTCCGGCTCGACGTGGCGCAGGCCGCGGACCCCGACGGGGCCGACTTTCAGGTGTTCGCGTCCGACGACACCCCTCTCGCGGCGCTCGCCGGCGACGACCGCACCATCGTCATGGACGTCAGCCCCGACCTCGACGACCATCTCCTCCGCGCGCTCGACTCCCTCCCCGTCGACGCCTTCCTCGTGCGGCTAAACGACGAAGGCGGGCTGACCGTGCGGCAACTCATGCGCCTGGGGCGCGTGCGGAACGCGACGTCGCGGTGGCTCCTCGCGCAGGTCGCCGCCCTGCCCTCGAAGGAGGAAGCGGAACTGCTGCGCGACGCCGGGGTCGCAGCCGTCGTGGTGAGCGCCGACGGCCTCACCGCCGACGCCATCCGCGAGACCCGCGAGATGCTCGTCGACATCCCCCGCGAGTCCGCCAGGAAGAAGCGCCGCGACCAGGCGGCGGTGTCGCTCCCGAGGCCTGCTCGCGGGACCGCGTCGGCGCCGCCTCCCCCCGAACCCGACGACGATGACGACGACTGGGACGACGAGTAGGGTGTAGGACTGCCCTCTCTGCCCCTTCGGGGCCTCTCCCCTACGGGGGAGAGGGGGCGAGATTCCCGCCTGCGCGGGAATGACGGAATGGTTGCGCACAGGAGCCACCGAGGGGGAGAGCCGGTGAGAGGGCGGTCGGGGTATCCTTAAGAAGGACTCCCTCTCATGCTTCTCGCCAACGGCAGCCTGCTCCTCGACGACCCCTTCGCATTCTTCACGCTGATCGCCGTGGTCGCCGTCTCGCTGCTCATCGGCATCACGTTTCACGAGGCCGCCCACGCCTATGTCGCCAGGATGCTCGGCGACGGCACCGCCGCGCGGCTCGGCCGCATCACGCTCAACCCCAGGGCGCACCTCGACCCCGCCGGCACGTTGATGCTGCTGGTTGCGGGGTTCGGGTGGGGCAAGCCGGTGCCCGTGAACCCGGCGCGGCTCTGGCGGGGACGCCGCGGGGTCGCCATCGTTTCCGCCGCCGGCCCCGGCGCGAACGTTCTGGTCGCGCTGACGTTCGCAGCGCTCTTCCAGGTCGGCGTCTTCGAGGTCGGGGGCTTCTCGCGCGCCGAGCTACAGACGCTCGATCCGGGCGCATGGCTGAACATCATCGCCACCTACAGCGTGCTGCTGAACGTGCTGCTGGCCGCGTTCAACCTGCTGCCGCTGCCCCCGCTCGACGGCGGCGGCGTGCTGGGGGGCATCGTTCCGGAAGAGTGGCTTCCCGCCGTCGCGTGGCTTCAGCGCGTCGGGCCGGTCGCGCTCATCGGCATCATCGCGCTGAGCATCTTCACCGACCTGCGCCCGCTGGGGTTCCTGTTCGACACGGTGCGGGCCGTGGCGGACTTCCTGATCGGGTAACGCCTACCGGCGGGCCTTCTCGGAGTGGATCTCGTCCAGCATCATGCGCTTCATGCTTTCGGCGATGCGTGTAATCTGGTTCATCGTGAGCTTGGGGCCCATCAGTTCACGCTCGTAGGCCGCTATCACGTTCACGAGCGTTCGGTCGGTGGGAGTCGTCAGCGCCATACCACAACCTCGACAGGAGTACCGCGGGCATGATAGCGCAACCTCCCATCATCCACGTCACGACTCCCGACGCCTGGCGGGCGGGGCGCGACACGCCGTTCTACGCTCCCGCATCGCTGGAGTCGGAGGGGTTTATCCACGCCTGCCGGCCGGAGCAGCTTCGCGGGGTGCTGGGCCGCCACTTCGCCGGGCATCGCGCGCTGGTGCTGCTCGTCGTCGACCCCGCCAGGCTCACGTCGGAGGTGCGTGAGGAGGAAGCAGTCGGCGAAACCTTCCCGCACGTGTACGGCCCCATCGACCGCGCCGCAGTGCTGAGCGCGCTGCCTATCGAGGCGGACGCCTCCGGCGTCTTCGCCATTCCGGAGGCGGCATGGCGCTCGACCGGCCCGAACCCGCTCCTGGTGGTCGTCTCCGGCCCTTCCGGCGTGGGGAAGGACGCCGTGCTGACGCGGCTCCGGGAGATGCGGCCCGACCTCTTCTTCGCGGTAACCGCCACGACGCGCCCTATGCGCGAGGGCGAGACGGACGGGGTCGACTACATCTTCCTCTCGCCCGAGCGGTTCGGCGAACTGCTCGACCGCAACGAGTTCCTGGAGCACGCCGAGGTGTACGGCAACCGGTACGGCGTGCCGAAGGCGCCGGTGCGGCGCGCGCTTGCGGAGGGGCTCGACGCGTTCGTGAAGATCGACGTTCAGGGCGCCGCGACGATACGGGCCATCGCGTCCGACGCGCTGCTGGTGTTCATAGCGCCGCCGTCGCTGGAGGAGCTCGAACGGCGTCTGCGCGAGCGCATGACGGAGTCGCCGGAGCAGTTGCGCACGCGCATGGAGACCGCCTCGCGAGAGATGGAGGCCGCAAAATGGTTCGATGCCGTCATCGTAAATGACACGGATGCGCTAGATAACACAGTAGAATTCATCCTCGCCGTAGTCGAACATCAACGCAACCGCGTTCCGCCGCGCACCGTAACCATTTGATTGATGCGCGAATGGCATAGCGCCGACCGTGAGGTGAACCAGCATGGGTGAATGGAGTTTCGCGCCGGGAGTCATCGCTACATACGTTATCGCCGTGGGCGTGGGCATACTTTTGGCGTACCTGCTGCGTCAGCTCTCCTCGTCCAAGGGTTCGAAGCTTTTCATCAGCCTCATCAAGGAGGACTACGGCCCGTGGCGGTGGCAGGCGCACCTGCGCGACGGGGGAGCGGAAGAATTCATGGCCAGCGGGAAGGTCCGCGGCCACGACACCGCCGCCGAAGCGATCGCTGACGCCCGCCGCACTTTCGCCGCCCAGGCCGTCTACGAGGGGAACTCGTAGCAGGCGCGCCTGCTTCAACCCTCCCCCCCTCGACGGAAGAGAGCCCTCGTTCTGTCCGTCGCGCCGTCCTCGTCCTGACCCTCTCCCGACAGAGTGAGAGCGGGGGCGTTACGAGACTTCCTTGCCGCCGTTGACAGCGATGAGCTGGCCGGTGATGAAGCTGGCGTCGTCGGAAAAGAGGAACGCCACCGTACCGGCGAGGTCGGAAGGCACGCCGCGCCGCCCGAACGCGCGGACCGCCTCCGGCGTGGCGTCTTCCCCGGCGAGCGACGGGTCCTGGTCGGTGCCTCCCGGCGCAAGCGTATTGACGCAGATGTTGAACTCGCCGAGCTCGCGGCAGACGGCGCGGGTGAACGCCATGACCGCGCCCTTCGACGCCACGTAGTGCGGGTTGCTGTCGCTCACGTTGTTCGACGTGCGGAGCATAGTGGTCGAGCCGACGTTGACGATCTTGCCGCTGCGCTGCTCGCGCATGTAGGGAAAGACGGCGCGCGTGCAGAGGAACGTTCCGCGCGCGTTGACGCTGAACACCTTGTCCCACCACTCCGGATCGACGTCCATGAGCGATGGGCCGGTGATGTTGCGCATCAGCCCGGCGTTGTTGAGCAGGCCGTCGATACGGCCGTAGCGCTCGAACGTGCGGCGGGCCATCTCCTCCGTCTCCGCCTGGCTGGTCACGTCGACCGTGAGGGGCATCGCCTGTGCGCCCTCCGCTTCGCAGAGCGCGGCGGTCTCCGAGCAGTCGAGCACGTCGGCGATGGCGAGCCTGGCGCCCTCCTGCGCGAGCCGGACGGCGTAGGCCTGCCCGAGATGCCGGGCGGCGCCGGTTACGATGATGACCTTGTCTTCGAGACGCATGGCGGGGCTCCTTCCCTGCGCGCTCAGGCGCCCGCGCGGGCCTGCCGGGAGGCGCCGCCGATGATGATCATGTGCACCTCGCCCGGGCCGTGAACGCCGATGGTGAGGGTCTGCTCGATGTCGGCGGTGCGCGACGGGCCCGAGATGAAGTTGAAGTAGTTGGGCCCGTTGGCCCGGCTCTGCATCGCGTTGAGCCGCATGATGGCGAAGAAGTCGTCGAGCGACTCCACGACCTGTTCGGGTTCGATGAGCAGCGCGAGCACCGGCGGCGCCAGCGACGTGAGCCGCGCCACGCCCCTGCGCGGAACGATGGCGCAGCTCGCCGTTTCCGCCACGGCGCAGGACACGCCGGTCACGCCGAGGTCGGCGCGGAAGGCGACGCCCTTCAGCCTGCCGCGGGGACGGGAGCGGTTGGACGCCAGCACCATGGGCGAGACGCCGATGCCGCGCAGCGCGCCGTCGACGTCGACGCGCGTGAACACGTCCTCCGCAGACCGAACGACGCTCTTGCAGGCGGCGTTGTGAGCGATTTCGGCGACGGCGGCGGCGGCCTCCGCGGGGCCGTCGACGCGATGCACGTTCCATGCGGCCTCGGCGGCGGTGGCGGCGAGGCGCTCGATGCTGTGCTCGCGGCGCGCCTCGTTGCGCGCGAGCACGGTGCGGACCTTCTCCGCCTGGCGGGTGGAATTGGCCCTCAGCGGCGGATGGTCGGGGGGATAGAGGACAGGTTCGCTGCGGCCAAGGGCGTTTCGGACGCGCCCGAGGAAGGCGGCCTTGTTGGAGTGCTCTTCGGGAGTGGGCATGTCAGCTCCGCTCGCCGGCGCCGTCTTGGGGAGCGCGGGGGGCGAGGTCTTCGCGCCATCGCCGCGCAAACGAGCGCGCCGCGGGCGGCGGGAAGTCGCGGCTCGCGGCCCACTGCGCGATCATGGGCGCCGGAGCGACGCCGGCGATCTTGCCCCGCCGGGTTGCGAGGCGGCGAGCGAGCCTTCCCCATCGCGCCTTGCCTTCGAGCGATTTGCGGCTGCTCATCGCGGCGCGCCACTGTCCCATGAACAGGCGCTCCATGCGGGTTGCGCTCCCCTCGCCGGGGCCGCCCTCGGCGACCTTCTGGCGCAGGTGAAGCAGCAGCTTCGGGATGTCGATCTTCACGGGACAAACGTCGCGGCAGGCGCCGCAGAGGGTGGACGCGTAGGGGAGGTCGCGGGCGACCTTCATATCAGTCATGGGCGGCGTGACGATGGCGCCGATGGGACCGGAGTAGACCCAACCGTAGGCGTGGCCGCCAATCTTCTGGTAGACGGGGCAGTGGTTGAGGCAGGCGCCGCAGCGGATGCAGCGCAGCGCCTCCCGCAGCGTCTCGTCCTTCAGCAGGTTCAGGCGGCCGTTGTCCACGAGGACGAGGTGGAACTCTTCCGGGCCGTCCTCGTCGCTCTGGGCGCGCGGGCCGCCGGCGAAGGTGTTGTAGCTGGTGATGCGCTGCCCCGTCGCCGACCGGGGAAGCAGCCGGAGGAAGAGGGCGAGGTCTTCGAGCGCCGGGACTATCTTCTCCATGCCCGCGAGAACGACGTGGACGCGGGGGGCGGAGGTGGTCATGCGCCCGTTGCCCTCGTTGGTGACGATGCAGACGTGGCCGGTTTCGGCGACGACGAAGTTGGCGCCGCTGATACCCATGTCGGCGGCGGCGAACTTCTCGCGGAGAGCGTCGCGGGCGTACTCGCAGAGGCGCTTGATGTCCTGCGTCGGGGCGGTCTTTAGCCACTCCTGAAAGAGTTCGGAGACGTCCTGGCGGGTCTTGTGCATGGCGGGAGCGATGATGTGGAAGGGAGTCTCGCCGGCGAGCTGGATGATGTACTCGCCGAGGTCGGTCTCCACGGGTTCGATTCCCGCCTGTTCGAGCACGTGGTTGACGCCCATCTCCTCGGAGACCATGGACTTGCTCTTGATGACGGTCTTGACGTTGTTGCGGGCGGCGATGTCGAGCACGATGCGGTTGGCCTGCTCGGCGTCGTCGGCGAAGTAGACGCGGCCTCCGTTGCGGCGAACGTTCTTGTCGACCATATCGAGGTAGAAGTCGAGGTTCTCGATGACGGACTGCTTGATGGCGGCGGCGCGTTCGCGCATCGCCTCCCAGCCGTCGCCGGGGAAGTCCTTCTCGATGATGGAGGCGCGGGCGCCGACGAAATGGCCCATGACGTGGTCGAGGGCGTGCTGGAGCTTGGGGTCGCGGACGGCGCTGGCGGACGCCTCCTTGAAGCGGGCGGACTTGACTTCAGCCATTGGGGTCTCCCTCAGCGAGGAGTTCGGCGATGTGGACGGCGCGGACGTTCATGCCGCGCCGCTCAACGGCGCCCCGGATGTGCATGAGGCATCCGCAGTCGTTGGCGACGACCGTCTCGGCGCCGGAACCCGCGATGCCGCGCAGCTTCTCCTCGAGGATGGCGGTGGAGATGTGGGGGAACTTGACGGAGAAGAGTCCGCCGAAACCGCAACAGGCGTCGGAGTTGCGCATCTCCTGGAGCTCGACTCCGGCGACGCCCTCGATGAGGCGGCGGGGTTCGGCGGAAATGCGGAGCTCGCGCAACAGGTGACAGGCGTCGTGGTAGGTGACGAGCCCGCTCGACGCCGCTCCCACGTCGTCGGTCCCGACGACGTTGACGATGTAATCGGATAGTTCGCGGGTCTTTTCGCCGACCGCCTTGGCGCGCTCGAGCGTGTCCGGTTCGTGCTCGAAGAGCTCCTGGTAGTAGACCTTCACCATGCTGGCGCAGGAGCCCGACGGAATGACCACCTGTTCCTCGTTCTCGAAGATGTCGAGGAAGCGCCTGGCGACGTCGGCGGCCTCTTCGCGGAAGCCGCCGTTGAAGGCGATCTGGCCGCAGCAGGTCTGCTCTTCGGGGAACGATACGTCGACGCCAAGCCGGCGGAGCACTTTGACGGCCGCCTCGCCGACCTCGGGATAGAACTGGTCGACGAGACAGGTGGCGCAGAGGGCGGCGCGGAACTTGGGCTGCGGTCGCGCCCTGTTTCTCGTTCGTCCTGAGCCCGTCCATGGGCGACCGCGTCGTCGAGCCACGCGCGCCACCGTATCAGACGCTTGGGCGCACTGACAACCTGCCCCGCCCTCCGAGGCCGTGCGCCGCCCCTATGGTAGGCTTGGGCCGCGAGAGGGCGGACGGCGGAGTCCGGACGTCCGGAGGGGAGGCGGGAGCATGGAATACCGGGAAGTCGGCAACACGGGGATTCGCATTTCGGAGATCGGGTTCGGGGGCGGCGGCAACGCGGGCCTGATGGTGCGCGGGACGCACGAGCAGCAGACGGCGGCGATCAGCCGCGCCCTGGAGCTGGGGATCAACTACTTCGACCAAGCCCCGGACTACGGCGACGGCGTGTCGGAGTCGAACCTCGGGCGCGTGCTGAAGGAGCTGGGCGTGCGGCCGTACCTCAACACGAAGATCGAGGTGCGCGCCGAGAACCTGGACGACATCGCCGGCCACGTCGAGCGCTCGCTCGACGCGAGCCTGGAGCGCCTGGGCGTGGACTACGTGGACTTCCTGCAGGTGCACAACGGCCCGTTGCTGGACCGCCCGGAGTTGAGCGGACGGTCATACACGCGCTTGGGGCTGGACGACTACCTGAAGCGAGGAGGCGCGCTGGACGGGCTGCAGCGGGCGCAGGCGAGCGGCAAGGCGCGCTACATCGGGTTCATCACCCGCGGAGGCGACGCGCAGGCCGCCAAGACGCTGATCGACACGGGCGCCTTCAGCCTCATCAACGCCTCGACCCACTTGCTCAATCCCTCGGCGGGCGTGAGGCCGTACGGGATGCGGTTCGACGCCGACTACGGCGGCATACTCGGCTATGCGGCGGCCAACGGCGTGGGGGCCGCAATCTACAGCCCGCTCGCCGGCGGGCTGCTGAGCGACTCCGCGGTCGAGACCGGCGAAACGCACCCGCTCGCCCGCGCGCTCAGGGACACCAACGCCGGCGACGCCGGCCTCCGAAGCGCCCGCACGCTGCGGTTCCTCTCCGGCAACCTCGACGACACGCAGGCGGACGAGCACAGCCTCTCCGAGGCGGCGCTCCGGTTCGTGCTGTCGCTCAACGGCGTGACGACCGCGCTTGGCGGCTTCTCCGACGCGCGGCAGGTGGAGGACAACGTCGCCTGCTCGGGCAAGGGGCCGCTGTCGGAGCAGAATATGGTGCGGATCGAGATGGCCTGGCGGGCCAATTTCGGGGTCTAGGGCCACCAGGCCCAACCCTGCCGGACACGTCAAAGAAGGGAGGCGCCCCTGCGAGGGCGCCTCCCTTTTCGTGCGGTAATGCCGCCACGCCCCCTTACGGGGCGTTGCCGAACACCTTGACGTCGAACCAGTCGATGAGCGCCGCCTCCGGCCAGATGATGAAGAGCACGTTGTCCGTGAGCACGAACTCGAAGAGGAACACGAAGCTCATCGTGATGGCCGGGGCGAAGACGCGCCAGGCGAAGAACCAGTGGAACTGCTCCGGCGCCTCCCATTCCCGCAGTCCTTTCGGGATGAGCAGGAGCAGCATCAGGAAGCCCGGAACGATGCGGCTGGCCCACGCGACTATCGTCCCAGTCAAGTCCAGCTCATGGCTGGGCCAGCCCGCCAGCGCCATGATGAGTGCTATGACGGCGAGCATTGAGGATACGACGATAATCGGCCATGGCTTCCTGAGCGTCGCCGTCACCTGCGCGTCGACCACCAGTCCAATCGCCAGCGCGACCGCTACGGCGGCGCCTCCGACTATCGACTCCATCGCGCCAACACCGACGGTTTCTATGTCGCCGGGCAGCACCAGGTTGGCGACCCCCGCGAAGGCGCCCGTGACCATCATCACGGTCAAGATGGCGCCCACCACGGCGCCGATCCCTATTGCGACCGGGACTTTCACGCCGCCGCGCGCCATCAGCGTGAATGGGATGTAGCCGGCGAAGGCGATTGCTCCCCAGCGAAGTCCTACCGTGCCGGTGACGACCAGGAAGAGCAGGAAGCTGACGGCGATGAGGATAGAGGCCTGTCTCGCGCCGGGAAGCGCAAGGCTGTGCATGCCGAGGTCCATGATCTGCACTTGCCGGACTGTCCGCTCCCGCAGGTGGAAGTACAGTTGCAGGAGCGCCAGCACCATGATGAGCACTCCCATGGTTCGGGCGAACATCCAGGACTCGACCGCCCGGAACCCCAGGCTGCCGATGAAGAACGCCGCAGCCCCGCCGAAAATCAGCAGCAGAGGGATATTCCGCAGGCTGAAGAGCGCCTGCATCAGCGAGACCGAGCGCGGCTCCGTGCCCGAGCCCCCGGCGACCGGAGGATGCGCCTCCGCCGTAGGAGCCGCAGTGATCTGCGTCTGGCCCTGCGCCGACCGGGCGAAGACAACAGCCGTTACGACGGCGATGACTATCAGCCCGATGGTGAGCGGCCGCGTAAATATGCCGAGGTACTGGCTTTCGCCGATGATCGGCAGCGTGATGGGGTCCACCACGGAGCGGGCCGACTGGAAGTTCCGCTCGATGATCGGCCCCAGAATGACGCCGAGCAGCAGCGGGGGACGCGGCCATTGGAAGAGCTTCATGATGAGGCCGATGCCGGCGAACACGAAGACGATGGGCAACGCCAGCCAGCTCGTCATCGTGATGACGCCGCCAAGCAGCACGATAGGCATCACCACACCGGCGATCACCGGATAGGGGATGCGCGTCAGCTTGACGAACTGACCCGTCGCGGCGATGCCGAGCATCGTGACGATGAAGTTGCCGATGGCGAGCGTGAGCACGAGCAGAATGACGACGTCGGCCTGGTCGCCGAGCAGGCGCGGGCCGGGCGTCAGGTCCATCGCTATCATCGCGACGAGCACGAACGCCCACGCCAAGCCGCCGGGGACTCCCAGGGAGAGCGTGGGTATCGCCTGACCGGCCTCCTTCGAGTTCTGGGCCGACTCCGCGAACAGCACGCCGTCGAGCGAGCCTTTTCCGAACTGGCTCTTGTCCTTCGACCAGAAGATGCCGAAGGCGTAGGAGAGCCAGTCGATCACCGCAGCGCCGACGCCGGGGATGGCCCCGAGCAGCACGCCGAAGACGGACTGCCGGATCATGATGGGCCAGCGCCTGAGGCCGTCCCTCGCGCCCCGCATCACCTCCCGCGTGCTGATGACAGCGTCGGGCGGCGCGACCGGGCGCCGGGCGATGGTGAGGTCGATCAGCTCAGGCAGCGCGAAGAAGCCGAGCGTCACCGCAATGATGGGCAGTCCGCCCCAGAGCTGCGGTTGCTGGAAGACGAACCGCGTGTCGCCCGTGATGGCGTTGATGCCGACCGTGCCAAACATGACGCCGAGCGCGCCGGCCATCAGTCCCTTCACCATCGCGCCCGCGCTCAGGGCCGACACCATGGCGATGCCGAAGAACGCCATCGCGGCGATCTCGGCGAAGCTGAAGGAGAGGATGACGGGCTTGATTATGGGCACGAGCGCGGCGAGCACGATGGCGCCGATGAGGCCGCCGAGCGCGGACACCGCGTAGATGGCGCCGAGCGTGTGAGCCGCCCTCCCCTGGCGGGCGAGCTGGTGCCCCTCGAGGAACGTTACCTGTGTGGCGCCTCCGGGGAGGCCGAGCAGCACGGCGGGGATGGAGTCGAGCGTGTTGTTCACGCCGGTCATCGTCGCCAGCGCCACGAGGCCGATGGCGCGCTGATCGCCGCGGAAGATGTCGACGATGAAGGGGATGGAGAGCGCCATGATGATGACGCCGCCGACACCGGGGATGACGCCGGAGGCGGCCGCGACGAACACGGCGGCGAGCACGGCGATCCAGTAGCTCGGCTCGGCCAAGTATGCAATGCCCTGCCCTATCTCGGTAAGGAAATCGCCTTCCAAGTCCCGTCTCCCGGCGCTATTGCGCTACGTTCCGCCTGCTGACGCAGGGCCCCCGGTCGGGCGCTCCGGAAGCATACTACGTTTTGCCAGCACGCAAGGGGCGGCCCTGCGGGAATCCCGTCGAGCCGCCCCTCTGCGACGCTACTTCACGTACTTGTCGAACACAGCCTGTGCTATCTCGTCGATCCGGTCCTTGTTGCTGATGAACTGCTCGGTTGTGTCGGCCAGCTCCTGCTGTGCGACGTCGCCGTGGCTGAAGATGTTCTTGATGCCGGTGAAGTTCTGCATGCTGGCGGCGAACTCCTCGTCGGCCATGGCGTCCGCGAGGGCCTGGCGCAGTACGGCGACCACCTCGGCGGGGATGCCGGGCGGGCCGATGATGTTCTTGGAGGCGTAGAGCCGCGGACCCTGCATAGCGACCCACAAGTCCTTGTCTTCGCCTTCCAGGTGGGCGTCGCCGATGTTCGGGCAGTGGAAGTCCGCCTCGCCGTTGTGCCCAAGGTCGAACCCCGGCATCGACATGTCCGCGAACGGCTTGAGGAACCCGCTGGCGGTCCATCCGGGGCGCGTGCGCGGGTACTGGTCCCAGATAGTGCCGGACACCCAGGAGTTCACGTCGCCGCGCTCGATCATCACGTACTGCTCGGCGGAACCCGCCGCGGCGAGGTTGCGTATCTCCAGCGGCACGTTGAACTTGTCCGATATCCAGCCGGTCGAGGTCGTCGCGCCAAGGTCGGCGGGGGTCGGGGCGGAGGTGCCGATGGTGACGACGTAGTCGCCGTTCCACGCGCTGTCGAAGCAGTCGTAGGGCACGTAGTCGCGCGTCGTCCATACGCCCTCCTTGCCGGAGGTCACGCCGATCATCGTGACTTCGCGCATGTCGAACAGGGCGCCGGGCGTGAACTGGTCGAAGATGCCGGGCGTCGCTTCGAGGCCCAGCGTTAGGCCGTCCGGCTTGGAGTTCCAGACGAAGTTCCGCTCGACCAGCACGGGGGTCATGTTGGTTACGACGATGCGCGGGGCGCCGGGGATGTACGGCGACCACGCGCGCGACATAAACCGCGCCTGGGCGTCGGTCCCGCCGCCGGGGTTGAAGCCGACCATCATGCGGATGGTCCTGCCGGCGAAGTACGCCTCGGCGTCGAAATCGGGGTCGAGCGCCGACTCGGGCTCGGGAGTGGGCTCCATCGCTTCCGGCGTAGGTGTAGGCGTGGCCGGCGGCGGAGTTACGCCCGGCGGGACCGGTGTGGGCGTAGGCACGGGAGTGGCCGTGGGAGGCACAGGGGTGTTGGTGGGGCGCGGCGTGGGGGTGGGGTCTTCCCCACCGCACGCGGCCAGCGCGACCGCCAGCGCTACGCTCAGGGCGCCCAGCGCCGCGAACTTCTTCGTCGTCCTCAACATCCGTCCCTCCCGTCGGCTGGTAGCCGGCAATATGAAACAACCCGGACGTTGGCGCTCCAGGTCGCGACGGGGAACACTATCGCGGGTAGGCGCTTGCTGTCAATCGTTACTGTCCATCGAGTTACAAGCCGGTTGGCGCTCCCTCGTCCCGCCCAGGCGCGGAAACCGCAAGCAGCCCCGCCGGGCGGCGGGGCTGCTGTGCCGTCGCTGAGGTTCTGGACCGGGCTACTTCACGTACTTCTCGAATACGACTTCCTGGAGTTCATCGATGAAATCCTTGTTCTCGATGAACGCATTCGTCGTGTCGATCATGTCCTGGGCAGCCACGTCGCCGTGCGTGAAGATGTTCTTGATGCCGGTGAAGTTCTGCATCGACGCCGCGAACTCTTCATCCGCCATCGCGTCCGCAAGGGCCTGACGCAGCGCGGCGGTCACGCCCGCCGGTATGCCGGGCGGCCCAATGATGTTCTTCGACGCGTATATCCGGGGGCCCTGCATCGCGACCCACAGCTCGAGGTCCTCGCCCTCGAGATAGGCGTCGCCGACGTTCGGGCAGTGGAAGTCCGCCTCGCCATTGTGGCCAAGGTCGAACCCAGGCATGGACAAGTCAGCATACGGCTTGAGGAACCCGCTCGCGGTCCAGCCGGGCCTCGTGCGAGGGTACTGGTACCAGATCGTGCTGGTCTGCCAGGAGTTCACGTCGCCGCGCTCGATCATCACGTACTGCTCGGCGGAGCCCGCCGCGGCTAGGTTCCGTATCTCCAGCGGCACGTTGAACTTGTCCGCAATCCAACCGGTGGCCACCGTCGCGCCCAGGTCAGCCGGCGTGGGCGCCGAGGTGCCTATCGTTATCGTGTAGTCCCCGTCCCACGAGTCTTTGAAGCAGTCGTAGGGCACGTAGTCGCGGGTGACCCACACTCCCTCCAGACCGGAGGTGATGCCGATCATCGTGGATTCCCGCATATCGAACTGCGCGCCGGGCAAGAACTGGTTGAAGATGCCCGGCCCTGCCTCAACCGACAGCGTGAGCCCGTCCGGTTTCGAGTTCCACACGAAGTTCCGCTGGACGAGGTTGGGCGTCATGTTCGTGACCACGATGCGCGGACTGCCGGGGATGAACTGGGGCCACGCGCGCGACATGAACCGCGCCTGCGCGTCCGTCCCGCCGCCGGGGTTGTAGCCGACCATCAGGCGGAGCGTCCTGCCCTGGAAGTAGGCCTCGGCGTCGAACTCAGGGTCGACAGGGGTGGAAGGCTCTACGGGGGCGGGAGTGGGGGTCGCCGTTGGGGGCGGCGGTGTTACGCCCGGCGGGACAGGCGTGGGAGTGGGAGCCGGCGTCGGGGTGGCTGTCGGCGGGACCGGCGTATTGGTAGGGGCTGGGGTGGGAGTGGGGTCTTCCCCGCCACAGGCGGCAAGGACGACCGCAAGGACAAAACTGATCGCACACAGAGCCGGGAACGTCTTCGCTGTCTTCAACATCAGGCGCCTCCTGACTGCCGCGAACCGGCGCGAAACAAACCCGAACGTCAAGCGCATACCTGGGGCAACGCGACGCTAACGCGGGTGGGCGTTCCTGTCAATTCGGCCGTTCGGTGAAGGCCATTGGCGCTCCCTCGGCCGGCCGGCGCGCGGAAAACGCAAGCAGCCCCGCCGGAGCGGCGGGGCTGCTGTGTATCGTCTCCTGCGGCGCAGGCGCTACTTCACGTATTTCGCGAACACGTCCGCCGTAATCATGTCGATCTCGTCCTTCCTGTCGATGAACGCGTTGGTCAGGTCGACGAGCTCGCCCTGGGCCACGTCGCCGTGGGTGAAGGAGTTCTTGATGCCGGTGAAGTTCTGCATGCTTGCGGCGAACTCCTCGTTGGCCATCGCGTCGGCGAGCGCGTCCCGCAGGACGGCGGTCACTTCGGCGGGGACGCCCGGCGGGCCGATGATGTTCTTCGAAGCGAAGATCTGCGGGCCGCGCATCGCCACCCACAAATCGAGCTCCTCGCCCTCCTCGAGGTGGGCGTCGGCGACGTTCGGGCAGTGGAAGTCCGCCTCCCCGTTGTGCCCGAGGTCGAATCCCGGCCAGGAGATGTCGGCGAACGGCTTGATGAAGCCGCTGGCGGTCCAGCCGGGGCGGGTCCGCGGCCACTGGTCCCAGATAGTGCCGGTCCACCACGAGTTCACGTCGCCGCGCTCGATCATCACGTACTGCTCCGCAGAGCCCGCCGCGGCGAGGTTGCGTATCTCCAGCGGCACGTTGAACTTGTCCGATATCCAGCCCATCGCAACGTACGAGCCGAGGTCGGCAGGCGTGGGCGCGGAAGTGCCGACGGTAATCACGTAGTCGCCGCCCCACGAGTCCTCGAAGCAGTCGTAGGGCACGTAGTCGCGCGTCGCCCACAGGCCCTCCTTGCCGGAGGTGATGCCGATCATCGTAACCTCGCGCATATCGAACTGGGAGCCGGGCGTGAACTGCTGGAAGACTCCCGGCGACGCCTCGATCGACATGGTGAGTCCATCGGCAGGGGCGTTCCACACGAAGTTCCGCTGGATGACGTTGGGCGTCATGTTCGTGACCACGATGCGCGGCTTGCCCGGAATGTACTCCGGCCACGCGCGCGACATGAACCGCGCCTGAGCGTCCGTCCCGCCGCCGGGGTTGTAGCCGACCATCAGGCGAATCGTCCTGCCCTGGAAGTAGGCCTCGGCGTCGAAATCGGGATCCATTGCCGGGCCGGGCTCCGGAGTAGGCTCCATCGCATCCGGCGTCGGGGTGGGCGTGGCGGGAGGAGGAGTTACGCCCGGGGGCACGGGGGTGGGCGTCGGCTCGGGAGTGGGGGTCGCCACAGGCGCGGGGGTGTTGGTGGGGCGCGGCGTGGGCGTGGGATCTTCTCCGCCACAGGCGGCAAAGGCGACAGTCGCCGCCACGCTCAGGGCTGCGAATGCCGCAAACATCTTCATCATCCTGGTCATCTGCCCCTCCTGTCGGCATGCGCCGACAATATGAAACAACCCCGGACGTTCAGCGTCCCAGGTTGCGACCTGAAACACTATCGCGCCGATGCGGTCGCTGTCAATCGTAGGCGACAGCCAAGGAGCCCCGCCTTTCCGGCGGGGCCCCCGTGCATCGTCTCCTACGTCGCAGGCTTACTTCACGAACTTCTCGAACACGTCCTCCAGAATGGAGTCGATAACGTCCTTGTTGGCGATGTACGCGGCCGTCGCCTCAGTCAGTTCGAC
Source organism: Dehalococcoidia bacterium (assembly GCA_034421335.1). Taxonomy (GTDB): domain Bacteria; phylum Chloroflexota; class Dehalococcoidia; order Lucifugimonadales; family Australimonadaceae; genus S5-327. Next base: position 2,218 of record DAOUKL010000037.1, on the reverse strand, counting down.
CTCGGCCACGTCGCCGTGCGTGAAGATGTTCTTGATGCCGGTGAAGGTCTGCATGTTGGCGGCGAATTCCTCATCCGCCATCGCGTCGGCCAAGGCCTTGCGCAGCGCCGCAGTCACGCCGGCCGGCACCCCGGACGGCCCGATGATGTTCTTGGATGCGTATATCTGGGGACCTCGCATCGCGATCCAGAGTTCGATGTCCTCGCCTTCGAGGTGCGTGTCCGCTACGTTCGGGCAGTGGAAGTCGGCCTCGCCATTGTGGCCGAGGTCGAATCCCGGCATCGACATATCCGCGAACGGCTTGAGGAACCCGCTTCCCGTCCAGCCGGGGCGGGTGCGGGGGTACTGGTCCCAGATGGTGCCGGAGACCCATGAGTTGACGTCGCCGCGCTCGATCATCACGTACTGCTCGGCGGAGCCCGCCGCAGCGAGGTTCCTGATTTCGAGCGGCACGTTGAATTTGTCGGCAAGCCATCCGGCGGCAAGGCTGTGTCCTCCGATGTCGGCGGGCGTTGGCGCGGACGTGCCTACCGTTATCGTGTAATCGCCGTCCCACGAGTCTTCGAAGCATTCGTAGGGCACGTAGTCGCGGGTGGTCCACACGCCTTCCTTGCCGGAGGTGACGCCGATCATCGTGACTTCCCGCATGTCGAACTGCGCGCCGGGCAAGAACTGGGTGAAGATGCCCGGCGAAGCCTCGACCGACAACGTGAGGCCGTCCGGCTTCGCATTCCACACGAAGTTCCGCTGGATCAGGTTGGGCGTCATGTTCGTGACCACGATGCGCGGCTTGCCCGGAATGTACTCCGGCCACGCGCGCGACATGAACCGGGCCTGTGCATCGGTCCCGCCGCCGGGGTTGTAGCCGACCATCAGGCGGATCGTCTTGCCCTGGAAGTAGGCCTCAGCGTCGAAATCGGGGTCAGGGGGCGTGCTGGGCTCCATTGCCTCGGGGGTGGGCGTCGCCGTTGGAGGGGGCGGCGGTGTTACGCCCGGCGGGACCGGCGTGGGAGTGGGGGCCGGCGTCGGGGTCGCCGTCGGCGGGACCGGGGTGTTGGTGGGGCGCGGCGTGGGCGTCGGGTCCTCTCCGCCGCACGCGGCAAGGAGCGCCGCAAGAGCCACGCTCAGGGCGCCGATGGCTGCGTATCGTTTCGCGTTGCTCATTGACAAGCCTCCTCCTACGGGACGTAACGGTGAATGCGGCAATCCTACGGAGGGGGGAGGGGCGGCGTCAAACGGCCCGCGCGACAGGAATGACGAAGCCGCCCCGCCGGAATGGGCGGGGCGGCTGTGCGGTCGTTCAGAGCGCCTGTGGCGCTTACTTCACGTACTTCTCGAACGCCTGAGCCTGCAATTCGCCGATCAGGTCCAGGTTGTCCAGGAAGGCCTGCGTCGTGTCGATCAGCTCCTGCTGGGCCGTCGCGCCTTCCGTGAAGTTGTTCGGGATGCCCGTGAACTTCACCATGTTGGTGGCGAACTCTTCGTCGTTCATCGCCGTCGTCAGCGCGTCGCGCAGCGCGTTCAGCGGGCCCGGCGGTATGCCCGGAGGCCCAATGATGTTCTTCGATGCGTAGGTGCGCGGACCCGTGATCGCGATCCACGTGTCGTGCTGCTCCTGCTCCGTGAAGAACGACTCAGCCTTCGGACAGTCGTACTCGGCCTCCGCGTTTGGCGGGAGGCTGTAGCCCGGGTACGACAGGTCCGCGAACGGGCGCAGGAACCCGCTTGCTATCCAGCCCGGACGCGTGATCGGCAGCTGGCTCCAGACGGTGGAGGACGTCCAGCTGTTCACGTCGCCCCGCTCGAGCATGATGTATTGCTCAGCCGAGCCCGCAGCCGCGACGTTCTTGATCTCCAGCGGCAGGTTGAACTGGTCGGCAAGGTAGGTCAACTGCACCAGGGAGCCGAGGTCGGCCGCCGTCGGAACGCTCGAACCGATGGTCAGCACCGGGTCGGTCGCGCCGAACGCCGTGTCGATACAGCCGTACGGCAGGGTCCCACGGATCATCCAGAACTGGTCCTTGCCGGAGGTGACGCCGATCATCGAAACCTCGCGGAGGTCGTACTGCGCTGCGGGCTCCACCTGGCCGAAGATGCCCGCCGTCGCCTCGATCGAAATGGTGAAGCCGTCGGGCGGAGCATTCCACACGAAGTTCCGCTGCACGACGTTTGGCGTCATGTTGGTGACGATGAGCCGCGGGTTGCCGGGGCTGTACTC
>DAOUKL010000036.1:0-5894 GCA_034421335.1 Dehalococcoidia bacterium | reverse complement strand
GCTGGAACATCTGCAGATGCGTCACAACTGAGGCGACCCTGCCGCTTGGTATGTCTCTGTAACCGTCCGAAAGTTCCATAACCTCGACCAGGGCGCCGCCAGTCAGGGAAGGGTTGTCTGGCGCCGAAGGCCGGATTCGAACCGGCATGGGTTGTCTGGCGCCGAAGGCCGGATTCGAACCGGCACGGGTGGTCTGGCGCCGAAGGCCTTGTCTGGTGCCGAAGGCCGGATTCGAACCGGCATGGGGTTGCCCCCAACGGTTTTTGAGACCGTCGCGTCTACCCTTCCGCCACTTCGGCGCGGGACGATTGTAGTGCGTCGGGCCGCACGGCGCCTGTGCGCCTGAATGCGGCAAGGCAGCCGTTCAACGGCTGCCTTGCTCGTGCATCCGGTGGAGCGGAAGACGGGATTTGAACCCGCGACCTTCTCCTTGGCAAGGAGATGCTCTACCCCTGAGCCACTTCCGCCCTGTCTCCCGGGCCGCCGCGCTGAGGCGGCCTGCTGGCGCCGAGGCCCAGATTCGAACTGGGGACACCAGCATTTTCAGTGCTGTGCTCTACCTACTGAGCTACCTCGGCCCGTTGAGCCTATGCTACGGAGCGCCCGCGAAAACTGTCAACCCGCCCAACGCCCCTGCGTTCGGCGCAGAAAACAGAGGGAAGGAGATGCTCTCCTTCCCGGTTCGGCGCTATTCCCCCGGAGGGGAACGCGCCCCCGGGAGTTGTGGAGTGGGGGCGGTTTATGCGGCGTTGCGGCGCTGCTCGAGGAGCGTCAGCGCTGCGGTGACGTCCATCGGACGGCCGCACTGAATGCACCGGTACTCGTACCCGTCGATCTCTTCCCAGCGGTTGACGTCCCCGCCGCAGTTCGTGCATGCCTTTACGAGAATCGCTGCCATGGTCCTGTTCCTTGCCGATTGTGGCGTTTGTGGGGGGAGACGGCCCCGGAACGCGCTCTGCGCGCCGGGAGCGCTCTGCCCCCTGTCCTCTGTTTCCCTCTGGAAGGGCGAGAAGGGCCTACGCGGCCCGCCCCGCGACCTCCTCCAGCGTCTCCGTGGTCGGAAGCTCCGCGCCCGCGAGGACGGGGGCTCCGTGCTTGGTGAGCATGACGGCCGTGATGTGTCGCGTCATCTCGTCGGGGTTGCCCTCGTGCTGCGCGGCGATCCGCCAGTACGTCATCCCCTCCTCGAATGCGCGGTAGAGTCCCAACACTGTCTGTAGCATTCCTTGCGCCTTCCTTCTCTCGTAGTCCGGCAGTCCTTCGTGGCGCCACGCTCTAGGCCGTCATGAGCACTATACGCCATGCGCGCGACGAAATCAAGACATTCCGTTACGAAAATATGCCAAACTGCTTAAAGGGCCTTGAACGCGCTGGCCGACTGCTCGTCGAGCAGCAGCAGCGCCTGCCCAAGCACTCGTGCGCCCGTTGCGATGTCGCTCAGCTCCGCCCATTCCTCAGGGCAGTGGCTGCGGCCCTCCCTGCACGGGATGAACACCATGCCTACGGGCGCAATAGGGGCGAGCCGCGCGGCGTCGTGCGACGCCCGGCTCGGCAGTAGCATCGCTGGAATGTGCAAGTCTGCTGCGGCAGTCGCAACAATTTCCTGCATTTCCGTCGGAATCGGCACAGGCTGCTCTTCGTGGCGCCACTCCAGCGTCGAGCCGAGCCCTCGCCGCGCCGAAATCTCCCGCAGCGCCCCCTCGATCTCCTCCATCGCCCACACCAGCGCTTCCTGCTGTGTGCTCCGCACCTCCACGGTCATGTCAACGCGACCGGGGATGACGTTCACCATATTCGGGCTGACGCGCAGGGATCCGACAGTCCCGACGCTTTCCTGAACGATATCCGGAGCGCTCACAATCCTTTCGACCGCAAGCGTCAACTCCGCCGCGCCCGCCAGCGCGTCGCGCCGGTCCGACATCGCGGTCGCTCCCGCGTGGTCCGCGGCGCCGGTGATGGAGACGACGGCGCGGCAGGGCGCGGCCACGATCGTCACCACGCCGATGTCCACGCCCGCCCGTTCGAGCACGGGGCCCTGCTCGATGTGCAGCTCCAGGTAGCCGTCGACGTCGCCCGGTCTGCGCCGCGCGTCGTGCAGCCGCGCGGCGTCGCCGCCGAGACGCGCGATGGCTTCCGCGAGCGGCTCGCCGGATGGCGCGGACGCCCCCGCGACCATCTCGGCGGTCACGTCGCCGGACATGATGCGGCTGCCCAGCGGGCTGAGATTGACGATGGTCGGCTCCTCGCACACGAAGTCGACGATCTCCAGCGGGCGCGACAGCGCGACGCCCGCCTCCCGGATGCAGCGCGCGACCTCCAGCGCGCCGAGCACGCCGACGATCCCGTCGAACCGCCCGCCCGCCTCCACGGTGTCGATGTGCGAGCCGAGCATGAAGACAGGGCCGCCGCCGTCGCCGAGGCGCCCGATGAGGTTGCCCGCGGCGTCGGCGCGCGTGTCGAGGCCGGCGTCCCGGAAGCGCTCCGCAAGCCATGCGCGCGCTTCCTCGTAGAGCGGCGAGAAGGCCCTCCGCGTGTAGGGCAGGTCGGGGTCGGTGAACTCGGCGATGCGCTTCAGGTCGGCGTCGAGGCGGTCGGGTCGAATGTCGAGGGTCGGATGCGCCATGCTGACTGATCTCCTGCGGCGCGCTCCCCGGCGCCGTCGTCAAATCCCATCGTAGACAGCGGGACCCAACCGGGCAAGGAGCGACTGTCGCACGCTCCCCTCTCCACGAGTGGAGACCTAACGGTCTCAGGATGGTTCGTGGCAAGTCTGTCGAACCGCGAATCATGGGGAGGGTCGAGCGGAGAGAAAGGCGCGGAGTGATAGCATGGCGGACTGTTGAGCTCGCGGCGTTGGGGGGCCGCCTATTCCCTGCTCCGGAGAACGTCATGACCTGGGTTACGGCGGTGCTCATCAGCACCACGTTGTTCGCCGTGGTGACGGTGATGGACAAGCGCCTGGCGACCAACCTGTACCCCAGCGCGGGCGCGTTCAACGTGGGCTTCGGGGTGATGCAGGTGTGCATCTGCATCATCTATTTCGCGGCAGTGATCCCGACGGTGGGGTTCGACGGCGGCTCCGGCGTTCCGTGGGCGATGGCGAGCGGGCTGCTGTGGGGCCTGGGACTGTTCCTCTTCTTCCACGCGCTGCGCATCGAGGAGGTGTCGCGCGCGGTTCCTGTGCAGCAACTGGCGCCGGTGTTCGCGGCCATCGTGGCCGTGCTGTTCCTGGGCGAACTGCTGACGCCGTTGCAGTGGGCGGCGGTGCTGGTGGTGATCGCAGGGGCGGTGCTGGTGTCCGCGAGGCCGGAGCAAGGGCTGTTCCGCATCGCGCGGGGTCGTGCGTTCTTCCTGCTGCTGGGCGGGAGCTTCTCGCTGGGGATGGCGTTCGTGGCGAGCGAGCAGGCGACGCGTGAGATGAACGTGTGGGGGATCCAGGCCTGGCGTTCGTTGGCGATGAGCGGGTGCATCTTTCTGCTGGCGGCCCGTCCGGCGACGGTGCGCGAGTTCACGCGCGCCTCGCGGCGGTTCTACACGCTGTTCACGCTGGTGTTGGCGGAAGGTCTATTGGCCCCGCTTGCAGCGTTAACGTTCGTTATCGCACTGGACCTGGGGCAGGTGTCATCGGTGAGCGCGGTGTCGGCGTCGCGTCCGCTCATCACGCTCATACTCGGGGCGGCGCTGAGCACCCGCCTCTGGAACGTACTGAACGAACCGCTGGACAAGGAGACGCTGGGGCTGAAGACGCTCGCGGTCGTGATGATCGTGGGGGGCGTGGCGGCGCTTACCCTGGGGTGAGGGTTGCGATGAGGGAACCGCCCTCTCTGCCCTTTTGGGGCATCTCCCCCTCGGGGGGAGACGGGTCACGCGCTTCGCGCGTAAGCCCTCACCCCAGCCCTCCCCCGTCTTCGGGCGAGGAGGACGGACTGCCCTCTCTGCCCCTTCGGGGCATCTCCCCCTCGGGGGAGACGGGGCGAGATTCCCGCCTTCGCGGGAATGACGGGGGCGGGGACTACCCGCCTCCCACGGGCCGCACGATTTCCAGCCGGTCGCCGTCGCGGAGCGTCACGCTTCCGAACGCGCCGCGCTCCAGCACCTCGCCGTTACGCGCGACCGCAACATACCGCCCGGCGAAGCCGAGCGTTTCGAGGTAGCCCTCGACCGTCATCGGGGCGTCGATCTCCTGCTCGCGGCCGTTGACGATCAGCCTCAGCGCGCTCGCGCTCCTGGCCGCCCATGCCTCGCGCACCGCGCCGGCGAGGCGGGCGGCGGCCTGCGCGGGGTCGGCGTCGCCGAGGATGCCGCTGATGACCGCGACGCCCATGGCGCCTGCGGCGATAACCTCCCCGGCATTGGCCGCCGTTATCCCGCCGATGCCGACGACCGGCGCCGCGCTCGCGACGACGGCGCGGCGCACGAGCTCGACGCCTGCCGGCGGCTGGCCGGGGTGCGTCGGCGAGTCGAACACGGCGCCGGCGATGAGCAGGTCGGCACCCTGTTCCGAGGCGGCCTGCGCGCCCTCGGCGTCGTGCACCGAGCGGCCGATGAGGATGGGCCGCGCCGTTGCGGCGCGCGCCGACGCTGCCGAGCGCGACTGCTCTCCGAGCTGGACGCCGTCGGCGCGCGCCGCCTCGGCGATGCTGACGCTGTCGTTGACGAAGAGCAGGGCCCTGCCGTCCGTAACCTCGCGCAGACGCCTGGCCAGTTCCATCTGCGCGGCGTCGGACAGGTCCTTCTCGCGCATCTGCACGAGGTTCACGCCGTTGCTCACGGCCTGCTCGACAGCGCGGACGAGCGCGTCGACGCCACCGGCGCGGCGCCGGTCGGTGACCAGTGCGACGATAGGGAAGGGGAGCGGCGGTTTGGCGGTCACGGCGACCTCAGCTGGTGGCCTGGATGACGCCCTCGATGGGGCTGCTGGCCTGGGCGTAGCGCTGCGCCTCGATCCTGCCTGCGAAGTAGGCTCGGCGGCCCGCCTCGACGCCGAGCTTGAAGGCCTCCGCCATCAGCGCGGGGTCCTTGGCGCGCGCGATGGCGGTGTTGACCAGCACGGCGTCCGCGCCCATCTCCATCGCCTGCGCCGCGTGGGAGGGCGTCGCCAGCCCCGCGTCGACCACCACGGGAATGGAGCACTGCTCGATGATGATGGAGATTTCCTCGGCGGTGTGGATGCCCTGGCCGGAGCCGATGGCGGAGCCGAGCGGCATGACGGTCGCGCAGCCGACCTCTTCGAGCCGCTTCGCCAGCACCGGGTCGGCGTGGATGTAGGGCAGCACGGTGAAGCCGTCGGCGACGAGCTCCTTCGCCGCTTCGAGCGTGCCGATGGGGTCGGGCAGCAGGTACTTCGAGTCGGTGATGACTTCGAGCTTCACCCAATTCGGGAGTCCGAGGGAGCGCGCGAGGCGGGCGACCATCAGCGCCTCGTCGACTGTCTTGCAGCCGGCGGTGTTGGGCAGCACGGTGTAGCGGTCGGGGTCGATGACGTCCAGGATCGTCGGCTCGCTCGGGTTGCCGAGGTCGAGGCGCCGAATGGCGACCGTGACGACCTCGGCGCCGGACGCGTCCAGCGACGCCACGAGTTCGTCGGGGTTGCGGTGGCGTCCGGTGCCCGTGAAGAGTCGCGACGAGAAAGTGAAGTCGCCGACGCGCAGCAGATCGTTGGTCATGGCCGCCCTCCCGCAACTGCATACAAAAAAACCGCTCGGCCTTCGGGGGAGGGAGCGGTCTGTGCAGTGTCCCTCCGCTGGCATTACCCAGATCAGGTTACCGGTCGCCCCGTATGCGCGGGGCCTCTCAGCCGGGCCACACCCAGCTCCCGGATATGTAGCTTGCATGAGTGTACCAGAGCGGGGGAGCGGGGACAAGGCGGGGGGGGCTTACGCGCGCAGACCCTC
>DAOUKL010000035.1:0-8551 GCA_034421335.1 Dehalococcoidia bacterium | reverse complement strand
GGTCAGTACAACCCGCTGCCCCCGAAGCGGTACATCACGAACCTGGGGCCGGTGCGGTTTCCGATAGACCTGGAGACGTACCGGCATTTCAAGGAGGGCGACACACTGCTGTTCGAGCACCTGCGGTGGTCGCGCCTGCCGGTGGCGATCTACAAGGGCTATCTGGAGTAAGGCCTCTCGCCCTTCGGGCATCTCCCCCACGGGAGGCCTTGTATAACTGCCCGATGTTGAGGATGGCCCTGGGTTCGACAGGTTCACCACGAACCCAGGAGGATGGATTCCCGCCTGCGCGGGAATGACGGAGGGTTCCCGGCTGGGGAGGGTCGCACCGCGGAGGCGCGCAGGGCAGGGCAGCGCGATTCAGGGAAGGAGCGCAGGCATGACGGAGACGTACGACGTCGTCATCATCGGGGGAGGGTCGGCGGGTGAGAACGTCGCGGGGCGGACGGCTCCGGGCGGACTGAGCACCGCCATCGTGGAGTCGGACCTGGTGGGCGGGGAGTGCACGTACTGGGCGTGCATGCCGAGCAAGGCGCTGCTGAGGCCGGGCGAGGCGCTGGCCGCCGCGCGGCGCGTTCCGGCGGCGCGCGGCGCCATTACCGGCGAGGTGGACACGGCCCGCGCCCTGCGCGCCCGCGACGCGTTCGCCAGCCGGTGGGACGATTCGGGACAGGCGGCGTGGGTCGATTCCGTGGGCGCCGCGCTGGTGCGGGGCAAGGGGCGGCTGGCCGGCGAGCGGCGCGTGGTCGTCGAGCAGGCCGACGGCTCGGAGGTCGAGTTGGAGGCGCGGAAGGCGGTGGTGCTGGCGACGGGTTCGCTGTCGTTCGTGCCGCCGATACCGGGGCTCGCGGAGTCGTCGCCGTGGACGAGCCGTGAGATCACGTCGGCGCCGCGCGCGCCGGGGAGCCTGATCATCATCGGCGGCGGTGTGGTGGGGCTCGAAATGGCGCAGGCGTGGAAGTCGCTCGGCGTCGAGAGCGTCACGGTGCTGGAGCGCCTGCATCCGCAGGAGTCGCGGACGCTGGAGCCGTTCGCGCTGGAGGCGGTGATCGCATCGCTCGAAGCGCAGGGCGTCGTGTTCCGGCTGGGGTGCGTGGTCGCCTCGGTAGCGCGGACGGCGTCGGGCGCGACGGTCCGGATGGACAACGGCGAGGAGCTGACGGCGGAGGAGGTCGTCGTGGCCGCGGGCCGCGCCGGCGTGGTGGAGGGCATAGGCCTCGAAACCGTCGGCGTATCGGCGACCCGGTTCGTTGCAGTCAATGACCACCTTCAGGTGGAGGGCGTGGACGGCGGTTGGCTGTACGCGGTGGGCGACGTGAACGGCAGGGCGCTGCTGACGCACCAGGGGAAGTACCAGGCGCGCATGGCGGGCGACCACATCCTGGGCAAGGACGCCTCGGCGTGGGCGGACAACGCCGCCGTGCCCGCGGTGATTTTCACGGACCCGCAGGTGGGGAGCGTGGGGCTGACGGAGCGCGCGGCGCGGGAGCGCGCGCTGAACGTCCGCGCGGTGGAGCTGGGCTGGGGCGTCGCGGCTGCGCCGCTGCTCGGCGAGGGCTTCTCCGGCGGGGCGAAGTTCATCGTCGACGAGGAGCGCGGCGTGCTCGTCGGGGCGACGTTCGTCGGCCCCGGAGTGGGCGAACTTACGCACGCGGCGACCATCGCCATCGTGGGCGAGGTCCCGCTTGAGCGCTTGTGGCACGCGACGCCTTCGTTCCCGACGCTCAGCGAGATATGGCTGCGCTTCCTGGAGTCCTACGGGCTGTAGGATAAGATAGTCCCGTGAGCACACGCCCCGCCATCTCGCCTGGAACCAGCCGAGCCCCCGCCTTGTCCCGTTGGTTGATCGTCGTCCTGGGTCTGCTGCTGTTGGCGCTCACCGCATGTTCCGCGCCTGCGCCCACGCCTACCCCGACGGCGGCGCCTGCGCCAACCCCAACCCCAGCGGCTGCCCCCACGCCCACTCCCATGACCACGCCGACTCCGGCGCCCACTCCGACGGCTACTCCAACGCCGCGTCCGACTGCTACTCCCACGCCCACGCCGACGCCGCTTCCAAGTGCTACTCCGACACTGCGTCCGACTGCTACTCCCACACCGACGCCGACCCCGGCGCCGACGGCCACTCCCACGCCTACGCCGCGTCCAACTGCGACCCCCACTCCGACACCCACTCCCACTCCGGAGCCGCGGTGTCCGGCGCCGACCGGGAAGCCGATCACGGCGGAACAGGAGCAGGCGATAGCGTCCTTGTCGTGGGCCGACCATCCGCGGGTGGTGGACAATCTGCGCCTCTTGGCGGGGAACGGTCCCGCCGCGTTCAGGGTTTACCTGGAGCGCTTCGGGGAGGGCGAGCGCGAATCGCTGATCGACGAGTTCACCGCCATCGCCGCCTGCGACGAGGAGGCGGCTCTACGCATCCTGCGGATGCCCTTCCTGGGCGACGATTACGGACGGGTTGGCCGCCGCGCCCTCGAGGGTCTGGAAAGGCTGGCGGAACAGTCCGACCTCGACGGTCTGCTGCGGGTGCTCGACCATCCCGAACTGGGCGGGGAGATCACCTACGCCAATGCCGCGCTCGCCGGACTGCTGGCGCTGGAGCAGGAGAACTCCGCCGTCGGGTCTGCGCTGCGGACGTTGCCGTGGGTGGAGGACGGCATAACGTACTCGCCCCCGAGCAACGTATGGTCAATCCGCGGCAGTTGGTCGGAGCGCGAACATGAGGTGATTACGGAACTGGTGGACATCGGTACGCGCTCGGCCGGGTCGGCGCTGGCGTTGGCGGGCAAGCCCTGGGTGCGGGACGGCATCGCCAGCAATCGTGAGTTCACCTTCATTACCCGCGCTTCGGACCTGAGTCGCTCCGACGGCGAGATCGCCGCGGGCATCCTGGAGATGCCGTTCCTCGACAGCGCCTCCAACTCGGCGCTGTACATCATGCAGACCCTGGCGGACCTCGCAGACTGGGATTTGAGCGGCCTGCTGCGCCTGCTGTTCAGCCCAGCGCTGGAGGGCGGCATCGAGAAGGGCCAGGACGGCGTGGTCGCGCTGCTCGACCTCGAAATACGAGACCCGGCTGCGGCTGCGATGCTCAAGTCGCTGGGCTGGGTGGAGGACGGCATAGACCCGTCCGAGCGCAACGCCCTCGTCCATCTGCGGGCGACGGCGGTCGAGTCGCGGGCGCTCTTCCGCGCTCTGGTGGCGAAGCCCTGGGCGCAGGACGGCCTTACAGCGGATGAGACAGAGACGGTCATCAGCCTCGCGAACATCGCCAGCAGGTATGCCGTTCGCTCCGACGGAGCGGCGGCATTGCGCATCCTGGAGATGCCGTTCCTGGAAGAGGTAACCAGCCTGGACGCCGCCGCTGTACGTTCGCTGAGCATACTGATGTGGGAAGGAGAGGGGGACCTGGGATACCTGCCCCAAGTGCTGGCGCACCCCTCGTTGCGCGACGGGGTAACCGACGACCGGACGAACGTTGTCGCAGTACTGGGCCGGACGGCAAGGAACCGCCCCGACCTGCTGGAAACGCTGCTGGACGCCGAACAGACCATCTCTCTGCAACGCCGGATCACACTGCCCCTGCGCGGAGAGATAGTCGCGTCAGTCATCTGGCCCGGGCCGTCGAGGTCCGATGAGAAGGCCGTGCTGGCCCTGGACCTGCTGGAGCGCGCGGTGCGGCAGCATGAGGCGGTCATGGGCGTCGCCTACCCGCGGGGCCACGTCATCACCCTGGTCGCCGACGTCGCGGAGCGCCATGGCGGAGGCGGGCCGAGTTCCATCATTTCGACGGCCCCGCCCTTTTACGACGACTACGGGCTGGTCGCTCACGAGGCGGCGCACACCTACTGGTACTTCTTCCCCACCTGGATAGCGGAAGGCGCGGCCACCTTCATGGACGGCCTCGCCAAGAGCGCTCATAGCGGCGCTCCGCTTCCCGAGCCCGTGGACTCGTGCCTCGGCCTCCGCAGTCTCTCCGAGCTGGAAAACCTTCCGCGGGATAAGCGAGCGGCTTTCGACTGGTGCAACTACAGATTGGGCTCCGCGCTGTTCTACGAACTGCGCGGAAGCCTGGGGGACGACGCCTTCCAGCAGGCGTTCGGGGATCTGTACCTGCTCATGCGGGACGATACGTTCGAGGATGAGTGCGCGGGCGTCGAGTACGGCGTGTGCTACGTGAGGGCCGCGTTCGTGGACGGCCTGCGGCCGGAGAAAGCGGCCATCGCTGCGGAGATCATCAACCGCCGCTACTACGGCGCCTCGTCCTGACGCGCCTCAGCGCAGTTTCTCGGCGAAGAAGGCGAGGGTCTTCTCCCAGGCGTCGGCTGCTGCTTCGGCGTGGTGGCTGGCGCGGTCGTCGCAGAAGAAGCCGTGGCCTGCGCCCTCGTAGTAGTGGAAGCGATGCTCCTTGCCGAGGGCCGTGAGGCGTTCGTCGAGCGCGCGGGCCTGCTCCGGCGTCGGGTTCTGGTCGTCGTCGCCGAAGAAACCGGCGACGGGGATGCTGAGCGCGCCGGCCTCGCGGAGCGCATGGAACGCATCCGGCTGATCGTCGCCGGGGAACATGAAGCCCCCGTAGTAGACCGCCGCGGCTGAGAGCCCCTGCGCCCGGATGGCGGACTGCATGGAGATGCGCCCTCCGAGGCAGAAGCCGACGATGCCGATGGCGCCGTTGACGCCGGGGTCGGCGGCGAGGTGCTCGATCGCGGCCCGGATGTCGGCGTCGATGGAGGCGTCGGAGAAGCCGACGCGGAGTTCGGCGCGCATCTCCTGCAGTTTGTCGTAGGGGGCGTAGCGGAGGCGTCCGCTGCGGTGGAAGAGGTCGGGGGCGAGCGCGACGTATCCCTGCTCGGCGAAGCGCGAGGCGATGCCGGTTATGTTGGGGTTCACGCCGAACGCCTCCATGACAACGATGACGGCGGGGTGGGGGCCGCCCGTCGCGGGCCTTGCGCCCGGCGCGGCCATCGGGCCGTCGGGAGTTGCGATGTCGATGTCCTGCTCGATGATGTCCATGTCGTCTCCTGGGGTTCACGCGAGATGGCGGCGGAAGAATTCGAAAGCGCGTTCCCACGCCTCGGCGCTGCGCTCGGGGTGGTGCTTGGCGCCGGTGGGCTGCGCGAAGCCGTGGTCGGCGCTCTCGACCCATACGGCCTCGACGGGCGCCTGGGCGCCGCCGCAGGCCGCGCGGATGACCTCGACGCCCTCGGCGGGATTGTACGAGTCGAGTTCCGGGAAGAACATGAGCAGGGGACAGCCGATGGCGCCGGCGTCGTCGATGGGGCGCGGCGAACCGGGGATGGCGGGGTCGGACTCTCGGAGGCGGGTGGGGTAGAAGGCGACGGCGGCGTCGAAGACGTCGCCGAGGGTCGCGCCGAGGAACGTGATGCGCCCCCCGAGACAGAAGCCGGTTACGCCGACGCGCCCGCTGACGCCGGGCTGCTCGCGGAGGTAGGCGGCGAGGCGGACGAGGTCGGCGCGATGGCCGTCGTTGGTCATGCCCTGGCGGATGCGGCGGGTGGCCTCGTCGCCGCCTCCGAGCGCGTCCATGGTGAGGAGGCGCCCCGCGTTGTGGAACGTGTCCTGGGCGACGACGACGAACCCCTGTTCGGCGATCCAGCGCGCCTGCGCGCGGGCGCTCTCCGAGAGGCCGTTCGCGTCGTGGACCATCACGATGGCGGGCAGCGGCTGCGAGCTGTCGGGGTAGCAGAGGCAAACGGCCATCTCGCCGCCGTCCACGGGGAGGTCGATCAGTTCTTCGCGTACGTCCATGCGTGGCTCCTTGCTTGCCCTCTCTGCCCTTCGGGCATCTCCCCCGGAGGCGGAGACAGGGATGCGAGATTCCTGCTTGCGCAGGCGACGGATGCGCCCTGCGGGCGCAACCCTCACCCCAGCCCTCCCCCGTCTTCGGGGGAGGGGGCCGATCCGCCCTCTCTGCCCTTCGGGCATCTACTCCCCCGTCTTCGGGGGAGGGGGCAGGCTGCGGTGGCGTAGGGGCGGGGCTTACGGTAGCATATCTATTCGTGCCCACGGTGGGATTCTGGATTGTAGTCGGACTGATGGCGCTGGCGGAGGCGGCCATCGTTGTCGCCGCGCTGCGGATGCCGGTGCGCGCCGTCGAGCGGCGCGGGATATGGGGGGCGCGTCCTGCGGAGGCGGTATGGACGCTGCTGCCGGCGGGGCTGCTGGCGCTGCTGGTCGTGATGTCGGTCAGGAGCGCGTAGACCGATGCCGTCCCCGGACGCGGTTGCGGTCGGCGTTCGCCGCGCGGGCTGGCTCGCCCTCGCGGCGTCGGCGCTGACGCTGGGGCTGATCGCCTACGGTTCGTGGGTGCGCGTATCCGGCTCCGGGCTCGGCTGCCCGGACTGGCCGCTGTGCGAGGGCGCGCTGATACCGGAGATAGAGGGCGCGCGGGCGATCGAGTTCGGCCATCGGGCCTACGCCGGCGTTACGATGCTGGTGATTGCGGCTTCGGCGCTGCTGGCGTTCCGGGCGCGGAGCGTGGACCGGCTGACGTCGCATCTGCTCGTGGGGGCGCTCGCGGCGGTGCTGGCGCAGGCCGTGCTGGGCGGGATCACGGTGCTGACGGAACTCCATCCCATGGTGCGGCTCGCGCACCTGACCTTCTCGTTGCTGACGCTGGCGCTGCTGACGGCGGGCTCGGCCCGGGCGCTCGACGTGCGGCTGTCGCCGCCGCCGGACGTTCGCCGGTGGCGCGCGCTCGCGGTGGCGGCGGGGTTCGTCGTGCTGGCCGGCGGCGTGATCGTGGGCACGGGCCAGAGCGCTGGGTGTCCCGGTCTGCCGCTGTGCGACAGCCGGAGCAGCCTCGAGGCCGCCGGCGTGCATTCCGTGCACCGGATAGCGGCGACGCTGCTGCTGCTGGCGCTCGCGTGGACGGCGTGGAAGGCGCGGGCGGGCGGGGGATGGACGCTGCGGATGAGCGCGCTTGCGGCGTCGCTGGCCGCCGCCCAGGTGGGGGTCGGCGTGAGCGCCGTATGGCTGGAACTGCCGCAGGTGCTGCGGGTGCTCCACCTGGGGCTGGCCGCCGCGGTGTGGTGGGCGGTTGTGGCGCAGTTGAGCTTCGCGCTGCTCGGTCAAGCGCGCCGATGACGTCGATGCTGCGCAGGTTCGCCGCGCTCGCCAAGCTCCGCGTCGTCTCGCTGCTGGTGCTCACCGGCGCGGCTGGCGCGTGGAAGGCCGCCGGGGGGCCGCCGGACGCCGTGGTGCTGTTGACGGTGATGGTCGCCGGCGCGCTCGCGGCGTCGGGCGCGAACGCCGTCAACCAGGGGCTCGACGCGGACATCGACTCGGTGATGCGCCGTACGCGGGAGCGTCCGGTTCCGGCGCGGGAGATGAGCCGGAGGGCGGCGCTGGTCGTCGGCGTCGCGCTCACGCTGATCGCGACGGCGCTGATGGCGCTGGGGGCGAACGCTCTTGCGGCTGCGCTCACGTTCTGCGCGGCTGCGTTCTACGTGCTGGTGTACACGCTGCTGCTGAAGCGCCGGTCGTGGAACAACATCGTGATCGGGGGGGCCGCAGGCGCGTTTCCGCCGCTCATCGGCGCGGCGGCGGTGACGGGAGAGATCGACGTCGTCGGCGTGTACATGTTCGCGTTCGTCTTCTTCTGGACGCCGCCGCACTTCTGGACGCTGTCGATGCTGCTCCGGGACGACTACGCCGAGGCGGGAGTCCCGATGCTTGCGGCGGTGGCGAGCCAGCGCGACACGGCGCGCCAGGTGCTGCTGTACATCGCGCTGCTGACGGCGATGGCGTGGCTGCCGCTCGCCGCGGGGTACGGCGGCTGGCTGTTCGCGGCTGTCGCGACGCTGCTGGGCCTGAACTGGCTGCGGCTGTCGCTGCCGCTGCTCGCCGACGCGCCCGATCGCGCGTCGACGCTGGCGGCGTACAAATTCTCGCTGCTCTACCTCGCGCTGGCGTTCGCGGCGCTCGCCGCGGAGGCCGCGCTGGGGTGGTGACGCAGGGGCGGGACGCGCGGCGCGCTTGGGATGCGCGCTCCGCGCGCCGCCCTCTCCGCCCTTCGGGCATCTCCCCCTCGGGGGAGAATGGGGGCGAGGTTTCTGCTTTCGCAGGAACGACGGGCCCTCTTCCCGAGCGCTGCGCGCTCATCCCTCGCCCCACCCCTGTGGGGAGGGCGGCTAGCCTACGACCACTTGGCGAACGCCATGGCGCAGCCCGTGCCCGCGGCGGAGCGGTAGCAGGGGACGTAGTCGAACAGGTCGAACTCCATATCGTCGCCCATAGCCCCGGCAGCCGCGAACCAGTTCCGTATCTCGGATGTCCCGGCCTGGAGCCGCTCCGTCGGCAGGGCGGCGACTCCTTGCTCGTCGCGCTCTTCGATCACCTTGAGGGAGCGCCGGTCGATCTCCTCGTCGACGACGAAGTGGCTGAAGCCGCCGGAGCCGAGGACCGCCACGCGCGTCCCGCTGTCCCAATCGAGAACGGCTTCGCGGATCGCCTTGCCGAAGTTCCAGCAGCGCTCGGGCGTCGGCTGGTTCGGAGGGAAGTACGTGTTGATGTGGACGGGGACCGTGGGGAC
>DAOUKL010000034.1:0-37798 GCA_034421335.1 Dehalococcoidia bacterium | reverse complement strand
AACGGGCAGTGAACCCGCAGCGCCTCTACAGGCCAAGCTTGACCAAGTGTTCGGAGGGCGCACGCACTGGGACTCCATCTATCAGCAGTCGCTGCAGCCAGACTTATGGGGCGAGCAGGCTACGGTGAGGCATCGGGGAGCCGACATCGTTGCAGACCCTTATCGCAGGAGGCTCACAAGTGTCTTCCCCGCAATGGCGTCGACTCGCGGAATCCTTCGGAACAGTAGGGGGTCGCCGTTATTCGAGTTGTTCTTTGGCGTGAGCAATCCGGCGGCCGCGCCCATAGCAATCCCCATCGCAGAGCATCTACTCCGGAAGATGGCTGAGGAGTAGCCCACCGAGCCCGCACGACGCCCCCTCAGCGCCCCGGGACGCCTCAGTGAGGAGCCTCACGCCCCGCGCGCATTGGCGCGCTATTGCTGCCCGTGCTCAATCTTGATGTGGTGCCACAGCACCGCTCCGACGGTGAGCAGACCCACGCCTTCCGCAGGGGTGTTCACCTGGAACGCAATGTCCACGACGATGAGCGCGACCGTTGCGATGATGCCCGCCCAAATCACAATTTTGTATCCCACTGTCTGTCCTCCGTTTCGGCGAGTGCGCCGAATAGTACGCCGCTGTTCGCGCCTCCTGAGTGTACGCGTCCCATGGCGGATGGGGAACAAAGCGCCGCGTCGGGAACGGACGAATCCCGTTCCCGGCCTGTCACTCCAATCCCCACGTCTCCCCGAACTCGATCTTGCGCAGCAGACGACCCGTCAGCGACATCGGCGGCTGCGCCAGCATCCACAGGAACGACTCCTCCACGCTCTCCACCGGATCGCGCGCGTCCGGGCCGCCCATGTCCGTGCGCACGTACCCCGGCGTCCACACGATCACCTCGATGTTGTCCGCCCGCGTCTCCTCCGCCAGACCGAACGACAGGTGGTCCATCGCCGCCTTCGTCGCGCTGTACGGGATCCGCTCCGCGCGGTAGCGCAGCACCATGTCGGTCGACACGTTCACGATGCGCCCGCCGCCCTGACGCGTCATCACCGGCAGCGCGTAGCGCGTCAGGTAGAACACCGCGTTCAGGTTCACCGCCACCGCGTACTCCCACTCCTCCGGCGCCGTCTCCGCAATCGGGCCCTCCGGGTACACGGCGGCGTTGTTCACCAGCACGTCGATGCGGCCAGTCCGCTCGACGGTTTCCTCGACGAGCGCCCTCGCGCCCTCTGGCGTCGTAATCGTGCCCGGAATGGCGACCGCCGAACCTCCCGCCGCCTCTATCGCCTCGACGGTCCCCCGAAGCGTCCCGCCCGACCCCGGCGACGAGTCGAGCTGCCGCGCCGTTGCGACGACCGTGGCGCCGCAGCGCGCCATGGCGATAGCGAGCTGTCGCCCGATGCCCCGGCTGCCGCCGGTAACCAGTGCGACCTTGCCCGCGAGGTCGGGTTCCACGCTCATGGCCGCGAGGATACCCCATCCAACTCCACGGGAGAGAGCGTCTCCACCGGGGTGGCCGGAGGACCGGGGCGCCGCTGATTGACAGCCGCTTGGCGCGGTGGTTAAGTGCCGCGGAGACGCGCCTTCAGGTTGTCCTGCCTCGCGCCGGAAGCCTGGCGGCGCTGCCCGCAGGGCAGGAGGGCGGCCATGACCACGACGACTGCGAACGCGAGCACGGAACAGGCCATCAACGAACTGCTGATTTCCGCCGACTCTCACGTCATGGAGCCGGCCGACCTGTGGGCGACCCGCTTGCCCAAGGCCCTCCGCCCTCAAGCCCCCACCTTTCCCGGTACTGCTTCCGACAAGTCCAAGCCCGGAGGTTGGGACCCGAACGAACGGCTGAAGGAGATGGCGGTGGACGGCGTAAGCCTGGAAGTGCTCTACGCGACCCGCGGAATGACGCTCTTTCGCATAGAGGACGTGCCGCTCCAGGAGGCGTGCGTCCGCACATTCAACGACTGGCTGATCGAGTACTGCTCGGTCAGTCCCGATCGTCTGTTCGGGATCGGGCTCATCTCGCTGTACGACGTGGAGCACGCCGTCGCCGAGCTGGAACGCTGCCGGAACGCGGGCCTGCGGGGCGCGATGATCTGGCAGAATCCGCCCGAGGACATGCCGTTCTCGTCGGACCGCTACGACCCCTTCTGGGCCGCCGCCCAGGACCTCGGGATGCCGGTGAGCCTCCACATCCTCACAGGCCACGGCTACATGAAGAAGGCCCATCTTCGCCACGGCACGGAGCACTACCGGTCGAGCGTGAACATCAAGATCGCGGAGGTGATGGACAGCCTCTTCGACCTGATCTTCTACAAGGCGCTGGACCGGTTCCCGGAGCTCAGGATCGTGCTCGTTGAGAACGAGATAGGCTGGGTCCCGTTCGCGCTCCAGCAATGGGGCTACTACCTGGGCAGGCACCGGGACCGTGAGCCCGGCCCGGCTCCGGACAAACTGCCGAGCGAATACCTCGCCAGCCAGATATACGCGACTTTCTTCAACGACCCCATCGGTACCCGGTACCTGTCGAGCTGGGGAGAGGACGCCTGCATGTGGTCAAACGACTACCCGCACGCCAACTCCACTTGGCCGAACTCGCGCAGAGTGATAGCCGAGCATCTGGGGCATCTCTCGCCTGAAGCGCGAACGAAAGTCCTCAGTTCCAACGTCTGCCGTCTGTACGACATAGCGGTTCCGGAGGCTGCCGCGGCAAGCTTCCAGGGAGGATGACCATGAGTTACGACCTGCTGCTCAAGAACGGACGCGTCGTGGACGGTTCCGGCGGGCCCTCCTACGTGGGGGACGTCGGCGTTGTAGACGGGCGGATCGTGGAGACCGGCAAGCTGGGCTCGTCCGCCAGGCGGGTAATCGACGTGCAGGGACAGGTAATCGCTCCCGGCTTCATAGACAACCACTGCCACTACGACGCCCAGGCGCTCTGGGACCCCCTCTGCACGTTCGCCTGCTATCACGGCGCCACGACCGTCATCAACGGCAACTGCTCGCTGGGGCTCGCCCCAGCCCGGCCGGAGGAGCGCGCCGACCTCGTCTCCATGCTTTCACGGGTTGAAGCCATACCCATCGGGTCGTTGCAGGCCGGCGTCGAGTGGTCGTGGGAGTCCGTCCCGCAGTACCTGGAGACGCTCGACCGCAGGCTCGGCGTGAACGTCGGCGCGCTCATCGGCTACTCAGCCGTCCGCCGCCACGTTATGGGCGAGGCGGCCTACGCCGCAGCCGCGACTCCGGAGCAGATCGGGCAGATGAAGGAGATCGTGCTCGAAGGCGTCCGAGCGGGCGCCCTCGGACTCTCCTCCGAGCGCAACCTGCGCCACATGGACCTCGAAAACCGCCTGCTTCCGGCGAACGTCGCGTCGCCCGAGGAATTCCTCGCCGTCGCCCAAGCCCTCACCGAGGCGGGGGCCGGCTCCATCCAGTTCGGCGACTCCGAACGCATCGAGCTGTCGGAGGGGCTGCTCACGCGCGCGGCCCGAACGACCGGTCGCCCCGTGATCTCCAGCCTCGCAGGCCGCGAGGGCTCCATGGGGAACGACGTGCGGATGTACGCGATGGTGTCGCCCTTCCTCGAAAACACCGCCCGGTGGACGCTGCTCACCGTGGGCAGCTTCGACGGCTTCGCCCACTGGCTGCCGGTGATGAGCAGCTCGCCCGAGGAGAAGCGCCTGGCCTTCCGCGACCCGGCTGTGCGCGCCGGCCTCAAAGCCGACGCCGACGCGCCGGACAAGCGGAACCCCGCGGTTCCCGCAGTGCGGTGGGATCTGCTGCACGTGGCCAGAGTCGCGCTGGACCAGCACCGGGGCTACGTCGAGCGGAGCGTGAGCGATATCGCCAAAGAGACCGGCAAGGAGCCTCTGGACGCATTCCTCGACCTTGCGCTCGAAGAGGACCTCAATACCCTCTTCTACTTCCGCTCCGACGTCAGCACGTCGGCCATGGCGGAGGTGCTGGCTGACCCGTTCGTGCTGCCCGGACTCTCGGACGGCGGGGCGCACGTCACCCGCCGCTGCGACAGCCACTTCTCGACGTTCCTGCTGTCCTTCTGGGTGAGGGACCAGCGCGCGCTCTCCCTCGAAGAGGCTGTGAGGAAGCTCACCTTCATGGGCGCGAGCGCCTTCGGGCTGCACGACCGGGGCTTGATCAGGCCCGGCATGGCCGGCGACCTGACGGTGTTCGACCCGGACGCAATCGGCGCGGGCGAGCTGGACGAGGTCGCCGACTACCCTGGAGACGCGGTGCGGATGCGCCGTCCCAGCTGGGGTGTCTCGTGCACCATCGTGAACGGCGAGCCGCTCATAGAGCAGGGCGAGCACACGGGGGCCTACCCCGGACGGCTGCTGCGGAGCAGCGCCTACCGGCGATAGGCGCCGCTGCGCTGGCTGCCGCTATTCGGCCGGTAGGGGTCGGGCGCGGCGGCCGGGGCCGCCGGCGCCCTCGCGCACGTCCTGGGCCGACGCCTCGTCGATGCCTTTGGGCCAACGGCGCTTGAGCGGGTCGCTAACCGTGAAGGTGAAGCTGCCCACGCCCTCCAAGCTCATCTCGATGGCGTCGCCGTCCTGCATCGCGCCGAGCCCCTGGTGATTGGTGCCCATGAAGAGCACGTCCCCGGCGCTGATCTCCTCGATAGCCGCCACGTACTCAATCGACTCGGCGATGGAGTGGGCGAGGTCGTCGGTGTTGTAGTTGCCGCGCACCTCGCCGTCGACGCTCAGGGTGACCTGCAACTTCTCCGGGTCCGCGATTTCGTCCTTGGTCACGATGCAGGGGCCAAGGGGACAGAAGGTGGGGTGCGACTTGTGCTCCGCGATAGGCAGCGTGTTGGGCGCACGGCCGCCGCCGGGTGCCGGCATGCGCGCCGAGACGTCCACGCCCGCCGTGTAGCCGAACACGTAGTCCATCGCCTCCGACGCCGGGATGTCCTTGCCGCCCTTGCCGAAGACCAGCACGAGCTCCGCCTCATGGTGAAAGATGTTGGCGTCTATGTCAGGGAGGACCACAGTGCCGCCCGGGCCCAGAATGCTGTGGAGACTC
The DNA here is from genome assembly GCA_034421335.1 of Dehalococcoidia bacterium. Taxonomy (GTDB): domain Bacteria; phylum Chloroflexota; class Dehalococcoidia; order Lucifugimonadales; family Australimonadaceae; genus S5-327. The sequence goes on along the minus strand of DAOUKL010000034.1, from coordinate 32,769 downwards.
TTGGTGAAGCCCCACATCGGCGAGGGCTCTCGTGCGCCGAACTCGCGGTAGTTGCCGCCCATGCAGAGGATCTTGTTGGGGCGTGGCAGCGGCGCCTGCAGCTGCGCGCCGGCGACCGGAGCGCCCTCGGAGGCGCGGGCCTCGAGTTGGGACTTAAGGTCGTCGTAGTTGGCAATGAGATGGACCATTGCGGCCTGGCCGCCTCCGGGGCAGAGGTCGCCGATGTCAATCACGCCCGCATCGGTCAGAATGCCCGGCTGGTTGTCGTTGTACATTACGAATTTCATTGTTTCCTCCCTGGCTTCCTCGGGTTCTCCCGATCGGCCCTACGGACCGGTCGTCTGCTTCGCCAGATCGCGGACCGCCTCGGCAGCCCGGTCGATGTCCTCTTCGAGATTGAAATGAGCCGTACTGAAACGGATGGCGGGCGGGTAGCCAACGGCGCGGGCTACGACCCGGCTGCTCTCCCAGAGCGCTTCGGTGAACTCGCGGGGGTCCCAGCGGTCCACGGCGATGGACACAAGCCCGCAAGAGACGTCGCGCTCGGCCGGCCCCGTCAGGCGCACGCCGGCGATTCCCGCGAGCTCCGCCTTGAGCCGCATCCCCAAGTCGAGCGTCCGCTCCTCAATCGTGCCGGCGCCCAGTTCGTTCGCGATGGTCAGGGCCTCCGCGAATCCGGCCATAATCCCCACGCCCTGGGACGTCATGCCGTATGCGCTGAGGGTTGGCGCCTGGTCCGTATCGGGGAGCATCGAAAAGAGGGGCCTCAACTGTTCGCGCAAACGGTCGTGGATGAACAGCGCGCCGGCGCCGGTCGGTCCGAGCAGCCACTTCTGCCCGGAGATCGCGTAGCCGTCGACGTCGAGCTCATGGACGCCGAGCCTGATGTGACCGCCGGTCTGGGCACCGTCGATAAGCGCTAGTGCGCCCGCCCGGTGGGCCGCCTCGGCGATCTCGCGCACCGGCATCCGCAGGCCGCACGAATACTGGATATGGCTGAGCGCGACCACGCGCGTCCTCTTCGATAGTCGCTGCTCGACCGCCTCCAGCATCTGTTCCGCCGTGGCGTCAGCCGGAAAGTCGGTCCGCTTGGCGACGACGCCGTGGCGCTCCTCCAGGAGGCGCGCCGGCACGGCTAACGCAGGATGTTCCAGGTCTGCTGTGAGCATCTCATCGCCCGGCGCCCAGGTCAGGCCGTGGAGCACGATGTTGACGCCTTCGGTCGTGCCGTGCGTGAGCAGCACCTCGTGGTCGGCGGCGCCGAATAGGGCTGCCGCCCCCGCGATGGCCTCTTGGCCCGTGCGCCGGGTGAAGTCCCGGCCCTCCGGCCCCGCGGGGCCGAGCGCGCTCTCGGTCTCCACGGCCTCGGCCATCCTGCGCAGGACCCGGGCCGGCGAAGGGCCCGCCCAGCCCGTATTCAGGTAGGTCATCGAACGCGTCGCCGCGATATCGTCCCGGAGCGTGCCGAAGTCCATGCTGGTATTCTAAGGGAGCATTGCCTTTCCGTGTTGCCCGCTCCACCCAAGTGGCGAATAGCGTAAGGTGTCGCCGTGCAATCTCGAGCCGATTTCCCCCTCACGATCACAGCCGGTCGGCTGATCGACGGATCGGGCGCCGCTGCGTCCGAAGCCATGGCCGTGCGGATCGAGGGGTCGAGGATTGCCGCCGTGGGGCCGGCCTCTGAATTGGCCCCGCCCGGCGGGTCCGCAAGGGAGCGGCTCGACTTCCCCACGGGAACGCTGCTCCCCGGCCTCATCGATTGCCATACGCACACGAACATGCCGGGAAACGGACGGCGCGGCGAGGACGTCCACCGGGAAGACGACGACTACATCCGGCTGCTGCGCTCTGCGCACAACGTCGAGCGCGCCCTCGAAACGGGGGTGACCACCGTGTGCGACTGCGGCGGCTGGAACGAGACCACCTTCCGTCTCAAGGAGGGTATTCGCCAGGGCGTCGTGCGCGGTTCTCGCGTGCTTGCCTCTGGGCGGCCGATCACTACTACCGGCGGGCACTGCTGGTTCATGGGCTCGGAGGCGGACGGCGTGGAAGGCGTGCAAAAGGCGGCGCGCCAGCTCATCAAGGAGGGCGCGGACTTCCTGAAGGTGATGGCGACAGGCGGAAGCACGCTTGGGACGGACCCCTTCCGCCCCGCCTTCTCCACCGAGGAGTTGGAGACCATCGCGGAAGAGGGGCATCGCCGAGGGCTGCCCATCGCGGCCCACTGCCGGTCGAACGAGGCCATGCGCATGGTCATCGACGCCCGGTTCGACATGATTATGCACGGCTGGTTCGCAGACCAATCGGGCAATCGAGAGTTCGATGACCGCCTGGCCGACCTCATCGCGGAGCGGGAGGTGCGGGTAAACCCGACCCTGCACATCACGCGGAGCCGCTTGCCGCTCCTTCAGGAGCGAGTCGACCAGGGCGTCGCGACCGACGAAGAGGCCGCGCTCCTGAACCGCATGCGGGCCGGCCACGCCACGACTTTGCAGCACACCGGTTGGCTGTTCGAACGCGGCGTTCAGCTCATGGCCGGGTCCGACTGCGGCTGGGGGGTGTACCCGTTCGGCCGGTTCGATCTCGAGCTGGCGGCGATGGTCGAGGCAGGGCTCTCTCCTCTCGCGGCGATCCAGGCCGCGACGAGCGGCAACGCAAGGGCCCTGCACATCGACGGCGAGGTCGGCGCAGCAACCCCGGGGAAAGAGGCGGACCTGCTGATCGTTGACGGCCAACCTGACCAGGACATCACGGCTGTCGGCAGGGTGCTCGCGGTGATCAAGAGTGGCCGCGTAGTGGTCAACAACGTCGTTCCCTAGCGTTCCAACTCAATGGTCGCGGTCGACCGCAACGGACGCGTCGATTGGCGCACGTTCCAGAACAGGTACTGGTTCGCGTACCCCGCGTCGGCCCCGAACCGTTCCCACGCCCACGTCCGCATCTCTCCGTACTTCGCGTTCTCCGGCAGCCCGTACCACTCGTGCAGCGCCTTGATCACCCACCGATCGGCCGGAAACGCCTCCATCTTTTCGAGCGAGAACAGCATCACGCAGTCCGCGATCTTCTCGCCCACGCCGTGGAGCGCGACCAGCGACGCCAGCGCGTCGTCGTACGACGCCCGCCGCAGGCTCGCCAGCGGCAGGCCGCCCGACGCCGCAGTCTCGGCCGCCCGCGCCAGATAGGGCGCCCGGAACCCGCAGCCGAGTTCCCGCAGCCGCGCCTCGCCCGCCTCGGCGATGCGCTCCGGCCCCGGGAAGGTGAAGCGCTCGGCGTCGGCGAGTCCCACTCGCTCGCCCAGCGTCGACGCCAGCAGCTCGACCGTCCGGCTGATGCGCGGGATGTTCGATGTCGACGACAGGATGAATGACGCGAGCATCTCCCACGGCGCCTGGCGCAACACCCGCATCCCCGGGTACGCCGCGATGCCTGCCCGCACCCGCTCGTCCCAGCCGATGCGCTCTTGCGTCGCTCCCAGGTCGTCGTCGAGCCGGAAGTACGCGGCCACCGCCTCCGTCATCTCGTCCGGGGGCGTTGGCGCGCTCTCGATCAGCAGCCCGCCGTCGACCGCCGCGAGCCGGACGACGTCCCGCTCCAGCACGCCGACCCACCGTCCCCGACCGTCGACGCGCCACCGGAAGCACTGTCCCGACGCGAGCGACGTCGCCAGGTCGAGCGGCCCGTCGACCGCGAGGAAGACCGGCTCCATTACGGTTCCAAGGATGTCTCCCCCCTTGGGGGAGACGCCCGGAGGGCAGAGAGGGACCCATCCGCCAGCCACTGCGCCACCTCCGGCGCGAGTTGGCGGAACGGCCCCCGCCGCACCGTCGCCGGCGGTATCGAACTGAGGAACGTGCGCCCGTACTGCTTCGTGGCGATGCGGCTGTCGAGCACGACGACGACGCCCCGGTCGCCCTTGCTGCGAATGAGCCTGCCGAACCCCTGCCGGAACCGCAGCACCGCCTGGGGCAGGGCGTACTGCATGAACGAGTTCTCGTACTCCTCCGACCGAGCCGCGAAGATGGGCTCGGTCGGCACGTTGAAGGGCAGCCGCGCCACCACCAGCACCTTCAGCGCCTCGTTCCCCACGTCGACGCCCTCCCAGAACGACGCCGTGCCCAGCAATGCAGCCTCCGGGCTGCGCTGGAACCGCGTGAGCAGTTGCTGCGGCGAGCCGTCGACCCCCTGCGCCAGCACGTCGATTCCCCGGCGCGGAAGGATGGGGCGCAGCTTCGCCGCCGTGGCCCGGACGCCCGCGTGCGACGTGAACAGCGCCATCGTCTTCCCTCCGGCCGTCTCCGCGAGGATGCGGATCACCTCCGCAACCGCCTCGCCGTAGCCGTTGGCGTTCGGCTCCGGGACGTCCGTCGGCAGGCACAACAGCGCCGCCTTCTCGTAGTCGAACGGCGACCCCAGGGCGAGCTCCTCCGGCGCCTCGATGCCCAGGCGCGAGCGGACGTGCGCGAACCCCCCCGCGACGGTCAGCGTCGCGCTCGTCAGCGCCACCCCCTTCTTGCTCCCGAACAGTTCCTCCTGCAGCCGGGCGCCCACGTCGAGGGGAGCCCCGTTGAGGGACAGGTTCGACCCGCGTCCTATCCAGTACACCGTGTGCGCGTCGGGATGGTTCACGAACTCGCGCACCCTCTCCCGCGCGGCGGCCTGGTCGCCGAGCCACTCGGCGAGGTCCCCTTTCAGTTCGTCGAGCCCCGGCACAACCGACGCGGAGAGGCCCTCCGCCTCCTGCAACAGTGCCTCCGCCTTCAGTTCCACCTCGTTCGCGGCCTGCTCGAAATCGGTCCCCGCGACCTGCAACTCCGACCAGTCCGGCTGCGCGCGCTGCGCCTGGGTGATGCGCACCTCGCTCTCTTCCGAGTCCGCGCCGCGCTGGCCCCGCACGAACCGCTCCATGCCGGCGGTCAGCTGCGCCCACGCATCGCGCACGCGGTACAGCGGCGCCTGCGCTTCTTCCGCCCGCCGCAGCATCGTCTCCTTCCGCTCCGGCGCCAGGACGCTCGCCTGCGCGGAAGCGCCGACACCGTGCGTGAGCGCCCCCAGCCGTTCGGCGATGTCCTCCACCGTCGATTGTGTCACCCGGAACCCGAACTGCCGCGTCGCCTCCGCCTCCAGGTTGTGCGCCTCGTCGATGATCAGGTAGTCGTACTCCGGCAGCAGCGACCCCTCGACCTGGAGGTCGGACAGCAGCAGCGAGTGGTTCACCACCAGCAGGTGCGCCGCGGCGGCCTCCTCCCTGGCATGACGGTAGAAGCACGCCGCTTCCCGCGCGCCGGAGCACGTGCCGAACTTGCTCGCGTTCATCCGGTCCCACGCGCCGAGTTCGCGCCCGGAGAGGCGCAGCTCCGAGCGGTCGCCGGTGCGCGTCTCCCGCAGCCACGCGAGCGTCTTGGCAAGCGCGCGGGCGTCGTCGGGCGAGCCCGTGTCCGCGTTCGCCATCGCCTGCCATCGCTGCAGGCATAGATAGTTCGCCTTGCCCTTCAACTGCGCGTAGCGGAACCCCGAGAGATCGAGTCCGGGCTCGCCTTCCAGCGCCGCCAGCAGGTCGGGAATGTCCTTCCCCACGAGCTGCTCCTGTAGGTTGATGGTGTTCGTCGAAACGACTATTCGCGCGTTATTGCGCGCCGCGAACAGGATCGCGGGCAGCAGGTAGGCCACCGTTTTCCCGATGCCTGTGCCGCCCTCCACAACCAGTTGCCGGTCTCCGGCCCCTGCGCCGGGGTCGAGGTTTCGCGCCACGGCCTTCGCCATCTCCACCTGCTGCGCCCGCGCCTCGTAGCGGGGAAACCGCCGCGCCAGCGGGCCGTCCTGCGAGAGCAGCTTCTCAACCTCGTCCGGCTGCGCCTGCCGCGGAGCGTTCGGTTGCCCGAGCGCTCGCCGCCGCTCCAGCCGCGAGGCGACCTCCTTCGGGTCCAGTCCCCCGATCGGCCCCGCCTCCATGGTTGCGGGCGACTCCGCCAGCGCGTCGACCAGCTCGGCCAGCGGACTCTGCGCCCGCCACAGGAACTCCGACAGCCGCCGGAGCACGCTCGCCGGCAGTTCCCGCGTCCGCTCGACGAGCGCGCGGTACACCGCCTGCGTCAGTTCCGCGTCCGCAGGGGCGGACACGCCCAGATGCTCCGCGAGCAGCTCCAGCGAATCGCCCGCGCTCGCCGGAATGATGAGCCCGGCAAGCTCCTGTGTGTCCCACACCTCCAGGTTGCCGCCGGCGCCGAGCGCCTCCGGCAGGCCGTGCGCGGCGACGGGCGAATCGCCCACGAACGCCCGGAGCCCACCCAGCCCCGCGGCCCCCGATGCGGCGAACGTATCGAGCACGCGGTCGCCGTGGAACTTCACCGCGCTGACGCCTGAAATACCGCCGTTGCGTCCCCTCGCTCCGCTCCGCGTCCGCACCGCAAGCGCGACGACCGGCGAGTCCAGCGGGTGGACGCGCAGCAGCCGCGGCCGATAGGGGAATCCGGTCATCGAATGCAAGGTACGGGAGCGGGCGCCGTCCGCGCAAGCGTCTGCCGTCCTTGACCTGCCCCACCCCCGCTCGCACAATGCGCCCTAACTCCCTCCCCCTGAGGGAGAGGGCAGTTCCGCAGGAACAGGAGGAACGTCATGGCGACCAGCGCCCCGGCACGGCAGTTCATCGACGGAGTCATCGCCGACATCATCGAGCCGGGCGTCGAGCGGCTCCTCGAAAGCCGCTACTTCGCGGACCTGCGCGCCGGCAAGCTCACGAAGCGCCGAATGCAGGGCTTCGCCATTCAGCATTACCGCCACAACATGGGCATCCTCAAGGCCGCGGCCCTCGGCGCTGTGCAGGCCGCCGCTACAAACGACCTCTTCCGCGTCTACGGCGGCATCATGTATGAGGAGTGGACTCATCCCCAGATGTGCAAGCGCTTCGGCTTTGCGCTCGGCCTGACTGACGCGGACTTCGAGAACGCGCTGCCCACCTTCGGCTGTCTCGCCCACACCGCCGCCTGCCTCCACGATATGTACCTCGCGACTCCGCCCGAACTGCTCGCCAACGCCCTGACCAACGAGACCATGGTGCAGCGCTACGCCTCCGAGTTCGACGCGCACCTCCGCTCTTACGGCATCCCCGAGGACGCCATGGAGTTCTTCGTCGTCCACAAGGGCGCCGACATCGAGCACACCGAGCGCTCGGCTAATATGCTCGCCGAGCTCGCGTCGACCGACGACGCCCAGCAGCGCGTGGCCGCCGTTTGCCGCAACATGACCCGCTTCAAACTGGGCAAGTTCGAGAGCATCTACGACGACTACGCCGACGAATAATCCCCTCCCTCGTCTTCGGGAGGGTGAGACTACGCATTCGGCGTCCCTCGCCCTCTCTGCCCCTTCGGGACATCTCCCCCTCGGGGGGAGACAGGATTTCGCCTGCGGCGCGTAACCCCCTCCCCCTGGGGGGACTGCGCGCGCAGCACGCAACAACGCGCCCCTATAATGGGCGAGGCGCCTTCCCACACCCCGGCGCCCGGGAGACACGCGAACTATGGCGGACGGCAGAATCCTCTCCGGGATGCGTCCTTCGGGCAGGCTCCACCTCGGCAACTACTTCGGCGCCCTGCAGAACTGGGTGCGTCTGCAGGACGAGTACGAGTGCTTCTACATGGTCGCCGACGTCCACGCGCTCACCACGCTCTCCGGCGCCGAAGAGGTCGCGGGCATCGCGCGCGACACGCACGACATGGCGCTCGACTGGCTCGCCGCCGGACTCGATCCGGAGCGCTGCGTCTTCTTCGCGCAGTCCCAGGTCCCCGAGCACCTCGTCCTCAGCAGCCTGCTCGGCATGAGCACCCCCCTCGGCTGGCTTATGCGCGTTCCCACCTTCAAGGAGCGCGTCCGCCAGATGGGCGAGGACGAGGAGCACGTGCCGTTCGGCCTCGTCGGCTACCCCGTCCTCCAGACCGCCGACATCATCATCTACAAGGCCGACAAGGTGCCCGTCGGCGTCGATCAGGCGCCCCACCTCGAGATCTCCCGCGAAATCGTCCGGCGGTTCAACCGACTCTACGGCGACACGTTCCCCGAGCCGCTGCCGCTCCTCACCGAAACCCCCATGATCTACGGCGCCGACGGCCAGTCCAAGATGAGCAAGAGCCTCGACAACCACATCGAACTCGCGGCATCCGACGAGGAGACGTCCGGCCGCGTCATGACGATGGTGACCGACCCCCAGCGCCAGCGCCGGACCGACCCCGGCAGGCCCGAGGTCTGCAACGTCTACGCCCTGCAGCAGATATTCAATCCCGGCAAGACCGCCGAGATTCATCGCCTTTGCACGACCGCCGCCATGGGCTGCGTCGACGACAAGCGCGACCTGGCCGAGGGGATCAACGCCTACTTCCGCGAGTTCCGCGAGCGTCGCCGCGAACTCGCCGAGAAGCCCGACCTCGTGCGCGAGGCCCTCTCCGAGGGCGCCCGCCGCGCGAGCGTCGTCGCCGCCGCGACCGTCGAAGAAGTCTACCAACGCATGGGACTGGGCTAGGTGGCGCCGCCTCCGTTGCCTGTCGCGCCTGACGGCGCGAGCGCCCTGGACGTCGCAGTCCGCGCCGCCGAGGCCGCCGCCGGCGAGATACGCCGTCGACTGCCCGACGCGGCCGCGCCTGACGCGCGCACGCGGCTGGGGCTCCAGTCCAAGGGCGGCTGGAACAACGTCGTCACGGAGGTCGATCGCGCCGCCGAGGCCGCCGCCCTCCAGGTGCTCCGCGCCGCCTTCCCCGACCACGTCGTTGTCGGCGAGGAGTCCGGCGCCGCTCTCCCGTCCTCCGCTCCGCAATTGCGGGAAGAGCCGGGGAGGGGTTACCGCTGGTGGCTCGACCCCATCGACGGCACGCGAAATTTCGTCAGCGGGCTCCCCCATATCTGCGTCAGCGTCGGGCTATGGGCCGACGGCCTCCCGCTGCTTGGCGTGCTGCTCGACCCCATCCGGAACGAGACGTTCGCGGCTGCGGCGGGCTGCGGCGCGACGCTCAACGGCGCGCCCGCGTCGGTGTCGACGGCGACGGAACTGCAGGACGCGCTGTTGGGGTTCGATATGGGCTACAAGGGGCCGGAGGGCAAGCTGCTGCTCGCGGCGCTGCACGACCTGTGGCCGGGGTTTCAGTCGGCGCGCATGATGGGGTCGGCGGCGCTCGGCATCGCCTACGCCGGCTGCGGACGCATCGACCTCTACGCCCACCACTACCTTCAGCCGTGGGACATCGCCGCCGCCATCGTCTTCGTCCAGGAGGCCGGCGGCGTCGTCACCGATCTGCAAGGCCGCCCCATCACGCCCGAGAGCGGCAGCATCGTGGCCGGTTCCCCGCGCCTCCATGAATTGTTCATGGAGGCCACCGCCGACACTCCCTGGCGCGCCACGGCAGGGTAGGGCTTGGCCCCTTCCCCTGAAGACGGGGGAGGGCTGGGGTGAGGGGGCTTGAATCCCTCCCCCCGAGGGGGAGGGGCAGGGGAGAGGGTGGCGCGCGTAAGCGCGCACTCCGGCAGACCCGCCCCTCGCGCCTTCGGTGCCCGCCGCTGTCCGCCGCCATGCGTTAGTATGGCCCACAGCAAACTGTGAAGGTCATGCCTCCCTGGCTTCTTGCCCTCGAACAACGCGCTCGCAACATCGGCTACGGGGTCGCCAGCCGGATTCCGGCGCCGCCGGTGCTGCGCACCCTGTTCGACCTGATCGTTCGCACGTCTCGTAACTTTGCCCGCGACGACGGCTCGCACATGGCCGCCGGCGTCGCTTACTACGCCGTCTTCTCCCTGTTCCCCCTCGCCCTCGTCACTATCAGCGTCGCCAGCTTCGTGCTCGACGAGGCGACCGTTCATCAGCGGCTGCACGAGTTCATGGACGACCAGCTCCCCGGCTCGACGGCGTCGGACTTCGTCCGGACGAACATCGAGCGGCTGTCGGCGGCGCGGGGCGCCATCGGAGTGGTCGCCGTAGTCGCCCTGCTCTGGTCGGCCCGGGCGGTGTTCGGGGCTGTCCATCGCGTGGTCAACCGCGCTTGGAAGACGACGCAACCGCGCGAGTTCATCGCGCACCAGGTGGCGCAAGTGCTTGGCGCGGCGGTGGGCGCCGTGCTCTTCACGCTCTCCGCGGTGTTCGGCGTCACGGGTCGTCTGCTCGCGCGCATCGACCTCTTTTCGGCAGTGCCCTGGGGCACGATGCTGACGGTGGCGCCCTTCCTGCTCACGACGCCGGTCGTCATCATGATCTACAAGTTCGTCCCGGACACGCGGGTGCAGTGGCGGCAAGCGCTGCCCGCAGGACTCATTGTCAGCGTTGGCCTCGAGCTCACCAAGCTCGGCTTCGCCTACTATCTCGCCAACCTGTCGTACCTCGACCTAGTCTATGGCAGCATCGCGACCGTGGTCGTGATGATGGTCTTCTTCTATATTGCATCGCTCATCCTCGTGTGGGGCGCCGAACTCGGCAGCGAAATCAGCAGGACCTCCGCCGCGGGAATGCTCGGCTTCCGGGGCCGCCTCCGCCCCGTCCGCGGCGGCCTCCTCTCCAATCAACAACGCCCGGGCGCCGGCGCCCACTCCGCGCCTCCAATGGCGGAGCCCGCAAGCACCCTTCCCCCCGAAGCAGGCTAGCGAGACGCAGGGGAGTCCTCCCCACAGGTGGAGACCTCGCATAACCCGTCCATGTCATTCTGAACGCAGCGGAGCGGAGTGAAGAATCTAAACTCACAGCCTCCGAACAACACGTCCGCAGGCGAGAACCCGAGATTCTTCGCTGCGCTCAGAATGACGGAGACGAGCGCGCTCAGGAGTTATACAAGGTCTCCAAGGGTAGGGAGGACGCGCGCGCAGCGCGCGGTAGCGCGGCGGGAGGTGGAGGGGGCTACAACTCCCCTTCCAGCAGGTTGATCACCAGCCCGCTCGGCAGCTTCGGGTGGAAGTACGTGCTCTTCCGAGGCAGCCGTATCCCTGCGCCGACCACCGCCCGGAAAACATCCGGCGGCAACCCTTTCACAAAGAACGCCATCTGACCCTCGCCGCCCTCCACCATCCGCATCGCCTCGGCGCCGTCGTGCACGTAGGCGACGTGGTCGGGGAAGGCGTCGCCGAAGGCGGGCTTGAGCAGCATCTCCTGGATGACGAACGCCTCGACCGACCGCGCTTGCGTCTGCGGCGGAGCCTCGGGGTCGGGCTCCGGGATGATGTCGTTCGCCGGCGTGAGCAGTTGGGGAGCGGCGCCGGGCTCGACCAGGCCGAGGGTGGTCTGCCCCTGTCCGAGCGTGGCGACGACCGCGTCGAGCGCGCTTGCGGCGCCGGGAGGCGTTCCCGCCGGGCGCGCTACGAAGTAGAACCGCAGCAGTTCGCGCAGCTTGGCCAGCTGCGCCTCGCTCGCCCCATGCACCACGCGGTAGTACGGGAGGATAGCCAGGCCGGGGTCGTCGAACGTGATGAGCGCGGTGAGCACGAACCGCGACGCATCGTCCTCGTCGGCGGGCGTCTCGTCGCGGTACGTCAGGGCCGTCTCGTAGCGGTGATGGCCGTCGGCGACGTACAGCGGCTCGTCGGCGAGCGTCGAGGCGATGCGATCGGCGGCCGCGCCGGGGGATATCGCCCATAGCGCGTAGCTCTCGTCGCCGAGTTCGACCTCCGCGTCGGGCGGGAGCGCTGCGGCGTCCGCTATGGCCTGGCGCACGTTGCCGTCGCGGTCGCGGTGCAGCATCATCAGGGGACTGAAGTTGGCCCGCGCCGCCCGCATAAGCGCCAGGCGGTCCTCTTTCGGGCCGGGAGCCGTGTTCTCGTGGGGAAGCACGCCGCCGCCGAGCTCCTCGAGCCGCAGGGCGCCGAGGAGCGAGAGCCGCTCCCGCACGACCCCGCCGAGGGGGAACCGCTGGCGCAGCACGTAGTAGGCCGCCGCGTCGTCGCGCCTCAGCACGCCGTCGCCGAGCATCGTAGCGAGCGCGCCGGCGGCGTCGGCGTAGCGCGACGGCGGAGGCGGGCCGGTCAGCTCGGCGAGTTCGAGCCGCACCATGTTGTGCGGGCTTCGGGCGAGCAACTCCTGCTCGTGATCGGGGGCGATCACGTCATAGGGTGGACATATGAGGTCGGCCAGGTCGCCGGCCTCGGCCGTATAGCGCACGGCGCGGAAGGGGCGGAAGTCAACCATGCGCCTGCCGTTACCCCACCAGCACTCCCGCCTCCGACGGCAGCTGATCGAAGATCTTGGCGTTGGCGTACTGCTCGTGCACCGGAACCTGATGCTTCAACTCGACCAGTTGTCCCGTCTTGCCCGACTCGATCACCGCCAGCGTCGCTTCGAGCGTGGCCATTCCCCATTCCGGCGTGTGGTAGACGGGCGAGCCCTCGACCACCGCGTCGTACAGCTCCTTCAGCTCGGCGCGGCGGTTCATCGCCCAGCCGGACGGCGGCTTCAGGTCGATCGTGTGGTGGCCGTTGTTATCGTAGATCGTGATGCCGTAGGCGGAGCGCGTGATGTCGCCCCTGTCGCAGGACACCACCACGAAGCCGGGCTCGGCGGGCACCCACGGATCGCCGCCGGGGTCGCGGTTCTGTCCCTCGCGCTTGAAGACCTCCACTTCGCGGTCGCCGCCGATGCGGATGGCCTGCTTGTCCGATTCCTCGTCGCGCGTGCCGTCGATCATGCCGTTGCGCACGAGGATGCGCTCCTCTTCGCCGTAACGCTGCCGGTCGTGTCCCCACGGCACGAGTTGCGCGCCCATGAAGTAGCCGTGCGCGTTGTGGATGATGGTCGAGAATGCGCCGTTCTCGAACTCGAACAGCGCGGAGTAGTAGCCGGGGATGGGCCGCTCGGGCATCCATTGCCCCACCACGCCGCGGACGTTCTTGACCATTCCGCCGCCGAGCAGCCGGACGGTATCGATCTGGTGCGGGCCCTGACGGTAGACGAGGCCGCCGCCCTGGGCGAGGTCCAGTTCTTCCGAAACGCGTGGGCGCAGCAGCCAGTCCGTGTAGGCCATGAAATTGATGGAGCGCACCGCGCCCAACTGGCCCGATTGGATGATGCTGTACATCTTGCGGAACGGCGGAATGAACGAGCGGGTGTGCCCGGCGATGAGCACGTTGCCCGTGCGCTTCGCCGCGTCGCACATCGCCTGCGCCTCTTCGAGGTTCAGCGCCATCGGCTTCTCGACGACGACGTGCTTGCCGTGTTCGAGGGCGTAGATGGTCATGGGCGCGTGGAACTTGTTGGGCGTCGACACCCAGACAGCCTCGACGTCGGGGTCCTCGCAGAGTTCTTCGAGCGAGGCGTAGGCCTTGGCCTCGTAGCGGGCCTGGAACCGTTCGCGGGTGAGCGGGTTGATGTCAGCGCCGGCGATGAGGTCGATCTCCTCCATCTGCTCGAAAGCCGGCAGCATCTCCGTGCCGCCCACTCCGATGCCGACCATCGCAACGCCAAGGGTTCTCTTCGCCATGAGATTCCTCCTCCAAATAGACCGTCGGGATGGGTGTATCACCCGCCCGCAGGCGTGTCAATCGCGCGGGGGTTGGTCGGACTCAACGAGCGTCTTCTCCATGAAGATGAGCTCGTCCCGCGCGTAGCCGATGCCGTCGTAGAAGCGTTGGACGCCGGCGTTGTCGGGCTCGATGAGCAGGTTGACCTTCACGCACCCGACCGCCCGGAAGCGCGCTTCGAGTTCCGCCATGAGCATCGAACCGACGCCTTCCCGCTGCCGACCCGGGGCGACGGCCAAGTGATTTACCCATCCGCGCCTGCCGTCGTAGCAGCCCAGCACCGCGCCGACGATGCAGCCGTCGAGTTCGCCGACGATGAACAGCTCGGGGTCGCGCTCCAGCTTACGTTGGACGCTGGCCGCGTCGTCCGACAAATGAAGCGAGATTCCCGCGGCGAGCCAGAGGGCCGCGACATCCTCGTAGTCCCGCATCTCGAACGTTCGTATGCGCACGTCGGCCAAGCCTCCTACTCCCTCTGCGCTTCCCCGGCTTCCTCCGCCAGCAGACGCTCCGCGTAGCCGATGAGCGACTGCTCCCGCTCCGCTGGCGTCGATTTCGCCTCGAAGTAGCGGCGCAGCGCGTCGAGCGGTTCCAGGCGCTCGGCGTCGCCGGAGGGCAGCCGCGTGCGCCGGTCGCGCTGCACGCGACGCTCGATGCCCGCGACGTAGTGGGCCGGCGCGAGCGCCTGGCGCACCGCCGGCTCGCGGAACGCAGGCTCCTGCTCCGACGTCATGGCGACCCGCAGCCGCACGATCGACCGCGCGAACTCCGGATCGGCCCCCTGCGCGAGCGCCTCCTCCTGCGCCGGGCCGGAGGGTTCCTCGTCCGCGTCGAGCCGCAGCGCCGGCTGACTCGGCCCGGCTTGGACCGCCTTCACGCCGGAGCGCCGTGCGATCGCCGCCACCGTCGCGTCTGTCGGGTCCTCGCCTGCGCCGACTTCCACGTCGATGGTGAGCATCGGGCGCACGTCGGCCGCGACGAACTCGAATCCGGCGCACCGCTCTCCGCGCGGCTTCGAGGGGTCGATCTCCACCACCACGAACCCCTTTTCGTCGCGCTCCTCGCCGAAGTCGACCCGCTCGATGCTGCCTGCGTAGACGACCGGCGGGTTCCGCGTCAGCGTCTGATGCCGGTGCACGTGGCCGAGCGCGACGTAGTCGAACTCCCGGCGCGCGACCGTGCCGAGGCCGAGCACGTGGTCGTTGCCGAGCATCATCGACTGCTCGGACGCAAGGGTCGCGCCGGCGACGGTTACGTGGGCGCACAGCACCGCAGGCGTCGCGGGGTCGAGCGCGTCGATCTCCTCCTGCAGGTGGTCGGCGAGGCGCGCCTCGATGCCCTGCTTGATTTCCTCCATCGTCATCCCGCGAGTCTCGTCGCGGGCGAGATACTGCCCGATGCGGATCCACGGCAGCGCCACCACCTGCAGGTCGCCAGCGCGCGTGCGCAGCCGGCGGGTTTCGAGCGTCTGCCCCACCACGACGTTCTCGACGTTGAGCGTGGGGAAGATTTCGAGGGCGGTGGCGCGGTTGGCGACGTGCGGCAGATCGTGGTTGCCGACAGTGAGGAACGCGGGCACGCCGGCGGCGGAGAGTCGGGCGACGCGCCGCGCGAACTCCCGCTGATGCGTCTGCGACGGATCGCGCAGCTTGTAGGCGTCGCCGGAGAACAGCACCGCATCGACGTCCCGGTTGAGGGCGTAGTCGACGGCGTAATCGGTCGCGGCGAGGAAGTCGAGCAGCCGCGTATTCGCGCCCACGTACTGCCCCCGCGCCTGCCCGGGCGCAAAATGCTCCGGCAGCGCCGCCACGTCGGCCTCCGTCGCGGGGCGCCCGTACGACTCAACCCCTATGTGAATGTCGGAGAGGTGCAGCAGGCGCATGGGATTCTTCTATAGACGAGACATTCAGGGAACATTCCACTCGTAACAGACGGACATGGCGCCCGGGGACGGCGCTCCGTCCATGGTAGGAGGGCCGGGAGCAACGGGGCAAGGGGCGGTTGTCAGGAGGGGGGTTACCACCGAGCACGGTTGACTAACCAGATTACTCCACCTACCGCCGCGATTATGGCAATTGCGATGACGAGTGCGCCCACGATGGAAAATGTATCGCAGATAGGCTGTGCGAACCGGAAGCCGATGATTCCGCCGAGAACTAGACCGGCGGCTAGAGCGATACCCGACCAGGTTAGGAGTGTGCTGTCAGTGTGCATGAGTCGTCTCCCCTTGATTGCTCACCTAGAAGAGCCTGGAGTTCAACGATTACCAGCGTAGGAAGGGGAGGGGCGACGGGACAAGGGGTAGTTGTCAGTGGGGTGGGGAGTTAGAAAACCATCCGACCCTGGGGCGGAACCCTGCGGGCCCGTGACAGCTTCCCACCATGAATCGAAGGCTCCGCGCAGAGCTTCTCCCGGAATGCGTCGAGGCTAGGGATGAGCGTGGACGGCATGCCGAGCACGTCCACCAACAGCCGGTAGTCCAACTCCTTCCGTGTCTCGTCGCGATGCGCCTCGTTGAACGGCAGCATCTGCCGCTCCTTCATCTCCTCGAAGATGGCGTTCGCCTCCTCGACCTGGGAGTCGCTCAGAGCCTCGACATTGAGCACGGGCATGGACGCCGCCTGAAGCCTGGGCATGATGCCCCTGCCCGACTGCTGCTTCGAGGAGCGCCACCAGTAGAGAAAGACGCCCAGAGTGGAATTGCCCCACAAGGAGTAGAGAGGTTCCCTGTCCGGCTGATTGAGGATGATGTTGGGCCACGAACGCCCTCCCAGTGATGGATGCTCGGTGAATGCCACCGCAAGCGCGTTGGCGTTGAACTGGAAATCGCTGTTGTGGTGCGTCCGACTCCGGGTGGCCCAAATCTCGTGGGCGCGGGCTTCCTTTCCCTTCCGAACGACTGTCTCAGCATCCGGTAGAACGGCAATCGCGCGTTGCTCTAGCGTGTTATGGCCCCACAGTGCAGGGAAGGTAGAAGTTGGTGCGCCGGGCGAGATGATATCGAACGCTCCTCTTCCTCCCGCGCCATTGATGTCGCGGTGGAGGAAACCCAGCCGTCCAATCTCGCCAAGAAGCGTCATGGGCAGAGGGAAGGCGTCGGACTCCATGTGCCCAGGGAGCCAGAGCTTCCCTTGCTCCAATTGATGCGCGGTCTGTGCAAGCGAGAGATCGCTTATCCCAGCGACCGACCATTGGCCGCCTTCAGGGAGTGGACAGTCAAGTATTTCGTCAACTCGCTCCTCTCCAACGTAAACCGTCGCGCCTCCGTACGGCCCGTCCTCTAGTGTTCTCACCTCGTTAGGTTTGATGAGGCGACGTATCTGGTCTCCTATCTCCTCTCCTTCCATCGGCGAGCGTGGGCGTCGGGCCAGATTGATGAACACGCCCCTGCCGCCCGCTTTGCCATGGTTCGCCTTTCTACCTACTATGAGCACCTCTCCAAAGCCAGTGTCGGCAGAGAATGACTTGTCGTGCGCTTTTTCGCCGGCGATGGAGACCACGGCGATGTCTTTGTACTCCTTGCGCCAAAGGTCGCGCGCCTTCTGCCAGCTCTGGCCTTGCAGGACGGCGAGGGGCAGCACCATCGCGACGGTCCCGCCCTTCGCGACCATCTTGTCCGCCAGTGCGATGAAGTACGAAGCGATGCCGGCGTTGCCGCTGGCGCACGTCGCAGCCCCCAGCGACTTCGCCAGTGCGGCCATGTTGTCCTGTTCTTCTTTATCAGTGCCGAGGCCTGCGAACGCTGGATTGGGAACGTCTCTTCGCACACCCGCGTGGTTAGTGGGCCGCGTGAACGGCGGGTTCATTATCACCAGGTCGAACTCGCCGGGCGTAACGTCCAGCCACTGGGTTATTTCCTCCTCGCCGCTTCCGGTAGCGCGGACGGGCGCGCCGGTGCGGAAGAGCGGGCGAATCCTCGCGTCCTCCGCCAGCAGGTCAAGCGACCCCAGCGCGTAGTGCCCCTCCTCCTGCCTCCCGTAGGGCAGCGTGTACAAGCGCGTCTTGGCGAACTGCTCGTTCGGATACGCCGACGCAAGCATGGAGGCCGTGAGGTGAACGGACATCGGCATAATGTCCGCCCCGACGATGCTGTCCTCCATCGCGCGACGGTGGAATGCTCCGGCGCTCCCGCCCGCCATGCCGTGCAGCATGACCAGGCGGCGGTACGCGGCGGAGAGCAGCGTGCCGGTGCCGCAGGAGAAGTCGCCCACCTTGAAGTTGCCGTACGAGCCCTCTCCGTTCTTGTCGGGAAGCGCCAGCGCGGCGAGGAGCGCGGCGGCGGACGGAGTGGTGTAGAAGGTGGCGAGGAACTTGCGGTCGGCGATGAGCCGCTGGAAGACCACGCCGGAGAGGTCGTGCGAGCGGGTCACGCCGTCCGAGATGAGGTCCTGCGCGGTCGCAACGAGTGTGCCGAGGGTGTCCGCCGCAAGCCCGGTCGGCAGGATGCGCAGGATACGCCGCGCGATGTCGAAGATTGGGTAGTAGTTGATCTCCAGTATCTTGGCCCACTCCGTCAGCACGTCCGCCGAGTTGAACCGCCCGCTTGCCGTGCGCAGGTTGTTGATCGACACGACGCCATGAGAGCCCACTAAGTTCTCGTGGAAGACGACGGCGTTGGTGAGGATGGTCATCGCCATTCGGCGCGTCTGGACGCCGTCTTCCTGGTGTAGTTGCTCGGCAATCCACGGGCCGATGTCGGGACGTAGTTGTATGGCGTGGCTGAGGTGCTCCGACGCGGCGGTTACCCCCGCTGCAAGGCGGTCAGCAGCCGCTTCGATGGCGTGCTGGGGGACGCCTGCTTGGTAGGCGAGCCGGGCGAGGTCGCCCGCGCCACCGGCGAGCCATCCCGATTCAGGGAAGCGCGTATACGACTCTGGGGAGGTTCCACTGAGGAGCGCGTACTCGATGCCTGCGCCAACATCCCGCAGAGCCTGGCGCAGTCCCTCCCCGCTCAGGTCGCGGAACCGGACCGGGATGCGGGCTGCGATGACCGAAGCGATGGGCTGGTTGAAGTCGACGAGCGTCTCACCGAGACGGGCGCGGGCGTCGTCTTCAACCGTGACGGCAGGCATGACCTCGGTTTCGATGATGACGGGGGCGGAGCCGTCGGCGGAGACAATGATGTCGGGCTGGCGGTGGGAACCCTGCACTTGACCCAGTTGCTCGCCGCTGACCTTCCAGTTGGAACGGAGGCCGTCCAACGCCTCCGCCAGCGCTATGTTGATTTCCCGTTCGCTCGTCGCCATGGGCAGTCCCCACACGGAAGGGGAGATGAGTGTTCTACAGCCTAGCCTCTGCGTGTCCTGTTTGTCAGTCCTCAGCCTTGGACATCCGCGCCTCCCGAGCGCCGCGCCTCGCGCGCCAGCCGCCTTCGTTCGACGCGCTCCTGCTCCTCCGGCGGGTGGACGTCCTTGAACGCCAGGTAAAGGCCGACGAGGTAGATGGTCTTGAGCGCGCCCGAGGCGACGAACGGCGCGCTCGCGGAGACCATCTGCCACAGCACGGTCGCGAGCGACGGCGTGACCGCGCCGACGGCGGCCTGGCTGACGTTGCTAATGCTGGCCATGGCCACCCGCTCGTCCCTGTTCACGATCGCCATCGTGTAGGACTGCCGGGCAGGAGCGTCCATCTGCCCGAAGAAGGCTCGCACGAACCAGAAGAAGACCGCCAGCCAGACCGTTGGGGCGAAGGGAATGGCGAGGGTGGCCGCCACCGCAGGGATATGGGTGAAGATGACCGTGTTCAGCAGCCCTATCCGCTTCGCCAGGCGCGCGGCGACCCAGAGGGAAACCATGTTCAGGGCCGTCGACCCCGCGAGCAGGTAACTCACCTCCGCCAACTCGAAGCCGTGCTCGACGCGGAACCACGCGCCCACGAGGCTGAAGAACACGAACCGCGTCGCGAAGCCGTCCACCGAAACAATCGCGGCGAGGGTGAAGATGGTCTTCCGCGATTCGAGCCGCAGAGGGTTCCGCCACCCGCCACCGCTCACGCCGGAGTCGATCGACGGCGAAAGCAGACCGTACATGGCCCCGGATACGAGCATGATCACGGCATAGGCGACGAACATCAGCTTGAAAGCCGTGATTTCGCCCACGCCGAAGACGGGAACGAGCACGGCGGGCGCCGCTGCGCCGATAGTGCCCGTCAGCCGGGCGGCCCGCTCGCCGATGCCTGCGAGCGCGAAGAGGTCCGTGCGATGCTCGGCGGTGGTCGTGTCGGGAAGCGCCGCCTGTTCCAGAGGCTGCACCGGTCCTCTCGGCCCGCTTCCCGAGATGGCTAGGCTTCCAACGAAGAAGGAGACGAACGCCAGCAGCGTGTACCTCTCCGTGAACGCGTAGCCGAGCCCGGCGAGCGCCATCATCGCCGTGAACCCGATGAGCAGCCGGCGTCTGCCGAGGGTGTCGCCGATGAAGACGATCAGGGTGGCGAACAGGGCGCTGCCGACCGAGCCGATGGTGACCAGCAGCCCCATCTGCACCAGGCTGTAGCCCAGCTCAATGAGGTAGATGCCGAAGAAGACGGCTATGAGCGACTGGGCGAACGTCCTCAGGAATCGAGCGCTTACGATCAGCCAGGCGTCCCGGGTCACCCAGCGCAGCGGACGCGACGAAACGGCCGAACGAGGCTCTCGCCCGTTGCCGCCATCCACGGCTAGTACTCCATCGCCGTGCGCGGTTCGAGCCGTTCGACGATAGGGTCAACCTTGAAGCCGAGGTACTCCAGCGTTGTCACTCCAATGAGCGGCTGGGCTTCGTCTTCGGCCAAAGTGACGAGAACGGGCATTCTCACGCCTTCCAGGCCCGCGGTGGCGAGGGCCAACGGCCTGGTGATGACCCGCCCGTCGGACAACTCGACCTGCACTTCGCTGACGACCTCTAATCCGAGCCGCCGCCCCAGCGCAGCGGGAATCTTCGTGAAGGTGGAACCTGTATCGACGAGGCACCGGAACGTGTCCGACCCGGAGGGTCCGGAGATGGTCAGGTCTGCGTAGGTCATGCCCATCCCTCCTAGCCCCTGCCGCCCATCGCCCGGAGTTGCTCCCGCACCGCGTCCGACAGTTCCGCGATGGCCACGCGCGTCTGCGCCATGGTGTCGCGGTTGCGGATGGTTACGGCGTTGTCTTCCTCGACCGTCTGAAAGTCGATGGTCACGCAGAGGGGCGTGCCGATCTCGTCCTGTCGGCGATAGCGGCGGCCTATCGACTGCGCGTCGTCGTACTGGCAGCGGAATGAGCGCAGCATCTCCGCGTGTACGTCGCGGGCCGTGGGGGCAAGCTTGGCGTTGCGGCTCAGGGGCAGCACGGCGACCTGCAGGGGCGCGATGTCCGGGTGGAACCGCAGCACGACCCGCGTCTCCTCCTTGCCGTCGCCGGTGGGAGCGAGCTCCTCGTCGTAGGCGTCGAACATGAACGTCAGCGCCGCGCGGTCCGCGCCGGCGGCGGGCTCGATGACGTAGGGGAAGTAATGCTCGTTCAACTCCTGGTCGAAGTACGTCATGGTCTTGCCGGAGGAGGCCTGGTGCTGGCTGAGGTCGAAGTCGGTGCGGTTGGCGATGCCTTCGAGTTCACCCCAACCCCACGGGAAGCGGTACTCGACGTCCGAGGTCGCCTTGGCGTAGTGGGCGAGTTCCTCGGGGTCGTGGGGGCGCAGCCGCAGGTTCTCCTCGCGGATGCCGAGCCGCGTGTACCACGCGAACCGCTCCTGTATCCAGTGCTCGTGCCAGTGGTCGTCCTCGCCGGGCTTCACGAAGAACTCCATCTCCATCTGCTCGAACTCGCGGGTGCGGAAGATGAAGTTGCCGGGAGTGATTTCGTTCCGGAACGACTTGCCGATCTGGGCGATGCCGAAGGGGAGCTTGAGGCGGGTCGCGGTGACGACGTTGTCGAAGTTGATGAAGATGCCCTGGGCGGTCTCGGGGCGGAGCCAGACCTGGTTGGCGGAGTCCTCGACGGGGCCGACGAACGTCTTGAACATCAGGTTGAACATACGGGGCTCGGAGAGCGCGGCGCCGTCGTCCGGGCACTTCGATGGGTCGTCGAGCTGGTCGGCGCGGAACCGCTTGCGGCACTCCGGGCACTCCACGAGCGGGTCGGTGAAGTTCGCGGCGTGCCCGCTGGCGACCCACACCTGCGGGTTCTGGATGATGGCGCTGTCGAGGCCGACCACGTCGGGCCGCTCGTACACCATCGCCCGCCACCAGGCCTCCTTGACGTTGCGCTTCAGCTCGACGCCGAGTGGGCCATAGTCCCAACTGGAGCCGATGCCCCCGTAGATCTCGCTCGAAGGGAACACGAACCCCCGCCGCTTGGCGAGGGACACGATCTTGGAAAGGTCAACCCCGGTCATAAATCCTCCGCGGCTCACGCGACCGGCTGCCGCGCGCCTGCCTCCAAGTATACCGGCGCAGCGCTGCCGAAGGAGCGCATAGCCCCTCCCCCGAAGACAGGGACCTTTACGTAACCCGTCCATGTCATTCTGAACGTAGCGGAGCGGAGTGAAGAATCTAAACCCACTGCCTCCGGACAAGGCGTCTGGAGGCGAGAGACCGAGATTCTTCGCTGCGCTCAGAATGACAGAGACAAGCGCGCTCGGGGGTTATGCAAAAGGTCTCGAAGACGGGAGAGGACTGGGGAGAGGGTTTGCGCCTGCCAGGGCGCTACCGTCGTTCCTGCGAAAGCAGGAACCTCGCCTTCTAGGCGCATCGCGGTCGGAGCCACAAACGCGCGGAGAGGCCCGGACGTCCGGGCCTCTCCGAATAGCCGTCGGTTGTCTTGCCAGCCCTACCCCAGGTGCTTCGCGTAGAACGCGTACACCTTCTTCCAGCCGTCGGCGGCCTGCTCCGGGCGGTGCGACGCTCCGGCCCAGTTGAAGAACGCGTGCCCCGCGCCGTCGTAGCGGTGGAACTCGTACTCCTTCCCGTGCTTCTGCAACTCCGCCTCTATCGCGTTCACCTGCTCCACGTCCGGGTTGCCGTCGTCGTTCCCGAACAGTCCGAGCACCGGACAACTGATCTCTGGCGTCATGTCGATCACGGGCACGGGCTGGTTCTCGTTGATGCGATCCGGGGTGGGGATCACGTTGCCACCCCAGCAGTCGACCGCCGCGTCGAGGTCGAGCTTGGCGGCGGCCATGTAGGAGACGCGCCCGCCGGAGCAGAACCCGATGATGCCCACCTTCCCCGTCGTGCTGTCCAGCCCCCGCACGTAGTCGAGCGCCCCTTGCAGGTCGCCCACCACCAGCGCGTCGCGCTGGCCGCCATCGTCGCGGATTCGGGCGGACATCTCCGCCGCCGTCCCCGGCCCCATGCGGTCGTGCAGGTTGGGACAGATCGCCAGGTAGCCGTTGTGGGCGAACCGGCGCGTAACCTCGATGCACCACTCGTCCCAGCCCGGCATGTGATGCGCCACGATCACCGACGCGAACGGTCCGCCCTCCGACGGCGTCGCCACGTAGGCGTCGATGGTGTCGCCGTTCGCTCCCGTAATCTGGATCGTCTCGGTCGTCATCGCAGGATGCAGTTTCAGTCCCGGCATTGCGCCACTCCTTTCACTGTGCTCCGTTCAGCTTACGATACGTCATCCCCGCGGCCGTTCCGTCATTCCCGCCTGCGCGGGAATGACGCGCCCTACTCCACGTAGGCGACGGCCTCTATCTCGACGATGAACTCCGGCCTCGCCAGCCGCGACACGATGACCAGCGTGCTCGTCGGCGGCTTCTCCGGACGGTGCACCGCGCGGGCCTCGCGCACCGCCTCCACGTGCTCTTCCCCCACCACGTACACCGTCGTCTTCACGATGTCCTCGAACTTGCCGCCGACCGACTCGACCGCCGTCCGCAGGTTCTTCATCACCTGGTCGACCTGGGCCTTCGGGTCGCCCACGCCAACGACGTTCCCTTCGGTGTTCGACGCGGTCTGTCCCGCGATCATTACCCACGGCCCCACCTTCACGACGTGCGTGTAGCGGTTGCCGTTGGGAGACATCCCCTCGGGCTGCAGATGCTCGACAGTCGCCATGCGTCCTCCTCTCCTTGCGCTGCTGCGCCGCCGCAAGGCTACACAAAATCTCCCAACCGCGTGAGACGCGCCCGGAAGCCCGCCGACTCCATGCGCCCGGCGATAGCGGCGCCCTCCTCCGCGTCCGGCGCGAGCGCGAACATCGCCGGCCCGGAGCCGCACAGCGTGGGCTGCCGCGCCCCCGCTTCGAGGAACCGTTCCCGCATCGCCTCGTAGGCGTCGTGCGCCTGGCCGGCCACCGCGTCGAACACGTTGTAGAGCGCCCCGTCGAGCGAGACGCCTGCGCGCAGGCGCCGCACGACCTCCTCCGTGGCCGCTCCGTCCGTGTAGTGCTCGGGCCGCAGCAACTTGTACAGGCGCGCCGTCTTGTTCTCGAGTTCCGGCGCGTTGGGCCACGCCAGCACCGCGAAACGGTCGACGGGCGGCGGCAGCGGCGACAGTTGCTCGCCGCGGCCCGTCCCCAGCGCCGTGCCGCCGGACAGGAAGAACGGAACGTCGCTGCCGAGCTTTGCCGCGAGCGCCGATAGTTCCTCGTCGCCGGTGCTCACTCCGTGGAGGTGCCGCAGCGCGAGGAGCGCCGCCGCCGCGTCGCTGCTGCCCCCGCCGAGGCCTGCCGCGACGGGGATGCGCTTCGTCAGCGCGATGCTCACGCCGGGCAGCTGATCGGCACCGAGGAGCCGCGCGGCGGCGAGCACCAGGTTGCCCTCCTCGGGCGCCGATCCCGCAGGATCGACGCGCAACGCCACGCCCGTTCCGCCGTCCCCGCGCGCCGACACGCGCAACTCGTCGGCGAGGTCGACCGCCTGCAGCACGGTGCGCACCTCGTGGTAGCCGTCGGCGCGGCGGCCCAGCACTTCCAGCGCGAGGTTAATCTTGGCCGGCGCGGCCCATACCCCCTCCCCTCTCTGCGGGGAAAGTTGTTTTGCTCCCTCCCCCGTCCGCGGGAGAGGGTTGGGGAGGGGGGCCCTGTCCGTCACCCGCCTACCACCGGCGCTTGTACTTCGAGATGCTCTGCAACTCGCGCGGCGGGTCCAGCCGGCTCCCGACGATGGTGTAGGAGACCTCGGCGACGTACAGGCTGCCCTCGGAGTCGACCGCGATGCCGTGAGGCGCCATGAACTTGCCTGCGCCCTCGCCCTCCTCCGGCGCCCCGAACCGCGACACCAGTTTGCCGCTCAGGTCGAACACCTCGACGCGGTGGCCCATGTTCGGCGAGTCGAACCCGCCGACGCCGTTCAGTTCGCCGATGTAGATGTGGTCCTGCCACAACACCATCGCGTCCGGGCGGTGGATGTTGTTCCACATCGTGATGAACTCGCCCTCGCCGGTGAATATCTGCACCCGGTGCGCCTCGCGGTCGACCACGTACACGCGGTCGTCGTTGTCGAACGCGATGTTGTGGGGCCGCATGAACTCCCCCGCGTCGATGCCCGGGCTGCCCCACGAGAACTTGTAGTCGCCCTCCGGGCTGTACACGTGGACGCGCGCGTTGCCGTACCCGTCCGATATGTACCAGTCCCCGTTCGAGGGGCGAATGGCGGCGGACGTAGGCCGGTTGAACGGCTCCCCGCTCCACTTCTGCGCCGGGTTGTCGCGGTTGCCGAGTTCCCGCAGCCGCTCGCCGTCCGGGCTGAACTGCTGGATCGTGTGGATGCCGTCGTCGGCCACCAGCAGCGTGTCGTCGTGGGCGATGTACAGGCCGTGCGTCCGGTTCTTGCTGAACCATCCCTCGCCGAACGACTTGATGAAGTTCCCGTCCTTGTCGAACTGCATCAGCGGGTGCTCCCCGCGCGTCAGCAGGTACACGTTGTCCTTCGAGTCGACCGCGACGCCGGGGCACTCGTGCAGCGCATAGCCCTCCGGCAACTTCGGCCAGTCCGGGACGTACTCGTACTGGAACCCTGGGTAACCAAACACCTCGGCCATACTGCGCCTCCTCCGTAGTTTCCCACGCGCCGATTCTACAACGCGCGCAAGCGCGCATCCTGTCTCCCCCCGAGGGGGAGATGCCCCGAAGGGGGGACGCGCCCGCCAAGGCGCGATGAAAGCGCGCTACGCGCGCAAACCCTCTCCCCAGCCCTCCCCCGACTTCGGGGGAGGGGGTTAAATGTCTCCCCCCGAGGGGGAGATGCCCCGAAGGGGCAGAGAGGGCGGATCGGCCCCGTCCCCCGACCTCGGGGGAGGAGGCCGGACGTGCGGCCCTCGCGGATTCGGCGGGAATCGGGTAGCATCCGCGTAACGAGAGCCTTCGGGGAGGGAACCCATGACCGAGCAAGTGAACGTGCAGGACAGCATCGCCCGGGGCGGCAGCCGCGACGGCCGGTTCGTCTACGACCGCTGGATGGAAGACCAGGGCGTCCCCATCCACCGAGGCTACTTCATCGAAGACCTTCGGACCGTCGAGGTCGCCCCGTGGCCGGAGCGCGAGTGCAACGCCGCCTTCATCCAGGTGTCGGGCATGGAGGGCGTCGCCGAGGCCCGCCTCACCGAACTGCCCCCCGGCGCAACCACTCCCCCGATGAAGTTCGCGCTCGACGAGGTCATCTACGCGCTGTCGGGGCAGGGAATCGCCACGGTGTGGAGTTCCGGGTCGGACAAGCACAGCTTCGAGTTCGGGCCGCGCAGCCTGTTCGTGCTGCCGCGCGGGTCGCATCGCCAGTTCGCGAACGCGCGCGGCGACCAGCCCCTGCGGATGCTGCACAACAACTACCTGCCCGTCGCCATGTCGCTCGAACCCGACCCTGACTTCTACTTCAACAACTCGTTCGAACACCCGGAACTGCTGCGGCCTTCCGAGTCCGAGCTCTACGCCGTGGCCAAGCGCGCTCCCGCCATGGGGCGCGGCGCCACCTGGTACGGCAACTTCTTCACCGACATGGGAGGCTGGAACGACCTGGTGCCCCACCGCCAGCGCGGCGGCGGCGGCCACGTCGTCGACGTCTCCTTCCCCAATTCCCAGATGGGCGGGCACATGTCCGTCTTCCCGCCCGGCACGTACAAGAAGGGCCACCGGCACGGGCCGGGCCGCGTCATCGTCATTCCGGCCGGCGAGGGCTACTCCATCATGTGGCCGGAGGGCGGCGAGAAGGTCGTCGCTCCGTGGCACGAGGGCAGCATGTTCACGCCGCCCGACCGCTGGTTCCACCAGCACTTCAACGTGAGCATCGAGCCCGCCCGCTACCTCGCGCTCGCGCCCCTGCCCCAGTTCTCCGGTCACAGCGAGCAGGTGGAGGACCGCCGCCGCGACCAGATCGAGTACCCACGGGAAGAGCCGTGGATACGCGAGAAGTTCGAGCACGAGCTCTCCCTGCGCGGCCTCGAAAGCCTGATGCCGGAGGAGGCGTACACGAACCCGGACTTCAAGTGGGGCTACCGCGCCGACGAGGAAGTCGGCGCCGTCCTGGGCTCGCGCGGCTCGGACAGGTAGGGAGCAGCTATGCCGCGCATTGAGATGATCACGGACAAGGCCCAGATTCCCGAGGAGCGGCACGCGGAGTTCGACGCCATCGTGGAGACGCTCCACGGCGTGCGCGGGCCGTTCGCCGTGCTCATGCACAGCCCCGGGCTCGCGGAGAAGGTGATGCGCGCCGGAGCGCAGGTCAGGCTCGGCTCGACGCTGACCCAGGTCGAGCGCGAACTCGCCATCATCGCCGTCGCCAGGGAGAAGGACGCGACCTACGAGTGGGCCGCACACGTGCGGGTCGGGCGCGAGGCGGGCATGAGCGAGGAGACCATCGAGGCCGTGAGGCATCGCGGCGATGCCGGCGGCCTCGATGAGGACGAGCGCGACATCATCGAGTTCGTGCGGCAACTCCTGCGGAACAACAAGGTCGAGCAGGAGTTATTCGACGCTCTGGAGGCCCGCAAGGGGACGCGCTGGCTCGTCGAGCTCACGGCCACCATCGGGCAGTACCAGTACATCTCCGCCATCAACACGGCATTCGGAGTTGTCGCGGCGCCCGACGCCGACCAGCTGCCGGTTTAGGGGCGGCCCTCTCTGCCCTTCGGGCATCTCCCCCTGAGAGGGAGAAATTAGGGGCGAGGTTCCTGCTTCGCAGGAACGACGGTGGGGCGCCGGAATGACGCGGCGCGCGCTGTCGCGCAAACCCCCACCCCAGCCCTCCCCCGTCTTCGGGGGAGGGGGCATGCCCCCACTCATGCGGCGAGAGAGTCGGAGAAAGGAGACGAGCATGACCAGCCAGCAGCCGCCGAACGTTCGATTCGCGGCGTCATGGTCGACGCAGTTCCGCTTCACGCAGGCCATCGGACGCGGCCTCTCGGAGGCGATGCGCGTGAACGCGACGGTGCACGTGCTCGGCCCCGGCGGCCTCGGCGCGCTCAACGCCGGAGAGGTTGACGTCGTGTACTCCAAGTGGGTCGTCAACGAGCACCGCCACACCGGCCGGGGAATCTACGCCGGCGCGGCGCCGGACGAAGGGCTGCGGACCATCGCGTGGCTTCCGCAGGAGGACCGGTTCCTGTTCGCCGTGGCGCCGTGGACGGGCATCGAATCGTTCGAGCAACTCGCCGCTGAGCAGCCCGCGCTGCGCATGGCCGGCAGCGGCGGGGAGGCGGTGCTGCAGGAGTACGGCTTCAGCTACGCCGACATCGAGAAATGGGGCGGCTCCGTCGGCAGGATGGAGCACACTGCCCGCGCCGCCAAGGCGCGATACGACGCCGGGGAACTCGACGCGTTCTTCGGGGACGGCAGCGCGTATGACTTCTCGGCGTGGCCGTGGGTCGGCGCTCGCGGCTACCGCTTCCTCGACGTTGGCGAGGAAGCGATGCGGCGCCTCGAGGCGAAGGGGCTGCGGCGGCAGGTTACGCCCGCCGGGTTCGCCCCCGGGATCGACCGGACGCTGACCGCGCTCGACGACTCCCACATCGTCGTAACCTGCCGGGCCGATCTCGACGACGAGGTCGCCTACAACCTCGCCAAGGCCATCGACGACGGGAAACGGGACATCGAGTTGTCGTCCATCCAGATCGACTACGACAACGGCGAGGGAGGCGGGCTGCCGATGATCCGCCCCACGTACTGGTCGTCGCTCACCGGCCCGATAGGGCGCCAGTGGGACGAACGCTTCACCGGCGCGCCCCTGCACGACGGCGCGCGGCGGTACTACCGCGAGCAGGGGTACCTGTAGGCGCGGCGCGCCCTCTCTGCCCTTTGGGCATCTCCCCCAGCGGGGGAGACCTTTGCATAATCCCGGGGCTCGCTCCTCTCTGTCGCTGAGCGCAGCGAAGAATCTCAGGCTCTCTGCTGGGACGCGTTGTCCAGAGGCGGCGAGTTTAGATTCTTCACTCCGCTCCGCTACGTTCAGAATGACAGGGACGGGTTACGCAGAGGTCTCCTTGGAGGGTGGGATGGGCTGCGAGGTTCCTGCGAAAGCAGGAACGACGGAGCCTCTTCCTGCCACTTCGGGTCTCTCTTGTTATGCGCGGAGGGCGGGAGTCGACGCCGCCAGTTCGACCAGTTCGGCTTCGGCGAGGATGGGGACGCCCAGGCGCTCGGCGTCGTCGCGCTTGGAGCCCGGCTCATCGCCGACGACAACGTAGCTGGTCTTGCGACTGACGCTGCCGCTGATCTGGCCGCCGCGGTCCTTGATGAACGCCTCGGCCTCCGAGCGGGTGAAGCCTTCGAGGCGGCCCGTTACTACGAACCGCAGGCCTTCGAACGGCTGCGGGGAGTCGACCTGTCCGGCGGCGGGTTCGGCGCTTTCCATTCGTACGCCGGCGGATTCGAGTTCGTCCACGATGCGCCGGTTTCCTTCGTTCGCGAAGTGGCCCGCGATGGCCGCGGCGACGATGGGGCCGATGCCGGACACGGCCTCCAACTCCTCCTGCGTCGCCGCCATGAGCCGCCGGACGCCGCCGAACCGGCGCGCGAGCAGATCGGCGGTCTCGCCGCCGACGTGCAGGATGCCGAGCGCGGAGATGACGGCGGGCAGGGGCCGCTCCTTGCTGGCGGCGATGGCGGCCACGAGGTTCGACGCCGACTTGTCGCCCATGCGCTCCAGGGCCGCGAGCCGCTCCTGCTCCAGCTTGTAGAGGTCGGGCGAGTCGTGGACCAGGCCCGCTTCGAGCAGCTGGGCCACGAGCTTCTCGCCGAGCCCGTCGATGTCCATCGCGGCGCCGGAGACGAAGTGCCTGATGCGCTCGAACTGCTGGGCGGGGCACCGGGCGTTGACGCACCGGTGGGCCGCCTCGCCCTCGACGCGGACGATAGGGGTTTCGCACTCCGGGCAGAGCGGCGGCATCTCGAACGGCGTCTCCTCGCCGGTGCGGCGGTCGGTTACGGGGCCGACGACCTGGGGGATGACCTCGCCGGCCCGCTCGACGAACACGTAGTCGCCGATGCGGATGTCCTTCCGGCGGATGTCGTCCTCGTTGTGGAGCGTCGCCTGCTTGACGGTTACGCCGCTGACCTGCACGGGCTCGAGGATGGCGTAGGGGTTGAGGCTGCCGGTACGCCCGACGTTGATGCCGATGCCGAGGAGGCGCGTCACAGCCTGCTCCGCGGGGAACTTGTAGGCGATGGCCCACCGGGGTTCGCGCCCCACGAAGCCGAGGTGCCGCTGGTAGGGGATGGAGTCGATCTTCACGACCACGCCGTCGGTCTGGTAGTTCTTCCCGTCGCGCTCCTGAACCCAGCGGTTGTAGTAGTCGACGACGCCGTCGAGGGTCGTGAGGCGCTCGATTTCAGGATTGACGCGGAGGCCGAGGTCGCGGAGCCACGCCATCGTCTCCCAGTGCGTGTCGGGGGGCTCCGCGTCCTCGACCCATCCCAACTGGTAGACCCATATCGCGAGTCCGCGCCCGGCGGTTACCGTGGGGTGGAGCTGGCGGAGGGAGCCGGCGGCGGCGTTCCGGGGGTTGGCGAAGAGGGGTTCGCCGCGGTCGGCGCGCTCCTCGTTGAGGCGGGCGAACGCGTCGCGGGGGAAGTAGACCTCGCCCCGGACTTCCATGCGGGGCGGCGCCGACTCCGGCGACTGAAGAACGAGCGGCACGGAGCGGATGGTGCGGACGTTCGGGGTTACGTCCTCGCCGCGCGCGCCGTCGCCCCGGGTGGCGCCGAGAACGAGGCGGCCGCGCTCGTAAGTGAGGGCGATGGCGAGGCCGTCGATCTTCGGCTCGCACACCACGGCGAAGTCGTCGCGCTCGAGGAGGCCTGCGGCCCTGCGCCGCCAGGCGGCGAGTTCCTCCTCGTCGAAGGCGTTGCCGAGGCTGAGCATCGGCTGCGGGTGCTGCACTTCGCCGAACTCGGGGGACGGCTCGGCACCGACGCGCATGGTCGGGGAGTCGGGGCTCGCGAGGTCGGGGTTGGCCTCTTCGAGGTCATGCAGTTCCCGCATGAGGGCGTCGTACTCGGCGTCGGCGACGAGCGGGCTGTCGAGCACGTAGTAGCGGTAGTTGTGGAGGTGGAGCTGGCTGCGCAGCTCGTCGATGCGTCGTATTGCGTCGGGGCCGGGCATGGCGCCAAGTATAGGGGCTGCGGAACCCTCACCCCAGCCCTCCCCCGTCTGCGGGGGAGGGGGCCTGTGCGTGGTACCCTCCGCGCGGAGGGTCTGTTTGATGGAAGCTCCTGCCGCAACGCCTCGGATTCCGAGGCTCTGGCCGTTCAAGCGCGTGTACTACGGGTGGGCCGTGGTGTGGGCGTCGACGGTCGCGGCGTTCGGAATGGCGCCGATGTTCGGGCCGGTGCTCGGCGTGTTCTTCACCTCGATCGAGGAGGAGCTGGGGTGGAGCCGGGCGACGATCTCGCTGGCGTTCACCATCGGCAGCATGACCGGTTCGGTCTTCCAGGTGCTGACGGGGCGTCTGCTGGACCAGTACGGGGCGCGGATGGTGGTCGTGGCGGCGGGGGTGATCATCGCGCTGGCGATGCTGGGGTTGTCGTGGATGCAGGAGCCGTGGCAGTTCTGGCTGGCGTTCGGGGCGGGGCGCGGCTCGGCGCTTGCGGGAATCCAGGTGGGGACGGGCGTCGCGCTGGCGAACTGGTTCCTGCGGCGGCGCGGGCGGGTCATCGCCATTCGCGGAGTCGGTCAGAGGGCCGGGCAGGCGCTGATGCCGATGGCGATCTTCTTCATCATGGCGTCGTTCGGCTGGCGGGCGGCGTTCCTGTCGCTGGCGGGGCTGACGGCTGCGCTCATCATCCTGCCGTCGCTGTTCTATATGCGCCGCCGCCCGGAAGACCTGGGCATGACGCTGGAGAACATGAGCGCCGAGGAGCTGGAGGCGGCGCGCGGCGGCGGAGGAAGGCGCGGCGGCGGGGGCCGGATCCGGCGCGAACTGCGGGACGTGTCGTTCACGCTGGCGGAAGCGCGGCGGACGCGGGCGTTCTGGCTGCTGCTGTTCTTCGTAATCGTGGAGCGGTTCGCGCTGGGGTCGATCAACCTGCACATGGTGGCGTACTTCGAGGACCGCGGGCTTCCGTTGGGGCTCGCGGTGAGCACGCTCTCCATCTTCGCGGCGACGTCGGCGCTGACGGGTCTGCCGTGGGGCTTTGTGTTCGAGCGCGTGGCCATCCGCGCCGGAGCGATGATGATGAGCGGCCTGCTCGTGCTGTCGATGGTCGTGATGCTCCTTGCGGACAACTACGCGCTGGCGGTGACGTTCGCGCTGCTGTTCGGCCTCGCGATCGGCGCGGGGAACATCGTGGAGCAGATGCTGTGGGCCGAGTACTTCGGCCGCGAGCACCTCGGAGCCATCCGGGGGTTCGGGGCGCCGTTCCGCATCGCGAGCCCGACGGGGCCGTTCCTCACGGGTCTGCTGTTCGACTGGACGGGTTCTTACACCGTTCCGTTCATGGTGTTTGGCGTGATATTCGCGGTGATGACCGTGGCGATGTTCTTCGCGACGCCGCCGGAGAAGCCGGATCCTGCGGACGGCTCCGCGGGTTAACGGCCCCCCGCTATCCCATCCTCGTGCATCATCGCGGCGACCTGCCGGCCCATGCGGACGGAGTAGTTCGTGCCGCGGTCTTCCGGGTAGATCTGGGTGGTGTTGGCGAGGTAGAGGCCGGGTATCGGCGTGCGGTGGTCGGGGATCGTGTCGGAGTAGCCGCGCGTGACGATGGGCTGGGCGGCGTCGACCTTGTGGTGGTGGTACTCGGCCACCCATGACTCGTCAAACGCGGGGTTGAGCTTGCGGAGGTGGGGGACGTACTCGCGGTAGAGCTCGTCGGGGGTCATCCTGTAAAGCGGGTCGTCGCGTTCGAGGTAGTTGGTGAGGTAGACGATGTGCGCGCCGCCGTAGTGCTCCGCGGGGATGAAGTTGGTG
>DAOUKL010000033.1:0-43084 GCA_034421335.1 Dehalococcoidia bacterium | reverse complement strand
TAGGGCAGCGCGACAAGGATGGGCTCAACGCTGGTGATTTTCATAAGAACGTCCTGCTCCCTCTCGGCTCCTGCGCTCGTGTCGCCTCCGCAGGAGATCAGGCTATGGCTTCGGCCTCCTCGAGCCGGCGCCGCTCCCCTGAAGACAGTCCGAGCAGCGTGTCGAACACGTAGTCGTTCGCTCCCCCGAAGACCGGCCGACCGTCCATCTCCCCCCGTCCGGGCGTTTCCGAAAGGTGGATCGAGAGACCCGTTACGTCCATGGGGCCGGATTCGGGATCGTCAACCGGGACGACGAAGCCGCGCTCGCGAAGGTGGACGTCGAAATACACGTCCTCGCCTGTCTGCACTACGGCGGCGGGCGCTCCCGCTTTTTGAAGCAGGAACATCACTTGCCTGGGAGTCAGATCGCTCGTCCACGCGCTGATGATCTCGTCCAGCGCGTCGGCGTTCTCCACCCGGTCCGCCGCGCTTGTGAAGCGCCCATCGTTCGCCAGGTGGGCGCGGCCCATGGCGCGGCACAGGGCTTCCCACTGCTCATCCGTCACGCACGTGATGGCGCAGTAGGCGTCGCGTCCGCGGCACGCGTACACGTCGTAGGGCGCAGCGTCGAGTTTCCTGTTGCCGGCGGGTTCCCAGTCCCGCCCATTGACGGACGAATCGAGCAGCCCCACGCCCAGCGCGGCCACGAGCGCTTCCAGTTGAGCTATCTCTACCTCCTGACCAGCCCCGATGGCGTCCCTGGCGTGGAGCGCCGCCGTAACCGCCAGCGCGCCCTGGGCGCCCCCAAGAAAGTCGGGAATGGCCGCCCGTCCGCGCCGTTCCACGGGCGTGTCGGGTTGACCCCAGATGTAGTACATGCCTGAATCGGCCATCAGCTGCGCTCCGTGGGAGGCATACAGCCGCCCCGGGCCGGTGCTGCCGTAGCCCGGCATGCTGAGTACGATGATGTTCGGGTTGACCTTGCGGAGTTCCTCGTACCCGAGGTTGAACCGCTCCAGCGTCCCCGGGCGGTAGTTATTCACCAGAACGTCGCTCTGTTCCGCTAAACGCTTGACGAGCGCCTGTCCCTCCGGGTGATGAAGGTCGATGGTGATGCTCATCTTGTTGCGGTTGAGTTCCGTGTACGTTCCGGCGCGGCCCTCCCGCTGCGTATCGAACTTCCCGGACTCGATCTTGATGACCTCGGCCCCGTAATCAGCAAGCAATCGAGTGCAGAAGGGACCGGCCCATGCGCGCGTCAGGTCGATGACGCGCACCCCCTTCAGGGGAGGGCCTTCGTGGGGCTCGCCTCCTGAGACCGCTCGCCGGCTGTCGGCCCCGGCCGTCTGCAGCACATCCTCGGTATGCTCGCCCAGGAGCGGGGACGAGCGAACGTACAGGGGAGGCGTGGCGCTCATCGTCCATGGAAACCCGGGCATACTGATTTCGCCCAGTTCCGGGTGGACGACATCCTCGAACCAGTTGCGTCCCAGGAGAACCGCGCTGCGCCGCACGTCGGAGAACGTGTTCACCGGAGCGACCGGCAGCCCCCGGCTCCGTCCCCCGCTCACGAACTCCTCGGTCGTCATCGATGCAGTGAACTCCTTGATGATCTCTTCGGCGACCTCGGCGCTTTCGCTCCGGGCCTCTATGCTGAGCCAGTACGGGTCCTTCAGCACAGGATGGTCTATCCACTCAACCAGCTTTCGCCACAGCTGCGCGAAGTGGATGTTCATCTGTGCGTACCCGTCTGAGCATGGATAGCAGTTGACGCCCGCGGCATTGGTGTCGGAGCCCATCCGGCGCATGATCTGCGTGGCCGCCGAGTAACGCCCGATGGGGAACGAAGATGCCGACGCCGTCATCGCCTCCTGAACTGATACGTCCACGTGCTGCCCCCGGCCCGACCGCCGGCGCGCGTAGAGCGCCAGCAGCGTGCCCAGCGCGCCGTGGGCGCCGCCGATGTGCGTGCTCGGGTCGCCCGGCGCGGCGCAGGGATGGTCCCCTTCGTCGCCGACATTCCATAGCCAGTCGGACATCGCCTGGGTGATCAGGTCGCTTCCCTGCATCTTGGCATTGGGACCCACCTGCCCGAACGGCGTAACCGAGGTGAAGACGATTGCCGGGTTCGCCTCTCGCACCCGCGCGTAGCCGAGCCCCAACCCTTCGAGGTAGCCGGGTGAGAAGTCTTCCACCAAAGCGTCGGCGCCAGACGCGAGCCGGAGCAGCCTGGCGCGGTCCTCCTGGTCTTCGAGGTCGAGGACCACGCTCCGCTTGTTGGAATTGAGATGGAGGAAGACCAGACTTCGATTCGGCCCCGGCTGATCGCTCGCGAAAGGCGATGCGCTGCGCGCCGCGCCACCGTCGGGAGGCTCGATACGGACCACGTCCGCCCCGAGGTCTGCGAGAAGCCGGGTCGAGTATTGCCCCAGTCCTTGCGTCAGATCGAGGATCTGAAAGGCTCCCAGGGCGGTCTGTTCCAACGACATGCGCCAACTCCTATCCGGGACCTCTCCGTGGCCGGGCGCTCACCCTGCGAGTTGGAACTTCGGCAGTGTGAACTCCGGCGTAACGTCGTCCCAGACCACTTCAACCCGCGCTCCGACCTCAATGCCGCTGTGGTCGCAGTTGACGATGTTCGTGTTCATCCGCCACCCCTCGTCCAGTTCCACGATGGCCAGCACGTACGGAACATCGTCGGCGAACCCCGGGTGCGCCGGTTGGTAAGAGATGGTGTACGAGTAGACCCACCCCTTGCCGGTGGACTCCACCCACTCCAGGGTCCCGACGCCGAAACACTGCGGGCCCGGACAGATGTCGCGCGGATAGAACACCCGTGCGCCGCATAGCCGGCAGCGTTGGTACACCAGCCGGTGCTCTTTCGCGGCGTCCCAGAACGGCTGGCTTACGGCGGTGGGCGTGGGCAATGGCTTATTGTATGCGGAGTCAGTAGTCATCTCCGCTCACTCCCTTCGACTACAGCGCCGCCTCGCTCCCGAGCAGCATCGCCGACTGCTGAGAGAACGCGCCGCCGGAACCGGTAACGTAGACCAGGTCGGTTGGCCCCGGAACTTGATGCTCGCCCCCGTCTCGCCGGATCTGCCGCACGGCCTCCGTGACCTGGGCGCAACCTCCCGCCGTCGAAGCCTGACCGTAGGATAATTGGCCTCCGTGCGTGTTCATGGGTCTGTCGCCCCTGAACGTCAGATCGTGCGCCTGTATCCAGTCCGCGGCTTCTCCCTTCTTGCAGAAACCCGACTCCTCCAACTCGCACATCACTGTGATCGTGAACGAGTCGTATATCTCCATCACCTGCACGTCGGACGGCCCGTAGCCCGCCATCGAGAACGCCTTCCGCGCCCCGCGTCCTACCGGACTCACCGTTATCTCTCCGACATGCGTCAAATTGCCTCGCAGTATCCCCAGACCGCCCCCAAGGACGTAGGCCGGCTTGTGCGGCAGACTCCGTGCGATCTCGGCGCTCGTAACCACGAAGGCGCATCCCCCCGCGCACGGCATGACGCACTCCAGCAGATGCAGCGGGTCCGCCACGATGCGGGAGTTCACCACGTCGTCCACCGTGATGGGAACGTCATGGAAGATCGCCATGGGGTTGTGGTTGGCGTTGTGGCGGAAGTCGACGGACACCTTCGCGCGCTTCTCCACGGTCGCCCCGTACAGCGCCTCGTACCGCTTGGCGATCATCGCGTACCAGCCGTTCGCCCCGACCGTTGGGCCGAAGGGCGTCTGGAACTCCGTGGTCGCAGTCTCGGTGCGCCCTCCGGCTGCGGGCCTGCGCCGGGCCGCAGGGTCTACAGCCGCGCCCATGCCGCAGAGCACGTACCTGGCCAGACCTGCGTTGACGTAGGCCGCGGCCTGCAACGCCATTGCAACGCCCGCCGCGCCTTGCGCGTCGCACCCCGTCGCCCATGTGGGAAAGATGCCCATGTACTCGGCCATGCGCGGCGCGTAGCCCCCGCCGCTTCCAACGGCCAACTCCGGGTCGACAATCATCCCGTCGATGTCGGCCTTGGTGAGGCCGGCGTCCTGGATCGCCAGGTACGCGGCTTCGGCCAGCAGGCTCATCGCGTCCCTGCCGGGGCGGGTCCGCTCCGGCTTCAATTCTCCTACGCCGACTATCGCGGCCGCGCCGCGCAGACTGTCGCCCATCGGACAAGCCTTCGCTCGCTCCACTGCCCGCCGGAGCCGCCGGAACCGGTCGCGCTCCTGCGCGGTGGGAAACGTGGGATGATGGCGGCAATCTATATTGAGGTCTGGGGAGAGTCAAACGCGCGCAGTCTCGGAACGCGCTCTTGTGTCTATTCCCCGCGCGTATATACTCCGTCGCGAGCACGTACATCCGAACCATGGCTCGTCGCATACGGACTCAACAGGAGGCCCACTATGCTAACCGCCGAGCAGAACGAACTCCTGTGCCGCATCGGCCCGGGCTCCCCGATGGGCGAAGTAGTTCGACGCTATTGGGTCCCGGCCTTGCTGTCCTGGGAACTGACGCCTGATGGGGCGCCCGTACCATTCAGACTCTTGGGAGAAGACCTGGTGGCCTTCAAGGACACCAGCGGCCGCATCGGAGTGCTTCAGTCCTTCTGCGCCCATCGAGGCACGCCGCTGTGGCTCGGACGCAATGAAGAGAACGGTCTTCGCTGCCTTTACCACGGCTGGAAGTACGACGTTGAAGGCAACTGCGTCGACCAGATGAACGAGCCGGATGAGTTGCGTTTCAAAGAGAAGATCAAGATCCGGTCGTACCCGAACGTCGAGGTCGGCGAGGTCGTTTGGGTGTACTTCGGCCCTCCTGACAGGCAACCGCCGCCACCCAACTTCGAGTGGACCCAGGTCCCAGCCACCCACAGGGATATATCGAAGGTCGTTCAGGACTGCAACTGGGTGCAGGCAGTGGAAGGCGGGATCGATCCATCTCATGCCCCTGTTCTCCACGGGGCGATAAGCGTGGACGCCGGGCCGGAGGCCGGGCTCCACCCCAAGTATGCGTCCATGCGCGCGAAGCCAGGGATATACGAGATTCGGATAACGGACTATGGGCATGAGTTCTGGGCTGTCCGTCCCCTGCCCGGGGAAGGGAAAGACCTGGTCCTCGCGCACCACTTCGTTGCTCCCTGGACCCAGATCCGTTCCCTCCAGAAGCCGTACCGTTCCCCCGGCCACATGTACGTCCCCATCGACGACGAACACTGCATGGTCTGGAACTGGGAGTACAGCTTCGGAGAAGAACCTCTCTCAGATGATGAGCGGGAGAGTGCGGACATTGGAATGGCGAATGGCCCGAGCGCGGTAGACCAGAAGACATTCCGGTCAAAGATAGGCGCGGAGCAGGAATGGGGGCTGGACCGCGAATATCAGAAGACCATGTCTTACTCCGGCATCAGGGGAGTGAACCTGCAGGACCGGGCCGTTCAGGAAGCCGTAGGCCCGATCGTGGACCGCTCTATAGAGCGCCTCGGGCCAGCCGACCAGCCCATCATCCAGCTCCGGCAGGTGCTGTTTGACGCAGCGAAGGTAGTTGCTGACGGAGGCGATCCGCCCGGCACAGGCGCCTCGTACTACGGATTGCGCGGCATCGCGAAGCTGATCGACGCCGGGTCT
This sequence comes from Dehalococcoidia bacterium, assembly GCA_034421335.1. Classification (GTDB taxonomy): domain Bacteria; phylum Chloroflexota; class Dehalococcoidia; order Lucifugimonadales; family Australimonadaceae; genus S5-327. The sequence continues at coordinate 37,478 of DAOUKL010000033.1, read as the reverse complement.
GACTACAAGGCGCAAACGCTCGACGAGATGCACCCGGCTGAATTCGCCGGGTCGCGATAGGCCGTCGGGATGTTCGGGCCCGCGCTCCCGGGCAGAGCTGCCGCTTAGCATGGCCGGCGGTGCGGGCTTACTACGCGTCGGGGTGGTCTCGCGTCTGCTGGGCGCGGTGCGCATGGGTCCGGCGACAGTTCTCTTTACGCTGGTGCTGGGGCTTGTCGCGTTCATCTCGGTCTACCCCATCCTGCTGCTGTTCTTGAACAGCCTTCAGGTGGGGCAGTTCGGCACAGACACCACCTTCGGGTTCGACAACTGGACGGCCGTATTCCAGGAGCGCCAGCTTCGCGACGCGTTCGTGAACACGGTTACGCTCACGGGCACGCGCCAGTTGATAGCGTTCTTCATAGGCGTGGCTCTTGCCTGGGTCTTCGCCAGGACTGACCTGCCGTACAAGGGCTGGCTGGAGTTCGGTTTCTGGACCGCCTTCTTCATCCCGGCGCTGCCCGTTGTGATCGCATGGTCGCTCATGCTCGACGGAGACCGAGGCCTCTTCAATCAGTTCCTCATGCGGCTCCCCTTCATCGATGAGGCGCCGTTCCAGATCTACTCATGGTGGGGCATCACGTTCATCCACCTGATGACCACGACGGTCGCCATAAAGGTCATGCTGCTGACCCCCGCTTTCCGGAACATGGACGCTTCCCTCGAGGAAGCGTCGCGCATCCTTGGAGCGGGCACGCTGAGGACGCTGTTCCGCGTCGTTGTTCCCGTTATGGCGCCCACGATTCTCGTGATCTTCCTGCTGGGAACCATTAAGTCGATGGAAGCGTTCGAGGTCGAGCTTATCCTCGGGTCGCCGGCTCGGATCAACGTCTATAGCACATTGATCTACCGTCGCGTCTTGCTCAAGGAACCGCCAGAGTTCGGCGAGGCCATGGCGCTCAGCATGATGGTGCTCGCACTCCTCCTGCCGTTGATCATCTCACAGCAGTGGATAAGCAGGCGGCGGAGCAGCCAGACGCTGTCCGGCAAATACTCCGCTCGACTGCATGAGCTTGGACGGCTCCGCTGGCCTCTGTTTTCCGTCATCGCTTTCATGGTCCTGCTGATGACGGTCTTCCCCATCATCATGGTGACGCTGGGCACATTCATGAGGCTGTTCGGGTTCTTCGATATCCCGAACCCCTGGACTGTGAAGAACTGGACGACAAGCCTCTCAGACCCCCGGATCCTGGGAGCCCTGAAGAACACATTCCTTATCGGCATTGGCGCTGCGCTCTTTTCGATGGTCGCCTTCTCGCTCATCGCATATATCAGCGCGAGGACGCGGTTCGCCGGCCGGCACGCGCTCGACTTCCTGACCTGGCTGCCCGCGACTATCCCCGGCATCGTCATCGGGCTTGGGTTCCTGTGGCTCTTCCTGAGGACGCCGGGCCTCAACCTGCTCTATGGAACGATGTTTGTGCTCGTGCTCGCAGTAAGCCTCGCCAGCATTACGCTGGGCGTGCAACTGCTCAAGACCAACATGATGCAAATCGGCTCAGAGCTGGAAGAGGCCTCCTGGGTGAGCGGAGCCTCCCACATCTATACGTTTCGGCGGATATTCCTTCCGCTCATAGCCCCCGCATTAGTGCTGGTAGGTCTGCTGTCCTTCGTGCAGGCGGCGAAGGCGATCAGCGTGGTGGCGCTGCTGTCAACGCGGAGTTCCGAACCGCTGTCGATGCTGCAGCTCGACTACATGGCGGAGGGGAAGTTCGAGGAAGCGTCTGTGATTGGACTCCTGATCCTGCTGTTGACTCTCGGAATGGCGGCAGTGGCGCGCATCCTTGGCTTGAGGCTCCGAGGTATCTCAACCACCGGCCCCCCGACGTAGCAGGAAGAGGAGCCATCACGCGGCGCGCCCGCTGAGGGCCATTGATTCGGAGGGCCTTCGGTGATCGCGGCCGGGGTCAGGCGTACGCGTCAATGGCCCACGCCTGAGCTTGGAGGGCGTCGAAGCTCAGGGAGACGTGTTGTCCCTCTTCCCAGTCCCCGGACGCGGGGAGATAGACTTGCACATCCTGGCCCCACGGAAGACGTACGCGCGCCTCATACCGTTCACCAACGAACAGGATGGCGGCGACAGTCCCCACGAGTCCCTGGGAATCGCCGTTCTGGCCCTCGCTGACGCGGCGTACGTCGACGACTTCCGGGCGGACGGCGACGTTGCACTTCTCACCGGGACGAAGGGTGCTGCGGGAAGCGGCGCGCGCCTGGATGATGGGCCCTCCCGGCTCTTCGAGCTGTACGGGGACCGTTTCAGAGTCGCCGCCGTCGACAACTGCGCCGGTGAACATGACGGTGCGTCCCAGGAAGTCGCGCACGGCCGGAGTCTGCGGGTTCCTGTACAAGTGCGTCGGGGCGCCGATCTGCTCCACGTTTCCGTAGTCCATCACGACGATGCGGTCCGAGAGGCTGAGCGCCTCAATCTGGTCGTGGGTTACGAACAGGACGGTGATGCCGAGGCGTTTCTGGAGTTCCTTCAGTTCGACCCGCATCTGCTCCCGGAGTTTGGCGTCAAGGTTCGAGAACGGCTCGTCCAGAAGGAGCAGGTTGGGTTCGAACACGAGGCTGCGCGCAACGGCGACGCGTTGCTGTTGGCCCCCGCTGAGCATCGTCGATTGCCGGTCGCCCATGCCTGTGAGGCCAACCTGGTCCAGCACCTTCGCCACCCGCTCCCCCGTCTCGGACCGGCTGACTCTCCTTACGTTCAGGGGGTAGGCGACATTTTCAGCCACTGTCATGTGGGGCCAGATGGCGTAGGACTGGAACACCATGCCCATGTTCCGCTTGTTCGGCGGTACGAAGCTGCGACCATTGTCGCTGTCGACAACTACGCCCTCGTAGACGATCTCCCCACTCGACACACGCTCGAGCCCGATGACCATGCGAAGCGTGGTTGTCTTCCCACACCCGCTCGGCCCGAGCAGCGTGAGCACTTCCCCATGGCGAACTTCGATCGACGCATCCTTGACTGCTTCCACTGCTCCGAAGCGCTTCCCAACATGACGAAGCTCCAAGACTGTTTGGCGCTCGTTCGCAGCGGGATCCGTCATGAACTACTACCCCCGGCCTCCACGGACAGGCGACGCGTCGGAATCCTCGGAGGCTTGGGCGCAGCTTATGGGTGCGAATCTTGAGGAGTCAAGCTCGAAACGATGATTGAATCCTCTATCAAGCCTGCACTGTCCTGCGAATCCTTCTCTTGACATGCGGCTCATATAGTCCTATAACGCCCATGCTGCCGAAGTTGGCAGCATGGCCCACGGCCACTGCAACTGCTGTCCGACGGAAGGCTGAAGCGACGAGCGATCGAGGCAGACGTTCACCGTGGGCCAGTTGTGAACGCCGGCATCGGTTGCTCGTCCGAGAAAGGAAGCCCCATGAACAGATCACTCAGGGCGGCGGTGTTGGGACTGTTCCTCGGAGCGTCGGCGCTACTGGCCGCCGCCTGCGGATCAGACCCCACGCCGACTCCAGCGCCGACGGCCACGCCAGTGGTTGTCGAGGTCATCGTTACCGCAACGCCGACGCCTGAGGGCGCTCACGTAGCGGAATGGGCCGCAGTCCAGGAGGCTGCGAAGAGCGAGAAACTCGTTATCAACACCAAGCCCGGAGACGGCGCGAACTTCTTGATCAAGGAGTTCCGGAGGACGTTCCCGGATATAGAAGTCGAGCACACCACAGCCTTCCCGAGCAGGTTCGGCCCCCGGATCATCGCCGAGCAACAGGCAGGTCAGTACCTCTGGGACGTCATGGCCAACTTCGCAGGGAACATGACCAATGTCATGGCGCCCGCAGGCACCTTCCAGGACCTCGAGCCCTTCCTGATACTGCCGGAGGTGACCGACGACGACAACTGGTACCTTGGGTTCGACGTGTATGGCAACGACGCCAGCGGGCTCGACCAAGTGTTCTACTTCGCCATGGACCTGCGCGGCGGCTTCTACGTCAACCGCGACCTGGAACCGAGCGGCCTGACAGACGTTGAAGAACTGCTCGACCCCAAGTGGAAGGGGCAGATTCTCATCCACGACCCCGCTGCGAATGGAGGCGGCACAGCCGCGATCGGCTCGCTGCTCGCCTTCAAGGGCGAAGAGTTTGTCACGAAGCTGCTCAAGGACCAGGAGCCGATCATCATCGAAGACCCGCGCACCACTGCGGAGTGGATGGTTACGGAACGTGTGCCCATCGGCATCGGGGTGTACGACAACTTCCTGGACGAGTTCAACTCCGAGGGCGTAGGTCTCGCCATCGAGCGGAGACTGGGTTGGGGACACATCAGCCCCGACGGGTTCGCCGTATACAAGAACGCGCCGCATCCCAACGCCACAAAGGTGTTCGTCAACTGGTTCCTCGGCGACGATGGCCAGCGCATCTGGGCCTCAACGATGGCGAACAGCCGGCGGAAGGGTATGCCGCATCACCCGTTCCAGAACCACCCGGACTACAGCCGCATAGAGACCTACACGGTGCCTGACTTCGAGAGCAACGCGAGCCTCTTGACGGACACCATCGCGTTGGCGGAGCGGCTCAGGAACTAGCGGCTCGACAGCCGAACGACAGGAGAGACCCCCGCGCCTGGCGGGGGTCTCTTTTGTTCGCTGCTATGGCAGCCGTGAAGCGGCCGGTGTGAGAGAGAGCCTCTAGACGGCGCTGCCCGTGGGGTACATGAGAGGCATCAGAGCAGCCCGCCAGTCTTCGCCGGCGCCGATGGTGCATTCCGCCGCGCGGAGATCGTAGTAGGTGGGAGCGACGCCTGCAGGCTGGCCTCCGTCTTTGACGACGTCGATCGCCTGCTGAAGCATCCTGCGCGTCACGATGATGGCCCGGTCGGCCTGGCCGAGGTGCTCCTGTTCACGGTCGACGATTGCCCCCATCGACTCCTGCACCGCCCGGTCTTGAGTGTTGATGCCGTAGATCCCGGTGAAAGTGTCGGTCTTCTGGATCTGGCGGTCGATCATCCAGTCGTTCGACTTGTTGCGGTAGCTGCGAAAGCCATCGTTGATGTCGATGTCCGTAGTGAAACTGTTGCCGCTCACCTGGGGGTCCTGGGCTTCTTCGGCCAGCGGCTCGTCGCCATAGGCGTAGTACCAGTTGTAGACCATGACGCTTTCGTCGTCGATGGGCACCCAGTGGTGTCCGTGTACTTCGGTCAGGCCCAGTCCGGGCGGACGCAGCTGAGTGAAGGGCATGATGAAGTGATAGCCCCTTACGTACCGCCGGTCCTCGCCCAACTGGCGCACCCCGAAGTAGCGATAGCCGTAATCGGTTTCGTCCAGTTCGAGATGTGGCGCGCTCCCCTGTACGAATGCGCTGGTAAAGGGGGTTCCGGGAAGCGTCACGCCCTCGCGCAAGCGGCGATGCATGATCGGCGCGTGGGACGTATCTACGCCTCCCTCGAGGGCCTGAAGCCAGTTGCACTCCTGGACCACTTTCGTGAGGGTCCGTTGGGCCTCGGGTACGCGGGTCCACTCGAAGTTTGGCAGCGGAGGCTTGCTTTCCGGGGGGCCCATGTAGGTCCAGACGAGACCGCCCATCTCCTCGACTGGATAGGAGTTGGCGCGCACTTTGTGGCTGAAGTCGAACTGGCCGGGTTCGTTCATCTGGTCTACGCACTGGCCGGACACGTCGAATTTCCAGCCGTGGTACACGCAGCGCAGACCGTTCTCCTCGTTTCGACCCAACCAGAGGGACGCCCGGCGGTGCGGACAGAATTCGGCCAGAATCCCGATTCTGCCGCTGGTGTCGCGAAACGCAACCAGGTCTTCTCCGAGCAGTCTCACCCGGACGGGAGGGCAGTCAGGCTCCGGAAGCTCTATGCTGAGCAGCGCCGGTATCCAGTACCGCCGCATCGCTTCTCCCATCGGAGTCCCGGGGCCGGTACGAGTAAGACGTTCGTTCTGTTCAGCGGTCAGCATCGCTCACCTCGCCCCGCGAGCCAAGGGCATCGGGCTCTCCGGCGCCGCATGGCCAGCCTGCCGCTCATGGTAAAGACCCCCAGAGGCGCCGTCAACGAACCAACCACGCGCGGAGCCAGCCGACCTCATCGCCGCGACAACGCTTCCGGGATCGCCGCTACGTCATCAAGCTCCTCGAGGCGGTCGATGAGATCAACCACCGATTCGAGCGCCGCCTGGGGAAGCGTCAGGGGCGCATGAGACGCACAGTCCATGAACTTGTCGATGAGTTGCTCGCGGCTCAACGGCCGCTTCGGGTGTCCGAGGGGCACGTCGACGCGCCTCGACACCGTAGCGCCTGAAGCGAGGACAACTTCCACTATGCCGGCGTGTGGCGACAACGATGGGTCGAGTTCGTGATTGCCTTTCGAGGCGAGTTTCAACGCCTCCGGCTGACCGAGCCCGTCAGGGGTGAAATCGGCCAGAGTAACGGCTCCGTTGGTCAGCGCCTTGGCGGCGCCGAAGTAGATGCTGTTGGCCGCGGACGCTGCGCTGCCAGGTTGCTGGCGCTCCTCAACCGGTTCGAACCAGTTCTTCGAATCGGGGTGACCGGTCAGCTTGAGTTCGACGATGTCCTCGGGGTCGACGTCATCTTCGTTTCGGAGTTGAAGGCCGGCCTCGATGAATGCATGGATCAACCCGCTCGTGGGCCAGGGTTTGAACGAAGAGTCGAGAGTGTAGTACGTCGCCCCCAGTCCTTCGGTGATGACGGAAGCGTCGTAGACGCCGTCGTAGAACATGGCGAAGAAGCCTGCCTGTCCTTCGAGAGCGTCGCAGTGCGCGCCCAGGCCCTCCTGGGCAAGCAGCGCTGCAAGCACGCCTCCCTGATTCGGGAAGGCTGCGTAGATCCCTTTGGCCGGGGGATCGCCGTACACCACCACCTGGCGGCTTCCGGACGCCTGCATCAGCATGAGCCCGAGGGCGCTGTCCAGCTGGTCTACCGAAAGTTCAAGCGCCCGGCCAGCGCTGAGCGTGGCGCCCAAGTAACTGAGAAGCTGGCCCTCAAGAAAGCGGCCCTTGGTGTTCACCCCTGCCCGGAGCAAGGCTAAGACCGCCCGCATCTCGACCTCAACGCCGACGACGAGGGCGTTGATGAACTCCTTCCCGCTCACTCCCCCTCGACGTTCGGCGATCGCGAGGGGCGCGGTGAGCGCAAACGCGCCGGGATGTCCCCCCTCGGCCCCGATGGCGTCGTAGTTCAGCGAATGCGCCATCGCGCCGTTGGCGAGCCCCGCCATAACGGCGGACACCTTCTCGCCATAGCCAAGCACCGTGCTCTCGGGCCGGCCACCGGAACTGATGACGACAGACGCCGTTTCCGGTCCTCCGTCGCCGAGCGTCCCTCCGGCAAGCGTCGTGCCAAGGGAGTCCAGCGTCAGCCTCTTTGCCACCTCGACTACATCAGGCGGGAGGTCGCTGTAGCGGCTGGCGGCGACGTACTCACATATAGCGCGCGTGAGTCCGGGTGTGCTGACGGTCATGTCGCCTCCTTGGATCGGCGCGGCGTGATGGGCTCAGACTCACAGCTTCGGCAGGCACCGGTTCGCGGCCAATACCTGGTTCGGACGGTATGCCCACTCCAGGGGGAAGTCAATCGTCCGGAGAGAGGACGCCATCGCCTCCGGCGGCATACAGCGCAGAGCTGAAGGCCTCGATGGCCCTGAACGGGTCCTCGCCTGCGTATTCCACTCGTGCGATGAAGTGGCGCGTCACAGCCTTTTCCGCCATGGAGAGGACGGCTGCCGCGGCCTCTTGAGGGGAGCCTGCGACGACCATGGCTTGAACCAGGAGGCGCAGGTGCTCCCGGGATAAGTCGGCTACGTCCGAGACCTCTGCGAGCGCCGGTATCCGTTCCCGCAGCACCCGGGAGAAGACCCTGTTCCGGCTCTGCAGGTTGGAGAACGCGTACGCTGCGGCGCTCTCATACGCGCGCTCTCGGGATTCCGCCATGAAGACGGGCAACCCCAGTGCGACTGCGACGCCGGTCTCCCGCCCTGCCTCACGAGCCCCGGCTTCCACATGCGCCATCGCCTCGGCCTGCACCTCGGGGTCGACGCCGACCATAGCGTAGACGCCGTCAGCCACCGCGCCTGCGGTCTTCAGCAGCCTAGGGCTGCTGGCGTTGAGGTAGACAGGCGCCTGCGCCGCGGGCTTCAACTCGACAGCCAGCGTGCGGATGATAGTTTCAATCGAGTCCGCCATCCGCGCCACGGTGGCTCTCGGTTTGCCGGCGTACCGTACCGCGGCTTGCCCCGCGCCGAGCACCAGGCGGGCCCGACCCGGCGCAAGCTCCGCCAGTGTGGCGCCCAGAGTCGCCAGCATCTTCGGATCGCGCGCGACCGGGTTCGTGACGGAGGGGAACAGGGTCACCCGGGTTGTCCGTTGGGCTGCGAGGGTGAGCCGCACGAACACATCCCTGCCGGTGAACGGATGATCGGGCATCCCCACGCCGGCAAAGCCCAACTCCTCCGCTCTTTCGGCGAACCGCGACGATTCGGAAAGCGGGAGATCAGTGGGGTCGTTGACGTCGATACGCAGGCGGGGAGCAGTTGAGGAGTCGGGCATCGGAAGGGCGCCTCCTCAGTAGTCCATGGCGGAGCATCGCCCTCAGCATACCACTGGCAATTGACGCAGGCGTCATCCGGCTTGGGCCGTTCCTGGCCCTGTCCTGCACGTGAACCTCCCGTGACGCATCGGGGGCGCCAGCCGGACCTCCAAGCGGAACGTCCGCGGTACGGTACACTTCGGCCCACCAGGCGCTTGCGCCCCCGCGCAAGACGCCTGCGGAATGGATGGAGGGCGACGTGAGGGAACCGCGCCCATGACTGCGCACCAGGTCGTCATCGTCGGTGGGGGCTTCGCCGGGCTCAGCGCCGCCTACACGCTGATGAAGCGGGGCGTCGCCCCACTCTTGCTCGAAGCCAAGGAGCGAGCGGGGGGACGCGGCATCGGCGAGAAGGTGGACGGGTTCTCCCTGGACATGGGCGCATTCGTCTTCACCTCCACCTACGACACCGCGTTCCGCCTTTGCAAGGAGTTGGGACTGCCGCTGGTCCCTTCGACGATGAAATTCGGCCACCACCGCAATGGCCGGTGGGTCACCACGACGCCGGACCAATCGCTCTGGAACTTCATACGGCACCTGCGCACGGCCTTCACGATGGGCTTCCTCTCACCCTCGGGCATGCGGTCCGGTTTCAAGGTGATGCGGGAGATCCACCGCCAGTCGGAATACATGAGCTTCGCCGGCGACAGTCCCCTCGCCGAGATCGACGACGACGAGACCTTCGGCGATTACCTGGACCGGCTCGGCGTGCCCGAGAACGTGCAGGTCACGATGAAGGCGCCCCTCGAGATGATATTGGGCGATCCAGCGCCGGCGGGACAGGCGCTGATGCGGGCGTACATCGGAGAAACGATGCTGCACTCCGGGAGGGTGTACATGCCCGAGCGAGGCATCGGCTCCCTGAGCGAGGCGCTTGCCGCCGCCTGCTCCGATGCGATCCGCGTATCGACTCCCGTCAGCAGGATCGTCGTCGAAGACGGGGCGGCGACCGGCGTAGTCGTGGACGGCGAGACTATCGAGGCGGACGCGGTCATCTGCGCTGTCCCCGGCACGAAGGTCCCGGACCTCATCCCCGGCCTGCCGGAAGAGACGCGCCGCGCGCTCGGCTCCATCAGCTACTCAACCGGTTGCCGGGTGGTGATAGGCCTCGACCACTCCCCGCTCCCTCCCGGCTGGCATGGCGCGCTCTACCCGGAGGACGACGACGCCCCGCTCCTGCTGGACCGGTGTTCCTTCCTCCCCGCCTGCGCGCCTCCGGGCAAGAGCATCCTCGACCTGCTCATCGGGCGCGACCGCGCCAAGGAGCTCATTCCGCTCGACGACGAGGAGGTAAAGCGGCAACTGCTGGGCGCCGCTCGCAGGAACGCGCCTCCGGGCTCTGCTCTTCCGGGCGACGACGAGGGCCTGTTCTTCCGCGTGTACCGCTGGGAAGAGGCGCTGTGCATGGGCGCGCCCGGGATGCTCGCCGCCGCGGCGAAGATCCCGGGGCAGCTTGCAGGGCGCATCGACAACCTCTTCCTAGCGGGCGATTACATGCGCGTGCCGTCGGTCAACGGCGCCCTCTCCAGCGGTTGCAGCGCTGCAATGGAGGCCGCAGACCTGTTGGCGTCTCGCGCCAACTAGACAAGGCGTCGTTCGGCCTACCAGCCGGCATAGGATACGCTGCCGCTCTCAGCTCTGGGCGTTGCCGCTGTCGAACGGGTAAGGGAGTGGTATACCAAATCGCTCACGGAGCAATTGCATATCCTTTCTGTCGCCCTCGTCAGGCTCATATCCCTCTTCACCCGGTTGATCAGTTGCCCGCACAGCTTGTTCCTCAGGAGTGAGGCATCGCATGCCTCTACCATTGACTGACCCCATGCCTCGCAATCCAGCCGCGGAGAATACCCATTCACCACCACGAACGCTTTGCTGAACGGCGCTGCCGTCGCTTCGAAAACGGACGGGATGGAAATCGATCCTGCGGTCTATTTCGTCACGAACCACAAATCCTTGTGGTAGCTCATCTGTCATCAAAGAGAATCCCAAGTTGCGAGTTACCTGGATTGCTTGTGCGATATCGTCTGCCCTAATGATCACATCTAGGTCATCGTGCGGGCGCGTCTGTTCCCCCAGCAGGGCGTCAACCCCCCAACCACCGTTAACCCATACGTCAATCCCAGCCGTTTCAAGGGCATTGACTACTTCGATGACGTCATCTGCGTGCATCATATGAGGATTGTAGTAGGCACCCTTGAAGCCGGTTCTGCCCACTGCCCTCTTCGGCTTCACCGAACTAGTGAGCACCTCCTAACCCACCCGGTGCTTCGGCCTTGCGCTGGCGCCGAAGTCCTGGTGGGAGAGGAGCCATTCCTCGACCTCCGCGCGGTCGCCCGCGGGGTCGGGGGGAGCGGGGGGCTCGCCGTTGTTGTAGACGCGCGCCGCCGTGCGCCACACCACCTTCTCGCGCACGTCGTCCGGCAGGGCGCCGAGGTCGTCCGCGATGAGCATTTCCGAGTCGGGCCAGGTGCACGCGGGGTGCGGGTAGTCGTTCGACCACATCACGTTGTCCTGGCCGAAGTCGCGCAGCAGGTATGCGCCGACGGCGTCGCTGATGAAGGTGCAGTACACCTGGCGCTTGAAGTACTCGCTGGGGGGCATGGGAATGGCGGCGCGGCGGCTCATCACGTAGTGGTCGGCCTCCTGCAGCCAGAAGGGCGCCCATCCGGCGCCGGCCTCGGCGACGGCGACCTGCAGGCGCGGGTAACGCTCGAGCACGCCGGAGGCGATGATGTGGAGCAGGGAGTTCATCGCGTCGAGCTTGTGGCCGTTGATGGAGTGGATGGGGATGGAGGCGGGGTCGCGCGGACGGGTCTCTGCCCGCCCGTTGATGTGCATGTTGAGCGTGGCGCCAATGTCCTGGGCGGCGGCCCAGAACGGCTCGTAGCGCTCGTGACTGTAGGGCAGCGCCTCGGGCGGCGCGATCCAGATGTCGGCGCCGCGCAGGCCGGCGTCCATGAACCGGCGCATCTCCTCGATGGCGTGGTCGACGTCCCACAGCGACACCATGCCGAGTCCCCAGTAGCGGTGAGGAGCGACGCGGCAGAAGTCGATCATCCAGTCGTTGTAGACGCGCAGGTGCGCCTCCTGCAGCTCGCGGTCGTCGATGAGCCACGCGCGGACGGCGAGCGTGGGGTACAGCACCTCGGCGCTCACGCCGTCGATGGCGAGGTCCTTCAGGCGATCGTGGGGGTCCCAGCATCCGGCGCGCAGGTGGTGGTTGGTCTCGAAGGGGACCTCGTCGAAGTGCAGGGCCTGCGAGCGGAACTTCAGGGGGAGTTCGCGCTCCCACAGGTCGGGCGGCTCGCCCATGTGGGAGTCGGCGGAGATGCGGAACTCTTGTCCTTCAACGCTCATGGCGCCCCTCCGTGCGTCTCGATGTCGGGGCCATCATAGGCCGCCGGCGAAGCGGCTTCAAATTGCCCGGCGCGCCGCCCCTCTCTGCCCTCTTTGCCCTTCGGGCATCTCCCCCTCGGGGGGGAGAACGGAGTGCGCGCTGGCGGGTGCAAGCCCTCACCCCAGCCCTCCCCCGTCTTCGGGGGAGGGGGCCGGATGCGAGGTTCCTGCTTTCGCAGGAACGACGACATGGGTTTTTGCGCGCAAGCCCTCTCCCCTGCCCTCCCCCGTCTTCAGGAGAGGGGACCGGATGGATTCCCGCCTGCGCGGGAATGACGGTCATTCCGCCCTCTCTGCCCCTTCGGGGCATCTCCCCCTCTGGGGGAGACAGGAGGCGCCCTGGCGGGCTCAAGCCCTCTCCCCTGCCCTCCCCGTCTTCGGGGGGCTGAGCACGCGGCGCAAGCGTTGCGGTTTCGGAGTAGTATGGGGCCGCATTAACGGCGGAGCGCACACAGGAGAAGGCAGCCATGGCGACTCAGGTGATGACCAAGCGGATAGACGCCGACACGCACTTCAGTCTGACCATCGACCACAGGGAGTTGCGCGATATGCTCCCGCGGATGGGCAGCGCCGAGCTCCAGGAGATGGTGTACCGCGACGCCCTCCAGATCGTCGACCTCGACGTGGTGAGGGCGGCGGTCGCGGGCAGGGAGTATTCGCCCGACGGCCACGCGGGAGACCCGACGTGGGACGCCGAGGCGCGCCTGGCGGAGATGGACGCGCTCGGTTTCGACATGCAGGTGCTTAACACGCAGCGCGCAATGCCCAATGTGCTGATGCCGCCCGACAGCCCGGTGTGGCTCCGCGCCGCGCTCGCGAGGCTCTACAACAACGCGGCGGCGGAGCTGCAGAACCGCTATCCCGACCGCTTCATCTGCCAGATAACCGTGCCGTGGGACGACATCGACGAGTCGGTCCGCGAACTCGAACGGGCCGCGTCGATGGGCCTCCGCGCCGTCAGCATCTGCGGCAGCTACCTGGAGGGGAACCTCGACGCCCCCGAGCTCTACCCGTTCTGGGAGGCGGTGAGCGGGCTCGACCTCGCGTGCATGGTGCACAACTTCACGCAGGGCCACCGGGGCAACTTCTACGACCACCGCACCTCGTACCCGATGGTGGGGACGGAGCGTTACCACCGTCTGCACATCGGCACGTACGTCGGGTTCGGCGTCGACTACACCATCGCGTGCACGGCGCTCACGCTCGGCGGCGTGCTCGACCAGTTCCCCAAGCTGCGCTTCCTGTTCTTCGAGGCCGGGGCGTCGTGGATGGCGTACGCGATGCACGGGGCGGACAGGTCGTTCTACATCGAGCGCGCCTGCGCCCGAACGAACACCCGCCCCAGCGAACTCATCAAGCAGCACTGCCTCACCGCGGTCGAGAGCATCGAGCCGCTGGAGCAGCTGGTGGAGGCGTATGGCGCCGACAACTTCGTCATCGGCACGGACTTTCCTCACCCGGAGTTCCAGCGCCTGCCCAACAGCACGACCGACATCAGCGGCAGCGCTCTCTCCGACGAGGCGAAGAACAAGATCCTCGGCGGCAACCTCGCCCGCGCGCTGAAGCTCTAGGGGACGCGTTGCCCTCTCCGCCTTCGGCATCTCCCCCTGAGGGGGAGAGCAGGCGAGATTCCCGCCTGCGCGGGAATGACGGGTTGGGGCGCGAGTGACGGAGGGCGTGGAGCGATGGCGGGGGACGCGGCAAGCGTGTCGGGCTGCGCCCTATGGGCCGGCATCGTGGAGGCAGGTCCCAGGCCGTGGGCGCGACAGGGGTCGGAGGCCGCCGACTCCGATGAAGCGCTCCGCGAGGAGCACAGCCGCAGGCGGAGCTTCATCGCTCGCTACGGCTACGCCGCGCCGACCCCGGAGGCTGTCCGCGCCATAGCGGACTTCCTTGGCGAGCGCCGGACGCTGGAGGTCTGCGCCGGTCTCGGTCTGTGGACGAGGCTGCTGCGCGACGCCGGAGCAAGCGTGCTGGCGACCGACGCCGATTCGCAGGGCGAGGCGGCCTACGTCTGCGTCGAGCGGCAGGACGCCCGGACCGCAGTCGCGGGGCACCCCGAATGTGACGTGCTGCTCCTGTGCTGGCCTCCGCACCGGAAGCCGGTCGCCGCGGACGCGCTGCGCAGCTTCCGGGGGAGCCGGGTGGTCGCCGTCGGCGACGTCCGCTTCACCGGCGACGCGGCGTACCACGCGATGCTAGAGCGGGACTGGCGGCTGGAGCAGTCGCTGCCCTTGCCATCCTGGCCCGGCATAGAAGACTGCGCGCGGCTGTACACCCGGAAGCCCTAGCGCGCCCTCTCCGCCCATTCGAGCGTCTCCCCCGCGGGAGGAGAACAGACACGCGCCGTGCGCGTAAACCCTCTCCCCAGCCCTCCCCTGTCTTCGGGGGAGGGGGCAGCCACGCGCCCTCTACTCTCGCTGGAGACTTTCCGAGAGGGCGGCGATGCGCTCTTCGAGGGGCGTGTTGAAGAGGCGCATTCCCTCTTCGCGGTCGACGAAGGCGACCTGGCCCGGCACCGGGATGATCTGCTCGGCCTCGGGGCCGCGGACGATCCCTACCGGGTCGGCGCCGTCCTGCACGCGGGACACCTGCTCGTCCCACAGCTTGTGCATCAGCAGCACGCCGCGGTCTGAGCTTCCGAACGTCATCTTCTCCCAGTCGGGGAAGCCGCCGCGCTCATCCCTGCCCTGGGTGGCCATCACCGCCTCGTCTTCCCAGATCGGCCCCTGGCGGAGCGGGTGGCCGGTGTTCCACCAGTAGCCGACGTCTTCGAACCAGCCCTCGTAGAAGGGGCCTCCGGCGTCGGCGGGGGTGTCGGCGTGGAGCCTCCGGAGGGCAGCCTCCGAGATTTCGCCGTTCTCGTTGAACGGCTCGAACGACACACCGAACCACCGGGTGGAGTGGTCGTCGATGGGCACGGCCCAGTTGACAGTGTTGGTCCGGGCGCGCTGGCAAGGGAAGAGGGCGTGCGTTTCGTGGTACTCGTACAAGGCCGGGTTGCGCGTGTTCTGGAGCGTTACGTAGCAGGCGCCCCAAGGTGTGATCTCGAACCGGATGGGCGTTGCGGGGTCGCCGTTGCGGCCGTGGTGGATGGCGTACACGGGCTCGGCGCCCTTGAACCAGCCGTGCGCGATTTCGCGGTGCCACACGTCCAGCACGTTGTCGAGGGTCTGGAGCAGGGCGTTGGACTTCTGGATGCGGTTGCCCTTGCCGGCCACGCGCATGCCGTCCTGCCGGAAGAGCGCGGGATAGCGGGGGAAGGGCGGCTGGAGTTCGGGTGGGCCGAGGTACGCGAAGATGAGTCCTCCGACTTCGATGCAGGGGTAGGAGGGGTGCTTAACCGACGCCCTGAAACGGTCGTTCGTCTCCGCCGGCATGTCGAGGCAGGCGCCCTCCCGGTCGTACAGCCAACCGTGGTAGAGGCAACGCAGGCCGTCGTCCTCGACCCGTCCGTAGACGAGCGACGCTCCCCGGTGCGAGCAGTGCTCGCCGAGCAGGCCCGGCTTGCCGGACGCGTCGCGGAAGAGCACGAGGCTCTCTCCCAGCACCTTCACGCGCACCGGGTTCTTGGCGCTGGGGCGCACGGGCCCGCGGCCGCCGTCGAGGTTGGCCGAGGTCTCCACGGGCAGCCAGTAGCGTCGGAAGACCTCGCCGGACGGCGTGCCGGGGCCCATCTTCAGCAGTTCATCCATATCCGCGTTGTTCAGTGGCACGATTGGACCTCCCGACGTTCCCCCACGGGAAAGGGTTGTCTGGCCTCCTTTGCCCTAGAGCGGGACCACCTGCAAGTCGGCGTCGTACTCGGGGTGGACGGGTATCTGGTGGCTCAGCTCGACGACCTTGCCGGTCTGCGAGGACTCGACCATTGCAAAGATCGACTCCGCCGTCGCCATGCCCCAGCGCCCGGAGTGGTAGACCGGCTTGCCGTTGATGACCGCGTCGTACAGTTCGTGCACTTCGCCCCGGCTGTGGACGTTCGAGACGCCTGTCACCTCGCGAACGCCATCGTCGCCGTAGATGAGAACGCCGTGCGCGCCGATGCGCATGTCTCCGCGCTCGCAGCTGACGAAGATGGTCCCGGGGTCGCCCGTGTCGTTGAGGCCGGTGCGGTCGCCCGGCTCCCGCTGGACCTGGTTTCCGAAGTTGCCGCGCCCGCCGTCGGACTGGAGGGCCTCGGCGAACTGGCGCGCCTCGACCTTGCCGCCTATGCGGAGGTCCTGCTTGTCCTGCTCCTCGTTGCGGGTGCCGTCGCGCATCTCCTTGCGGGTGCGCACGAGGTTCTCGATGGAGCTGCGACCGGCTGCAGGGCCGTTGACGTCGCTCAGCGTGAAGTACCCGTAGCCATTGTGGGTGGCGGTGGCCACCGCGCCGTCCTCGAATTCGAAGTGGGCGGTGTAGTAGCCGGGCATGGGGCGTTCGGGCATCCACTGGCCGACCTTGCCCCAAACGCGCTTGACCATGCCGCCGCCGAGCAGGCGAACAGTGTCGATCTGGTGTGGGCCCTGCCGGTAGGGGACGCCGCCGCCCTGGGCGAAGTCGAGTTCGTCCGGCGTGCGCGGCCTGAGCATCCAGTCGGTGTAGGCGATGAGGTGGATGGCGCGCACCGCGCCGATATCGCCTGACTCGATCACCTTGCGCATCGTGCGGTAGGGGAGCGCGAAGCTGGCGGTGTGGGCGCAGACGAGATGAACACCGGCCTTGTCGCACTCCTCCACCATCTGCTCGGTCTCCTTGAGCGAGATGGCCATGGGCTTTTCGACCATGACGTGCTTGCCATGGCGGGCGGCGGTGATGGTGTGCTCGGCGTGGAAGCGGTTGGGCGACGCGATGTAGACGGCGTCCACGTCCGGGTCGCTGCAGATGTCCTCCGCGCGCTCGTATACCTTGACGTCGGGGAACCGCTCCTTGAAGCGCTCGCGGGTGACGGGCACGACGTCGCATCCTGCGGCGAGATGAACGATGTCCGGTTGCTGCACGACCGAGCGCAGGATCTCGAGCCCTCCTACGCCGATCCCGATGACGCCGATGTTGATGCGTCGCGTGGCGGTTGCGTCTGCGGTAGTGACCATGGTTTTGCGCCTCCTTGGCAACTGCACTGCGGTCTGAGCGGGATTGTGCGCCTTTTCCGTCGCGGCGTCGAGTGCCCCTGAGCGTTAAGCGGCGCGCGAGCGCCGGAGCCGGAGTACAATCGCGCTCGTGGCTGAGAACGGCGAGGATAGCCGGGTTTCGAGCGAGGGCCGCAGAAGGCGGGGCCTGCACCCGCAGGCGCGCCTGATCCTAGGGCTGCACGTTCCGGCGATAGCCCTTGGGCTGGGCAACGGCATCGCCCTGCCTGTCTTGCCGGAACTGACCAAGCTCTACGACGTCAGCATCGTGCAAGCGTCGTGGGTATTCGTCGCGTACCTCCTTGGCACGCTCGCGGCGTCGCTGCCGACAGGGATCCTGATCGACCGTATAGGGCGGCGCTGGATCCTTCTTGCGGGGCCGCTGGTCGTGGCCGTCTCATCGCTGCTCATCGCCCTGGCGGCGGTCTCAGGGTCGTTCACGGAGCTGCTCGTGTACCGGTTCATCGCGGGCGTGGGCACTCAGATGTGGATGCAGAGCCGCATCACGGTCATCGCCGACACGGGGGCGTCGCAGCAGCGGGGCAAGCAGGTTACGCAGATGTTCGGCGTGCAGCAGATAGGCGCGCTGAGCGGCCCGCTGGTGGGCGGCTTCGCGGCGGTGGCGTGGGGGCTGTGGGCGCCGTTCCTCATCCACGCGATCATCTCGCTGCTGTCGATACTGCCGACCTACTTCGTGGTGAAGGAGACGGCGCCCGAGGCGCGACGCGCCGCGGAGTCCTCCGCCGACGGCTCGCGCTGGGCGCTGCTGTTCAGGAAGCCGATCCCCACCGTGTACTCGATACAGTTCCTCACGAACGTCACGCGGGGGGCGGTCTTCGAGGGCGGCGTCATCCTGCTGTACCCGTCGTACGCCTACGGACTCGACCCTGCCCAGCTCGGCGTGCTCCGCAGCATGATGGCCGTGGGCACGATTCCCATCATGTTCACCACAGGGTTCGTGATGGACCGCTTCGGCAGGAAGTACACCATCGTCCCGGGACTCACGTTGACCAGCCTGGCGATGGGGTCGGTGGCGGTTACGGCGTTCGCGGGCCTCTCGCTGCCGTGGTTCATCGCGAGTTTCGTGTTCGTGCACCTGTCGATCAGCATCATCTCCGGCAACATGCAGACACTGGGCACGGACATCGCGCCGCCGCAGGCGCGAGGGCTCTTCTTCGGGGTGTCGCGCCTGATCGCGCAGGGAGGTTCGACGGCGAGCCCCACCAGCTTCGGGTTGCTATCGGGCGCGTTCGGGTTCGGCGCCGCGTTCGTGCTGCTGGCGTCGTCGGCGTTCGCCGCCGCCCTCGTCGTGGCGTTCTTCCTCGAAGAGACGCTGCAGAAGTCCGATAAGCCGGCGGAGTCGGAGCCCGCGCCCGGCGCGCGCAGCGCCTAGACTGAGCGCCTTAGACCGAGCGGATGAAGTCGAGCACGTGCCGGTTCCACGTCTCCGGCTGTTCCCAGTGGGCGGCGTGTCCAGCGTCCGGCATCAGCGCGAACCGGCAGTTCGGAATGCGGGCCGCCATCGCCTGCATCTTCGGAGGCGCGGCGTAGAGGTCGGCGCCGGCGGCCAGCATCAGCGTGGGCGTGACGATACGTTCGAGCATCTGCAGCGTGAACGTGTTGCGCGTCAGCTCAGGCGCCGCTGACGGCTGACGGCTGGCCTCCTCGATGCGGAGCCAGCGGTCGACGCCCTCCGGGTCCGCCACCCGGTACGTCGGCCCTATCTCGCGGAACCACACCGGCAGCGACTGAAAATTCGCGATCCGCCCGTAGCGGGCGCCGAGCGCCCCGAACTCCGGGTCTTGCTGCAGCGGGCCGCCTCCGCTGCACGTGACGGCGAGGCTCGCGAGCCGCTCCGGATGCGTCACGGCGTAGTCGATGGCGAACTGTCCCCCGCCGCCCGTGCTGACCAGGTGAAACGGGCCGAGGCCCAAGCGCTCCGCCAGGGCGTGCAGGTCATCGGCGGGATACCCCGGCTCGCCGCCTGCGCCTTCGCTCCGTGACTGCCCCCACCCCTTGCGGTCGTACGCGACGCATCGGAATCCGGCGGCGGTGAACGCCGGCAGCTGAAACTCCCACACGGCCGTGTTGCCCGTGAAGGCGTGCAGAAACACCACCGGGGGCCCGTCGCCGCCCGAATCCTCACACCAAAGACTGGCGCCGGGCACGTTCACGTAGGGCATCGAGCGGTCCTCCGTTTGCTGAGGGGCTAGGGGAGCGGCAGGTTGATCCACCCGCCCCGGGCGATGGAGAGCGCAGCCGCCTCGAGGAACTCCATGTTCCTGACGCCGTCGTGGAACGTGTCGCGCTCGGGTGCATCCTCCCCACGCACGAGCCGCACGAAGTCCTCCTCCGCGCGCCACGTCTCTTCGTACTCGACCGGCACGGGCAGGGGCGCCAGCCGCTCGTCGCCTCTGCGAGCGCCCAGGAGTTCTCCTCTTCGCGGGTATACCAGCGTTCCCTCTTCGCCGTATATCTCCACCCGCTCCTCGCCGAAGAGCGTCACGCCGCTCTGGATGCACGTGACAACTGCGCCTCCCGGCATCTCGGCGACGGCCGTCAGAGCGTCCGGCATCTCGACGTCTATAGACGCCCCGCCCGGCCCGTCGGCCCTCTGGGGGATGAACGTACGGCCCCACGCGAGCACCCGATGGGGATCGCCGAACCAGAGACGGAGCACGTCCCAGTCGAGGCCCAAGTGGAGCGGGTTGACCGCTCCGAACATGCGATGGTCCTGACGGCGCAGCAACGGCGCGGAGGCGTCCGCGTAGTCGGGGACCAGGTAATAGGCGAACACCTGGCGGACGTTGCCGACGTACCCGTCGTCGAGAAGATGCTTCACGTACCGCCGCGCCTGCTCGTAGGAAGTCGGAGGAACGAGGCGCGCCTTGAGGCCCGTTTCCTCGGCCTTGCGCAGCATCTCCCGCGCTTCGTCGAGGCTGGCGGCCATCCGCGTCTGGCACAGCACGTGCTTGCCAGCGTCGAGCGCGCCCATGACCGCTTCGTGGTGGAAGTACGGCTGGGTCCCCACGATTACGGCGCCGATGTCGTCCCGGGCGACCAGTTCCCGCCAGTCGCGCATCGGGAACGGAATCTCGAATTCCGCTGCGACGCGCTGCGAGCTCTCCAGTGTGCGGTTCGCAACGGCGACCACCTCCGCTCCCTGCAAGGCGAGCAGGTTCGGAAGGATGCGCCGGCGGGTGAAGCCTCCCGCGCCGACGATGCCGATACGGACCGCGTCAGCCATCGCTCTGCGAAGCAGCGGCGCGCCCGCCGCTACTCGTGCCCCGTCCTGGACCGGCCGCTGTAGTGGAACGGCCGGTCGGCGACCATGGCCGAGCGCTCCTCCTGGTCCATGTTGAACAACCGCAACCCCTCTTCCCGGGTGAGCGCGCCGATGTTGTCGGACGTGATGCGGATGATCCCGTTGTCCTCGGGCGCGCGGATGATGCCGATTGGGTCCTGGCCCTCCTTCACCCGCACCATCTGCTCCCTCCAGACGCGCCGGTTGAGGATGAGTCCCTCGTCAGTCGTGCCCAAATGCCACTTGTCCCAGTCCGGCAGGTAGTTTCGCTCGACCGGGCCCTGGGTCTGCTGGGCCACCTCGTCTTCCCAAACGTTGCCCTGGCGCCACGGGTGGGTGTAGTTGCCGTGCGAGCCGACCTGCCGCGCCCAGTCGTCCGGCAGGTTCCAAGCCCTCCCGACGCTGGGGAACGGGCTGTTCATCGCGTCGATGGCCTTCTGCGCCTCGGGCGAGACCTTGCCGTCCTCGAAGGGGAAGAAGTCGACGGTGAACCAGCGGGTGTTGTAGTCGTCGACGGGCATCGCCCACTTCATGCTGCCCGCGTTGTCCTGGTTGCAGCGCTGCGTGGGCCATACGGTGTGGGTCTCGTGGTACATGTACTCGCCGGAGCGGTTCGACATCTCCTTCAGCACCTTCATGCGGGTCCCCCACGGGGTGCGCTCGAACTTGGTCGGCGTGGCGAGCTGGCCGTCGGCGCCCCAGTACATCGATCCGACCTTCGGCGGGTCCCTGAACCAGCCGTGCGCGATCTCGCCGTGCCACGGGTCCATGTTGTTGTCGTGGAGCGCCTGAAAGACGTTGCACCGCTCGACGTACCCCGCGTTGCCGGTTACGCGGACGCCGTCGTCGCTGAACAGCTGGTGGTAGCGGGGGAAGAGGGGCTGCAGTTCCGCAGGCCCCATGTAGGCGAAGATGAGCCCCGCGACCTCGAAGCACGGGTACGAAGGGTGAGTCACCTTCTCAGGGAACCGGCTGCCGGGCGGCTCGCCGGGCATCTCCACCACTTCGCCGTCGCCGTCGTACAGCCAGCCGTGGTAGAGGCAGCGGATGCAGTCGCCCTCGACGCGGCCATAGGCGAGCGAAGTCCCGCGGTGGCTGCAGTGCTCGCCCATGAGGTGCGGCTTGCCCCTGGAGTCGCGGAACAGGATGAGATGCTCGCCGAGCACGGTTACGCGGATGGGATTGTTGACTCCGCGGTTGCTGCCGCCGCCGACGTTGACGGAGACCTCCACCGGCAGCCAGTATCGGCGGAAGACCTCGCCGGATGGCGTTCCGGGCCCTACCTGAATCAGTTCGAGTTCTTCGTCGTTTCGCACGGGCGGCCCTCCTCTCCTGGACACTCTGTTCCATTCAAGGCGTTCCACTCGCGCGGCGGCGCGTCGAGCGGAACGCCGACAGGGTAGCGCGGCTACATCTTGAGCCCCATCGTACTCTTGTTGAAAGTGAACTCCCCAGCCTTCTTGAGCCAGGGGCGGCTCCATATCTCGTCGGTGTAGTCCGACTCCATGCGCTCGATGGGCTCGGGCATGGGCTGACTGTACACCTTCGCCAGCGTCTCGCCGAGCACCTTCCGGCGCGTGTCGGACGGTAGGTCGCTCATCGTCAACTCGATGGTGTCGTCGGTGTAGGGCCAGATGCCCCCGGCGTGCGGGTAGTCGTTGGCGTAGACGAAGTTGTCGGCGCCCCACCGCTGGAGCAGATAGCCTCCGACGCCGTCCTGCATGAAGGTCGAGTACACCTGACGACTGAAGTACTCGCTGGGCAGCAGATCGAGCCCGATGTTCCTGCCCCGGCCGAACTTCCGGTCGAGGTCTTCGAGGTAGAAGGGGATCCACCCGACCTCAAACTCGGCGAGGACAATCTTGAGCTTCGGATGGCGCTGCAGGACGCCGGAGAGGATTATCTCCGCCATGGCCTTCATGGCGACGGTCTTGTGGCCGTAGGCCTGGCGCGTGATGACGCCGAACCGGTCTTCGTCGGCCCGCGTGACGTAGGCGCCGAACCCCGTGTTGATGTGCCAGCCTATGGGCATGTCCATCTCTTCGGCGGCGGACCAGAACCGTTCGTAGTGGTCGCCGGTGAAGGGCAACTCGTCGGGCGGGGCTATCCACGTCGCCACTCCCTTGAGGCCGCCGTCCTTGGCGCGCTGCATCTCTCGAATGGCGTAGTCGATGTCCCAGAGCCCGATAAGGGCCTGACCCCAGAGCCGGTCCGGAGCGTCCTTGCAGAAGTCGATCATCCAGTCGTTGTAGACCTGCTCCCCGGCCTGTCCGAGCGCCAGGTCCACCGGCTCGAAGAAGAACTGCTCGAAGAGGCCCTTGGCGAGCGTGGGATAGAGCACTTCGGCACTGATCCCGTCGGCGGCCATGTCCTTCAGCCGTTCCTTTGGATCCCATCCTCCCGCGCGCGAGTGGTTGAACCGGCCGTACTCCACGCGGGGAAAGTTGAGCGCCCGGTCGCGGTACTTGAGCGGCATCTCCTTCTCCCACAGGTCCGGGGGCTCGGACACGTGGGAGTCGCCGGATATGCGGGTCTCCTGGTCACCCGTGGTTGACGTCGCCATGGCGTCCTCCTTTTGCCGATACGGCCGGCGGCCCGGCCTACTCGCGCTTCAGAGCGGTCAGCATCGTCCGGCCCAGAATGTTCTCCTTGTCCCGCTCGGTGATGCCGTCGAGGTCCGTGACGGCGTTCACGTGGTTGGGCAGTTTCAGGAACTCGCCGTGGGGGTAGTCGGAACCATAGAAGAAGTTCTCGCTGCCCATCATCTGCACGAGCGCCGGGATGTGTTCGGAGGACTCGACGGCGGTGAAGCAACGCCGCTTGATGAGCTCGCTGGGCAGGTTGGGCGTCCGTGAGCAGTTGCCCTGGATGTAGAAGGAGCGGTCGCAGCCCATCATCGCGTAGGGCAGCCACCCTGCGCCGGCCTCGAAGAAGCAGAACCGCAGGTTCGGGAACATGTCGAATACGCCGCCGAGTGACAGCGCGGCCACTGTAAGGCTGTACTCAAGCCCGAAACCGACGTACACGCCGACGTGGAGCCGGCGCATGCGGTCGGCGCCGATGATGGGGTAGCGCGGCGCATGGTCCACCAGCGACCCGGCGCAACTCTGCGGGATGTGGTGGACGAAGAGAGGGACGTCCAGTTCGTTGATGGCGTCCCAGAAGGGGTAGAGCTCCATGCAGTCGAAGTTCTGGCCCATCCAGTTCGAGGGTATCTGGATGGCCCCGATGCCCAGCTCCCTGACGACGCGCACGGACTCCCTGCGCGACTCTTCCAGGTCGTCGAACGGCAGGATGGCGGTTGCGATGAACCGGTCCGGGTACTGCCGTTGTATGGCGCCGACCGCATCGTTGTAGGCCTTCACCATGGCGATGCGTACCGGCAAGGGCCGGTCGTCTCCCTCCGGCGTCCCACCGTAGAGGTGGCCAAACGGCCCGTGGGGGATGAGCACCTGCGTGTCGACGCCGAGTTCTTCGTCGAGCACTCGCACCCGCTCTTCGGGGTCGCGAAGCGGGACGCGCCTGGTCTCGGCGCCGCCGCCGAAGCCGCGCGAGGAGGGGGGCTCGGCCCAGAGCCGTGCTTCCCGGGCGTACATGTCGCGCGCCTGCTCGGTCAGCCCGTCGGGGAGGAGTCCGCGCAGGGAATCGAGGTCCACGCGGGGGACGATGTGGCTGTCGCAGTCAACGATGCGGGTCGCGGTCCTCGTAGCCATGGCTACCTCCTTGGCGCGATTGTTCGCGCGGGACCAGAGCGCTCGTTAATGATGAACGCTCATGCGCAAGCCTCGCCACCGCGCCAGGAACACGAGCGTAGTGGTGAAGAACGTGATGATGATGCTGACGATGGCGGCTTCTTCCAGGTAGTCCCCCGTGGCGTAGTCGAGGGCGACGAGGGACAAGGTCATCGTTTCGCGTCCCGCCAGGAGGATGACGCTCGAGGTGGCGCCGGCGGCGGAGACAAAGTTAATCATCGCCAGCAGGATCAGCGTCGGCATCAGCACGGGGACCATGACGCGCACGAATGTCCTGGTCCAGCCCGCGCCGGCGATGCGCGCCGCCTCCTCGATCTCGGCGCCCACCTGTAAGAGCACTCCCTTGCTGATGTTCACTCCCACCGTATTGCCCTGGAGAAGCACGACCACGATGAGGGCGAATATCGTGCCGAACAGGAAGCTGAGCCCCGGCGTGCCCAGGAAGATGAGCAGCAGGCCGAGCCCGGAGAGGATGCCCGGGATCGCCGCCGACGTCCAGATGATGAAGTCGAGGTAGATACGGCCGGCCCACCGCGTTCGGACGAGGATGTAGGCGAGCAACATGAAGAGGATGGGGCTTCCGAATGCAGCGGCTATGGAGATGGTCAGCGTCGTGCGCAGCCCCACCCAGAAGAAGTTGTCGGCCAGCACGAAGTCCCAGTGCTTCATGCTGAAGAGCGGGTCGATGTTGAAGTAGCCGATGCGGTTCATGAAGCTGCCCACCGTCAGCGTCGCCGCAGGCAGGAGGGTGAGCGCGACGATCAGGGTCGCCATGACGATGAAGATGGGCCACTTGTACTTGCCAAGGTTGACGAGGCCCGGCTTGAACTGACCGGTGATCGTCACGTAGCGCCGGCGATGGCTGACCCATCGCTGTACGGGAATAACGAGCGCCACGACCAGCAACGTGAGGCTCGCCAGCACCGTCGCCTGTCCGTAGAGCGGCGGGTTGTTCGCGTTCACCAGTTCGTTAATGAGCGTGGAGTACACGAAGAACCCGATGGGGATCCCCAGCAGGTACTCGATCTCGAACCCGGAGAGGATGCGGAGCAGTTGCAGGGAGAAGACAAGCACCATGGGAGAAATCATGAGCGGCAGGGTGATGCGCACCATGGTGTTGAGATTGCCGGAGCCGCCGACGCGGGCCTGCTCCTCCAGCCGGGCGTCCATGTTGCGGAAGGCCGGCGTGAGCAACATGACCTTCGTCGAGATGCCGTTAGCCATCAGATGCGCCCAGATGATGCCCGGCACGCTGAAGATGTTGAACGGCCCCTCATCAACGAATGGCAACCACTCGAGTATCTTGTTCAGGAGGCCGATGGACGGGTCCATCAACATAATCCACGAGAGCGTCGTGGCGAGCCCCGGCATCATGAACGACACCCAGAACATCACCTCGAGCGTGTTGCTCATCGGGATATTGGTGCGCGCGAGCATCCAGGCGATGACCGTGGCTACGGGGAAGCTGATGACGACCACCAGGAACCAGACGAGCAGCGTGTTGAACAGGGCGCGCAAAAGGCGCGGCTCTTCCCACGCCACTCGCCAGTTGTCGAGGCCCCACGTCCTTTCGCCGAACCAGATGTACTCGGCAGTGTTGAAGCTGAGGCCGAGTATGAGAACGATCGGGTAGATGAGGAAGAAGCCGAGCACGACGAGCAGCACGGCCATGAAGTACGTGCTGCGCCGGGGTCGCCTGAATCCGATGGAAGCAACCGCCCTGGCTGCTGTGCTAGCCATCTGCTTCTTCTTCCGGGCCCTCCGGCCGGTTGGCCGGAGGGCCCTGTCTCCTTTGTCGGGTTACTGGATGCCTACGAGTTCCTCGTAGACCTGCTGCGCGAACGCGTAGATCTCCAGGGATTCGATGTGCTCGTTCGGGTCGCACTCGATGCAGAGATCGTAGATGACGCCGGGTTCGCGGCGCTGATCGGGATCGGTCCTGCCGGGGGCCACGTCGTTCCGGAGGCTCGGCCTCGGGAACCGGCCTTCCCGCACGCTGGCGAGCTCGTTGTTCGCCGTCTGGCCATCCACGCCCAGGAACCAGTTGAGCGCGAGTTGCGTCGCATTGGGGTGAGGCGGGTTGATGGGCGCGCTGATCTGCGCCGCAGACGATCCGCCGCTCAGGAACGGCTCCTGGCCCGGTCCCGCCTCCATGGAGAACTCCGCAGTGGGCAAGCCGTCGTTGCCAAGCTCGTCCAGGCACTGCGCTACGTTGGAGCCAAGGAAGCCCCACGCGTACTTGCCCTGGGCGACGAAGTCGCACGCTCGGCGGTTGTCGGTTTCCCAATCGGGTTCGAGCACCGTCATGAACTCCTTCAGGAACTCCTTGCCGAGCGACGGGTGCTTGGCGATCGTGTAGTAGGCCCCGCCTCCCGCCGTAGAGTACGGAGGGGGCGCCATCATCAGGACGTTCCCCGCGAACTTCTCGACGAACCACGGCGCGACGAAGTCGCGGTCGACCTCGATGCGCGCGATGTCCTCTTCGCTCACGAAGTCCGTGTTGTACCCGGCGGTTACGATGCTGTCGCGGTTCACCGTGGCGGCGTACCCGATGACGTACGTCCTGTCCACGTCGGCCCACAGGTACTGGTTGCTGTACCAGAGGGACAGGTCGGTGACTTCGGGGTGAATCAGCAGGGGCTCCAACGGCCGCAAGCCGTTGGCGTCGATCACCTGGTTCTGCTTGAGGATGTCCATCATGAACAGGTCGACTTCGTAGCGCTGCGCCGACTGTTCGGCGAGGAGGCGCTGGACCACCTCGTTGCTGGTGCCCGTGGTGATGAGCACTTCGATGCCATACGTGTTCTGGAAGACGTCCCACACCGGCCTGCCGTCACGGGCGCCGGAGCCGCCGGCGGCGATGACCAGTTTGCCTTCCGCCTGCGCCGCCTCGACCAGCGCGTCCCACTCCGCCTGGAACTGTTCGTCCTCCGTTGGGGTTGGGGTCGGGGTTGCCTGCGGCGGCGGCGTGGGCGTCGGCAACGGAGTAGGCGTCGGGTCGGCGCCGCAAGCGGCGGCGAACGTCAGCGCCGCAACCGCGAGAGCCGTTAAGGCGGCGAACCGAGTTGTCAGATTCCTGATTCTCATACCGTTCCTCCCTGGTCTCCGTGAGCCTTGCGGGACTTCACCTTGCCGTCAGAATCCCGAATGGGGGCATCCTAGTCTGCCCATCGCCGAATTTCAACGCAGCCGCGAAGTATGGCCGCGCTTCTGCGCAATTGAAACGCTATGAGCCCGGCCGTTTTCGACGCGGCAAGCCCGCGCCGTCGCTTATTCCTTTGCGGGGCCTCCGGCGGACTTGCGCCTTGCTTGACAGTAAGCCGTTCAAGTGAGAGTGTCCCAACCATTCGGTATTGGGGCCTCGACGCGTTGGGCGCGCAGGCCGACTTACCGCCTGGGAGGAAGGCGTTATGAGCATGAGGAACCTGAGTTCGATAGCGGCGCTGGCGTTCGCCTTCGCCGCGCTGGCGTTGGGCTGCGGCAGCGACCCGACCGCGACGCCGACGGCGGCTCCCACTCCTACGCCCACCGCGATGATGGCCGAACCCACCCCCACTCCCGAACCCGTCGACCCGTTCGAGGCGGAGTGGGACGCGCTCATCGCCGCCGCGCAGGAGGAGGGCAAGCTCGACGCCTTCATTTGCTGTGCCCTGGGCCGCGTGTTCGACGGCCACATCGACGCTTTCCAGGAGAACTTCGGCATCGAGATCGTCAGCGCGACAGGCTCCTCGCGCCAGCAGGCCGACCGGGTGCTCGCCGAGCGCGCCGCCGGGGTCTACAGCCTTGACGTGTGGACCGGCGGCCTCAGCACCACCAACACGAGGCTGGTCCCCGAGGGGGCGCTTACCGACATTCGGCATCTGCTCATTCACCCCGACGTGTTGAACGGTGACGCCTGGTTCTTCGGCGAACTCTTCTGGGGCGACCCTGAAAGGAAGTACATCGTCGGTTATGGCGGCAACGCATCGAACGCGCCCATCGCCTACAACACCGAGAAGCTCCCCGATCCGACGGTCATCCAGTCCTACGTCGACATCCTGAGGCCCGAGTTCGTCGGCCAGATCGTCGGACGCGACCCGCGCGAGGCGGGCGTGGCCAACAATCACCCGTTCTACTTCGACCAGGGCCTCGACGAGACGTACCTGGTGCCGCTGTTCCGCGACATGGAAATGGTTATCGCGTCGGACGCCCGCCAGGCCGCGGAGTGGTTGGCCCAAGGCCGGTTCACGCTCTGCATCTTCTCCTGCGGGACTGAGGTTGAGGAGCTCAAGAACCAGGGCTTGCCCGTCCAGGACCAGTTCCCGCACCCGCTGACGGAAGGCGCTACCATCGGCACCGGCGGCAACAACATCTTCGTGATGGACCAGGCCCCGCACCCGAACGCCGCCCAGCTCTTCCTCAACTGGATGCTCGGTCCCGAGGGACAGACGCTCTACCAGGAAGCCAACGGCGACAACTCCCTCCGGATCGACATCCCGAAGGACAACGTCGTCGCCGGCAACCTGCCCAAGGACGACATCGAGTACCTGGTGCCAAGCGCCGACCCCGCCCACCTGGGCAAAATCGACGACGCGCTCGAGTGGTTCCGGACTGAATTGCCGAAGCACGGGTACCAGTAGCCAGGATGCATGGCCGCGGCCCCGGGACGAGCGTCCCGGGCCGCGGCGAGGGACGGAGGCGCCCTCATGCTAAGAACACAGACGCTCGTGTCTCGCAGCAGGGCAGTGTTCCGCGGGCAGTCGCCAACCGGCACGGCCATCATGGCGGTGCTGATCATTGTGTTCGCGGTTTATATCGTCTATCCCGTCGTCCTCATCTTCATCAACAGCTTCAACGTCGCCGAGCGCGTCCGCGATCCGTTCGTCTTCTCTCTCGACAACTGGCGCACGGCGTTTTCCGACCCCTCCCTCTTCGTCGCGCTGCGCAACACGTTCCTCGTCTACTTCCTCTACACGGGGATCAGCTTCCCCGTCGCCATCGTCATAGCCTGGCTCCTCGCCCGCACCAGGATGAAGTTCAGCTACGGCCTGGAGTTCATGTTCTGGGTGTCGTTCATGATGCCCGGAATCGCGGTGACCATCGGTTGGACATACCTGCTAGACCCATACATCGGCTTCGTCAATCAACTGCTCTGGAAGCTTCCGTTCTTCGAGCGAGGGATAGAAGGAGGGCCGTTTAACATCTACTCCGTGCCCGGCATCATCTGGGCGCACCTCATGGCCAACGCCATATCCCAGAAGGTGATGCTGCTCACGCCCGCCTTCCGCAACATGGACCTCAGCATGGAAGAGGCGGCCCGCGTCTCCGGCGCCTCCAACCTCCGCACCATGATCAGGGTGACTCTCCCGGTCATGATTCCCGCTCTCACTGTCGTATTCATGCTCAACATCGTGCGCATCTTCCAGTCGTTCGAAACGGAGCAGATACTCGGTACGCCCATCAACTTCTACGTCTACTCCACTAAGATCTTCCAGTTCGTGCGGTACTTCGATCCGCCCGAGTACGGTCAGGCCACCGCCCTCGCCAGCCTCACGCTGATCATCATCGCCGTTGTCATCCCCCTCCAGCGATGGCTGCTGAACCGCCGCCGCTACACCACGGTTACGGGCAACTTCAAGCCTGGCCTCATCGACCTCGGCGCCTGGCAGTGGGTGGCCTGGGGCTCCATCGTCTTCCTCGTGGCCCTGCTTACCGTCGTCCCGGTGCTCGTCCTGATCGGCGGCAGCTTCATGACCCGCGTCGGCTGGTTCAACATCAACGACGTTTGGACGCTGAGCCACTGGCAGGACGTGCTCGGGGACCGCTTCTTCCTCAAGGCGCTCCGCACGACCATCGTCCTCAGTATGAGCACGGCCATCATCTCTCCGCTCCTCTTCTCAATGGTGGCGTATGTGCTCGTGCGTACCCGGTGGCCGGGCAGGGCCATCCTCGACTCGCTCTTCTGGATGTCGGCGTCCATCCCAGGGATGCTCGCCGGACTCGGGCTGCTCTGGGTGTTTCTCGGCACCCCCGGCCTTATCGCCCTCTACGGGACGATTTTTGCGCTCCTGCTGGTGGTCATCCTCCAGGGCAAGCTGACCAGCACTCAACTCATCAAGGGAGCGTATCTCCAGATGGGGCTCGACCTGGAGGAAGCCGCGCGCGTCGCCGGCGCGGGATGGCTGCGCACGTACTTCCGCATATGGCTGCCGCTCATCATGCCCACGCTGGTGCTCATCGGCACCATCAACTTTGTGCTCTCCGCGCAGGCCACCGCCAGCATCATCCTCCTCGCCAGCAGGGGCACCACCACGCTGTCCATCCTCGCGTTGGAGAAGATGACCCACGCCGACGGCACCCTGCTCGAACAGGCCGGCATCGTCAGCCTCTTCATAGTCGGTATGACCGTCATCGTCGCCCTCATCGCCCGCCGCTTCGGCCTCGTCCTCGGCGTGCGCCACGACGCGCGAGGGACGGCGACCAACGCTCAGGCCGCGGACGCCGCGCCGCAGAGCATCTCGTCCGCAAACCAGACAAGCGGCTTCCGCGCATAAGCCGGAGATCGGCAAGGAGCACTACAGTGAACTACCACTTCATATCGGGCGACTCTCACCTGGAGGTCGACACCGCCAATTGGACCCCGCGCGTGCCGGAACAACACCGCGACCGCGCCCCCAAACTGGTGCGTCTCGACGACGACACCGACGCTTGGTTCATCGACGGGAAGCAGACGCGCAGAGCCAACGCCGCCGACCTCTACGGCGGCAGGGGCCGCGAGCAGTACCTCCCCTCCGGGGTGAAGTACGAGGGCACCCCGGGCACCGGGACTCCCCAGCAGCGCATGGACGAGCAGGACATCGACGGCGTGGACGCCGAGGTGCTCTTCCCCGCCCAGGCCACCGGCCCGCGAATGTGGCGGCAGGTCGACGACGACGCGGCCTACCTCAGCATCGTCCGCGCCTACAACGACTGGCTCATCCAAGACTACTGCGCTGCAAACCCGGACAGGCTCATCGGGGTCGCCATCATGCCCATTATCGAAGACCTCGACGCCCACATCGCGGAGCTGAAGCACTGCAAGGAGATAGGCGCGAAGACCGTGATGCTGATGGACTTCCCCTCCGGCAAGCAGTTTCCCACTCTCGAGGACGACCGCTTCTTCGAACTGGCGCTCGACCTCGACATGCCCGTCACGGTGCACGTCGACCTTGAGCGCACCGGCAAGGGCCCTTTCCTCGACTACCCGAACGCCACGCCCGAACTGCTGCAGAAGCTCGAGGCCCCGGGCCGCAGCCTCCCCGAACAGATGGCGCGCTTCAGCCCCATCAAGGGAAGCGGGGCCATGCCCGCCGTGCAGTGGACGCTCTCCGGCCTCTTCGACCGTCTTCCGGACCTCAAGATCCTGTTCGCCGAGAACCAGATCGGGTGGATCCCGTTCTTCCTGCAGAGCGCCGACATCCGCTACGACCGAAACCGCCACTGGGCGGAGAAGTTCCTCGGCTTCAAGCCGCTCTCGCGCCTGCCGAGCGAGTACATGCTCGAACATGCGCTCTGGGGCTTTCAGTACGACCGCGCCGGCGTGCTCGCCCGCGACCAGCTGAACGTCGACAACCTCATCTGGGGCTCCGACTTCCCTCACCAGGAATCGGACTGGCCCGACTCGATGAAGATACTCGACCAGGCGTTCGAGGGCGCCTCCGAGGACGTGCGCTACAAGATGACCTGCGGCAACGCGATCGAGTTCTTCAGGCTCAACACAAACTAGGCGCCCGCCCCCTCTCCGCGAGGGGAGGCGGTGGTATCATCAACTGCGACCCTGCTCGCCGAGGAGAAGGCCCGACCTCCCCATGGACCGCATACCCCTGCTGGCGCAGCGCGTCGTCGCCGCCCGCTGGTTCGAGTGGGGCATCGTCGCGCTCATACTCGCCACCGCCGCCATCCTCGGACTCTCCACGTCCGACGCCATGGTCGACCGGTACGGCACCCTCTTCGAGCGCGCCAACGACGTCATCCTCGGCGTCTTCATCGTCGAGGCTGTCGTGAAGATGGTCGCGCTCGCCCCGCGCCCGCAACGTTACTTCCGCGACGGCTGGAACGTGTTCGACTTCGCGGTCATCGTGTTCGCGCTCGTGCCGGCGTCGGGCCCGTTCGCGATGGTGGCGCGGCTCGCGCGCCTCATGCGGGTGCTGCGCCTCATCTCCACGATCAAGGAGTTGCGGCTCATCGTCGGCGCGCTCGTGCGCTCCATCCCCAGCGTCGCCAACGTGATGCTGCTCATGGGCATCGTCGTCTACATCTACGCGATCATCGGCCACTACTTCTTCCACGAGTCCGACCCGGAGCATTGGCGATCGCTGGGCATCTCGCTGCTCACGCTGTTCCAGGTGGTGACCCTGGAAGGGTGGAACGAAATCATGGGCGCGGCGATGGCGCATCACCCGTGGGCATGGGCGTACTTCGTCAGCTTCGTCCTGGGCGGGACCTTCGTGGTCGCCAACATCGTCATCGCAGTGGTCATCAACAACCTCGACGAAGTGAAGGCGGAGCAGCTGCGGGAACTGCGGTCCCCGGCGACTGCGCAGGAGCTGCTCGCCGAGATACGCGCCACGCAGGCGGCCTTGCAGCGCCTCGAGTCGCAACTGGCGAACGAGCCCCGGAACGACCCGCCCCGTCCGTGATCCTCCCGTCGCCCTTCTTCCGTCCGCGGTAGGGCTGGGAACCGATCGCCGCCTCTATGGCTCACGCCTGCTCTTCGTCGGGGGCGAACTCGTCGAACTCAGGCGCGAAGCGTACGGTTCCCGCGACCTGCTCCAACGCGCCTTGCCGAAGCTCCGCCGCCTGGAATGCGGAACCGTCTCCGTACACGCAGGTCAATCCATGGTCGCTCGCCCTGACGAACCCGAAGCGCGCGTAGAAACCCGGATCGCCCAGCAGAACAACGCCGTCCCACCCTTCCGATCGGCATAGCGCCAAGCCCTCCTGCACGAGGCGCGACCCGATCCCCTTGCCCTGGTGGTCCGGCAGGACCCCAATCGGCCCAAGGGCTGCCCAGCCTGAGTCCACGGAAGACGATTCGACGGTTACCGGCGAGAAGAGCACATGCCCGACGATCCGGTCTGCGGCGACCGCAACCAGCGACAGCACGACGCCGCCGGACTCCCGGAGCATGTCAACGACTCTCGCTTCGTCCTCTTCGTTGAACGCCTGCCGTTGCACGACGCCTATGGCGGCAGCGTCGCCCTCGCGTTCCCGCCGTATAGTCACGTCCAACGAGCGCCTCTTCCGCCCGCTACTCCTCGAAGAGCGGGAACACCTCGAGGGCCGTGTCGTGGTAGATGGCCTCCCTGTCCGCGTCCGACAGGAACCCGAACCCGTTGATCACCGGCACGAGGTCGTCCGAAGGATTGCCGGTGGCGGGGTTCAGCACGCCGGTGCCGGAGCCGGGGGCCTCGGTGCCGAACATCATCTGGCTCACTCCTCGCTGCTCGAACGCCAGCGCCAGATAGCCAGGGTCGTAGGCGCAGGTGTCGAAGAACAGGTTGCGCGACGTGTCGCCCCTGCCTCCGTAGTCGCCCGTGCCGCCGACGCTCATTCCGGCCGAGCCGCCTCCCTGGATGCCGGACGATTCGGCGCGAGGGATGAAGCGCGACAGCGAGCCTCCGCAGTGGCAGACGATGACCGTCAACTCCGGGTAGCGCTCGAACACGTCCGTCTGCTCGTACAACTCCGTCGCCAGGTGCTCCTCCGTCAGGAAGTTGTACTGGTAGTTGTGGGCGATGCGCGTGATGCGCGGGTCCTTGCTGAGCGACGCGTGAATGATGAGCGGCGCGCGCAGGTCGATCGACGCCTCATACAGGGGGAACCAGTACGGCTGATCGACTCCGGGCGCCTTGCGGTCGCCGCCGGGGTCGGGGTTGAGGGTGGCGGCGACGAACCCCAATTCCTTCACGGCGCGCTCGAACTCCGGCACGCAGTACGCGGTGGACGCGTCCCACTCGACGCCGACCTGCGGCAGTTGGGCCACGCCGCGGAAGCGGTCGGGGTGCAGCCGCACGGTCTCGGCGATGGTGTCGTTGGTGACCCTGGCCCATAGGGCCTGGATGAGCGGCTGCTCCCAGTGCATCATCGCCACGGGCCGCGGAGAGATGAACTGGATGTCTATCTGGCGCTCGTCCATCATCTGAAGGTGGCGCTGCTGGGCCTCCTCCATCGGCCCCTCCGGTATCTTCAGGCCGCCGGTGGTCGACCGGAGCGCGATGATGTTGTAGGCGTACGCCCGGAAGTGGGGCGGCGTCGAGTGGTGGCCGTGGATGTCGATGATCGCCTTGCCGTTGTACATGATGCCTCCGATGCGAGCCCTGAGCGCGGGAGCCGGGCCAACGAGCGCCGGATCAGAAGAAGTTGGTGAGGTTCTTCGAAAGCAGCACGTTCTGGTCGAGGTAGATCTCCCGGCGCGATATCTTCCACTCGCCGTCCACGCGGCGGAGCGTGTCGATGCGGTTGCCTATCCAGGTGTTGTCTTCGTCCTCCAGCCGGTTCCGGTGAACGAGGAAGCGGGACTTCACTCGAATCTCTCCGGCCCCGACCTCGCCCGAGCCGGAGTCCAGCAGGCGCACGTTCGTGACGAAGTGGGTTACGCGGGAGAGCGGTTCCTCGGCCCAGTGCACGCCCGTGCGGATCTGACTGACGCGCTTCGTGAGCGTCTCCTTGCCCTCGTCGAACCAGGACATCTCGACGGACTCCTGCGTCAACTCCTTGCCCATCTCCTTGGAGGAGACGTTCCGCTTCATCGGCGCGTGGTAGCGGGCGTCCTCCGTGAAGAGGTCGAGCCACTCCTCGTAGCGGTGCTCGTCGAGGAGGTCGGCCTCCCTGTAGAAGAATTCCTCTACCTGCAACCGCAGCAGCAGTTCCTCGTAGGACAGCAAATCGGCCACGGCGCGCCTCCTATCTCCCTTTCCCGTTTCTCTGCGTCATCCAGTCGTCTCTGGTGGCGGCGGACCTTGTCGGCGCCATCTCGCCCCAGTCCTTCGCCTGCATCACCTCGGCCCAGCGCTGGTAGTACCGCCGGTGGTTCTCGTCGCTGTAGTTGTGGGCGAACAGCCCCGGCATCCCGAACTCCGTCGGGCCGTGGAGCGGCGGCTCGGATATCCGCATCTGGTAGTTCAGGTCCAGCTTCTGCGCCACCGGCCCCCTGCTGGCGATGGTCAGCGCGTACCAGTTCTCCATGTCGTCCTGCTGCGTCACGCCGCCTGGACCGTAGTAGAGCTCGTAGTAGGCGGCGAGTTCGGTCTTCACTTCCTGGGGCGCGTCCTTGTCCACGAAGAAGTACGTCCATATCTCCGTCATCGCCGGCCCCTGCGGGTGCATGATGCGCACCACGCGCCCCAGCCAGCCCTCGTTGGGGAAGATCGCCGGCCCCACCGACAGGTGGGCCATGACGCCCAGGCGCTTCTTCCGGAGTTCGAACTTCTCGCGCAGGTACTCCCGAACGGCGGGCCTCTCGTTCCACGTGCCGGACTCCGCCCAACCCGGGTCGCCCTCCTGCGGTATCGTCACCCCCATCGTGTGGCCCTCGGGGAACGAGACGGTGTAGCGGCTCCGCACCTGCCCGACGGAGAGCGAGCGGTCTTCCCGCGGGCGCACCGGGTTGCCCGTAGCCCCGACTCCCAGCGCCAGCGCTGTCGAGCGGTGCGTAATCCATCCGTGTGTCGTGTCCGTGTCCGGACAAGGCACCTTCCAGTTGCACCCGAGCCGCCACTTGACGATGCCGCCCAGCACTTCCGCGCCGTTGTCCGAGCCGTCCGTGTGCATCAGGCCGGTGGCGAGGTACATGTCCGCGCCGCCGAGGTACTCGTGGAAGCTGGGGGCCGTTTTGTCCCACGTCGCCCAGATGGAGCCCTGGAAGACCTCCACCCGCGCCTGCAGCAATCCCCACTGCGACTTGTCCATATCGTCGTAGCCGTTCTCGTGGTACGGCAGCGCGACGAGTGCGCCCGTGGAGTCGTACGTCCACCCGTGGAACGAGCACAGGTGAGTGAACGAGTTGCCCTGCTCGTACCGGCAGACGCGGTTGCCCCGGTGACGGCACGAGTTGAGAAAGACGTACACCTTCCCGTCGCGCGCGCGGCTGACGATCACGGCTTCCTCGCCCATGCGGCTCAGAATGAAGTCGCCCGGCTCCGGCACCTGCGACTCGTGCCCCACGAACAGCCATGAACGGGCGAACACCTGCTCCATCTCCTGGTCGTAGAGGTCCTGGTTCCAGAAGATCTCCCTGCTGACGGTGCCGCTCTCTGAGTCGACGAGCCTCTTCATCTCCGGCGTAAGCTGAACCATGGTTCCCCTCCTGCGCCTCGCCTTGCTTTGGTGGCGCTATTCAACCACAGGCGCTCCGCGATGGGAAGAAGCGCCTCCCGCGTTGCGCGCTGCACGCCCTCGACTCGAACGACTCTTGATGAACGCGGCTGCTAGAATGGCCCTGATGCTGACGGAATTCACCAAGATCGCCGAGGTGGGAGACCTCGCTCCCGGGCAGATGCGCACCGTGAGGAGCGGGGACGAGTACATCCTGCTGGCGCGCATCGGCGACGAGTATTTCGCGCTCGACGGGTTCTGCTCCCACGCCGACGGCTTTCTCGCCGACGGCCTCCTGCTGGAGGAGTACTGCGAGGTCGAGTGCCCCATCCACGAGGGCGCCTTCAACCTGCGCACGGGGGAAGTTACGAATCCGCCAGCGGATGAGCCCGTCGCCGCCTACGAAGTCCGCGTCGAGAACGGCGACATCCTCGCAGGGCCGCGCGTCGGCTAGCGGCGCGTGAGAAAGCGATGCGGCGGCGCATAGCCATCATCGGCGGAGGCATGTCGGGGCTGGCCGCTGCGTGGGCGCTCCATCGCCATCCCGACCGGTTCGATTTCCGGTTGTTCGAGGCCCAGGACCGCATCGGCGGGAATGCGGTAACGGTCGATATGCCGCAGGACGACGGCGGCTCCATTCCCTTCGACATCTCCGTAACCGCCTGTATTCCGTCGGTGTACCGCCACGTCCTGCTGTTGCTGGAGCGGTTCGGCATCGAACTGCTCGACACGAGGTTCAGCTACAGCGTTACGTACCATGGCGGCGTGTACGCTCACGATTTCGAATCCGACCTCCGGGATGAGTTGCGGCTCGAGATCGCGAAATTCCAGCGCCTCCTGAAGCGGTTGCGCTGGTTCGGCTGGCTCACTCGTTCCCGGTCGAGGTTCCTGAACGCCCTCAACCCGTTCAACTACGTCAGCATGGGCGCGGTGCTCAACATGGGCGGGTTCTCGGCGGACTTCCGGTACAAGGCGCTGAAGCCC
>DAOUKL010000032.1:0-6234 GCA_034421335.1 Dehalococcoidia bacterium | reverse complement strand
GCGGTGTTTAGAGACATGGACATGACTCCACGCGAACTGGAAGTCGTCCGCTATACCGGCTGGTTCCTGCTCCCGCTACTGGTCGTGCTCCTCGGTTCCGTCGTGTGGTGGGTGCGGCGCTAAGGCATGGTCAGGGGCCT
This sequence comes from Dehalococcoidia bacterium, assembly GCA_034421335.1. Taxonomy (GTDB): domain Bacteria; phylum Chloroflexota; class Dehalococcoidia; order Lucifugimonadales; family Australimonadaceae; genus S5-327. The sequence goes on along the minus strand of DAOUKL010000032.1, from coordinate 6,094 downwards.
TGCCTCGCTGCTGATCGGACTGGCCGTCATAGGCGGGTATGTGCTCGTCCAACTGCTGAACGAGAACCCGGCGCCGGTCCCCACCGAGACGTTCATCTACGCGATCAATGAACGTGACATCACCGGCGTGGAGATCGCCCACGACGGGGATGCGCGGCGATTCGTATGGGACGAGGGAGCGGGCGAATGGGTGTTCGACGATGCGGAACGCTCGCCGGTGGACCAGGCCCGGTGGAGCGGCATTCCACTTCTGCTCTCTGGACCTCGCGTGCAGCGGGTCCTATCCGTGGACCAGGAGGACCTCTGGCGCTATGGGCTCGACGACCCTCAGACGACGATCAGGCTCGATCTGTCGGACGGGCGGCGACTGACCGTCCACATTGGAATACCCTCCCCTGACGGTGAGAACGACTATGCCATGCAGGAAGGCTCGCAGCAGGTCGTCCTCATCGACCGGAGCTGGCGTGAAGTGTTGGCCAGGCTCGCAACCGATCCGCCGTTTGCTCCTACACCTTGATGCAAGCCGCCCAGTGCCCTGGGGTCACCTCTCGCAACGCCGGCATGGCGGCCCGGCACTCCTCTGTCATCAGAGGACAACGGGGGTGGAAGACACAACCGGCGGGAGGGTTCAACGGACTCGGAATCTCACCTTTAACGAGCGTTCGCTTGCGCGTTGCTTCGATGCGCGGGTCAGGGATTGGCACTGCGGACAGCAGCGCCTGGGTGTAAGGGTGCAATGGGTTCTCGTAAAGTTCTTCGCTCGGCGCGATCTCGACGATGTGCCCCAGGTACATCACTGCGATGCGGTTCGCGATGTGCCTTACAACCGACAGGTCGTGGGCGATGAACAGGTAGGTGAGATTGAACTCCTCCTGGAGTTCCTCGAAGAGGTTGATGACTTGCGCCTGGATCGAGACGTCCAGCGCTGAAACAGGCTCGTCGCAGACGATGAAGGATGGGTTCAGGGCTAGCGCGCGAGCGATGCCGATCCGTTGCCGCTGGCCTCCGCTGAACTCATGGGGGAAACGGTTGGCCATAGAGGGGTTGAGCCCGACTACGTTGAACAGTTCGGCAACGCGCTCCTGTCGCTCCGCCTTGCTGGTCACCGAGCGGTGCACCACCATGGGCTCGCCGATGATCTGGCCTGCGGTCATGCGGGGGTTGAGCGAGCTGTACGGGTCTTGGAAGACTATCTGCATCCGCTCCCGCATCTTTCGCATCTCTTCGGTATGGAGGGTTGTCAGGTCGGCGCCTTCGAAGACAACCTGACCGGCAGTGGGCTTGTAGAACTGGAGGATAGCCCTGCCGGTCGTGGTCTTCCCACAGCCGGATTCGCCCACCAGTCCCAACGTCTCGCCGCGTTTTACAAAGAAACTGACGTCGTCGATGGCCTTGATGTGTCCCACGGTCTTCGGGAACAATGCGCCCGCCGTGACGGGGAAGTACATCTTGAGCCCGCGCACGTCCAGCAGGATGTCCTCTCGGCCATCGATCACTGCGCCTGTACTGTCTGCTCCGTCCGCTTGAGCCTGCATAGCGCCTCCTCCTCAAGAGCTCTGGGACAATGTCGTCGCCAGCTGATCGCTCATCCAGCACGCGGAGGAGTGTCCGTCTCCGGCATCGACCAGGGGAGGCGCCTCCGCGCCGCAACGTTCGATAGCAAACGGACAGCGCGGACGGAAGGAACATCCGTCGGGGAGGTTGCTCAGATCGGGGGGCTGCCCCTCGATCGGTTGTAACTTGGCGGTGCGCGCCTGATCGGGACGCGGGACGGAGTTCATCAACCCTTGGGTGTAGGGATGCCGGGGGGCGACGTAGACCTGCTCCGCCGTTCCGCCTTCCACCACGCGCCCTGCGTACATGATGTTCACGGAGTCGGCGTATCGCGCAACCACGCCGAGGTTGTGGGTGATAATGATGAGCCCCATGCCGAACTCACGGGTCAGGTTCTTCATGAGTTCGAGTATCTGGGCTTGTATCGTCACGTCTAGGGCCGTGGTGGGCTCATCCGCTATCACCACCTTCGGCTGGCAGGAGAGCGCGAGCGCAAGCATTACGCGCTGGCGCATTCCTCCGCTGAGATGGTGGGGGTACTGGCTGAATCGCCGTTCCGCATCGGTGATCTCCACCATCTCCAGCAGTTCAATCACTCTTGCCTTCGCTTCCCGCGCGTTCAGGCCCATGTGCAACTCGAGGATCTCGGAGAGCTGCCGCCCCACCGTCAGCAGAGGATTGAGGGACGTCATGGGCTCCTGGAAAACCATGGATATCTGCTTGCCTCTGACCTGCCGCATCTCCGAGTTGGGCAGTTCGAGGAGGTTGGCGCCGCCGAAGAGCACTCGGCCGCTACGCACTCTGCCCGCCGATGGCAGCAGACCCATGATGGAAAGCGCGCTCACGCTCTTGCCACAGCCAGACTCGCCGACGATCGCGAGCGTCTCGCCCAGGTCAACTCCGTACGACACGCCGTCGACAGCTTTCACGATGCCTGAATCGGTCGTGAACTGGACGTGCAGGTCGTCCACCTCCAGCAAACGCGCCATCGGCGCTCCTTTCTCCCCAAGCGGTCGGCGGCAAGAACGCTCGAGCAACTCTACTCGGTCGAGGCCGGTAGATTATCGCGCACGTGGTCAACAACCCAGCGGTAGTCGTCCGAATCAAAGCTGAGCTCCACGTTCTGCCGGCCCCACTCTTCTTCCAGCCATGCCTGGAGCGCCTGGCCCCTCAGTTGTTCGAGCATCCTCTCGTTGTCGATCTCACGAACTGCGGGACCGCTGATGATGCCTATCAGGTAGATGCCCGTCCGAAGATAGATCGGCGTCAGCAACTCTCCCGGCGCGGCGTTCTCGTCGAAAAGGTGCCTGTCCAGCTGAGGGAATGCGCCGCGGGGCGTCCATCCAACGTAACCGGGCCGACTGGGACTGGTGAAAGTTCGGTCGGTGTTCAGCGAAGCGGCCACACTCTCGAATGGCTCTCCCGACTCGAGGAGCGCGAGGACGCTCCCTACCTCCTCGAAATCCGCGGGCAGAACAATCCAGGCGATCTCAACCTGTTCGGCCACTCTGGCTATACGGTTCCCCAACTCCTGCTTCATCCCCTCACGCAGTATCTGGACCCGCACGAGGCCGCGATACTCGTCATCGCTTACCCGGCTTCGGGTCAGGAACCTGCCGTACGCCTCCTGGAATTCCTGCTCTACCCGTTCGTCCCCCGCATCAGCTGGGGTGTACCCCGTGACGAAACGCCGATGAAGCGCATCGTCGACGTCAGCCTCGGAAATGCGGGCGCCGAAGCGCGAGGCGGCGCGCCGTATCAGTTCGTCTTCCAACATGGTTCGCAGCACGTCCAGAGGATTGCCGCCAACCGTGGGGGCGCCGGTCTCGGCGAGGTTGAGGCGGGCCACCGCCTGCATACGGTTCGCCACGTCGCCCGTCGTCAAGACCGGCTCTCCACCGATCTGTCCCACCCACACCTGCGTCGGTTGTACGTAGACGCGGTAGTAGGCGACGGCTGGAACACCAACAATCGCCAGTAACAGCGCCAGCGCCAGCAGACCGACCCACAGGCGGCTCGCCGGGCGCGGGGCGTCGGAGAATCTGAAACGCCGGCGCCCTGAAATGCGTTCGGCCGATTGCCGTGATAATGCGGCCTCCTCCGGCGGAGCGCTCGGACCTGCCGCCCGAGACACGTACCGTCGGACCGCTGCTCTCAAGCGCATCATTCCCTCGCCTTAGCGCTGATAGGGCGCGCAAGCCCGATTCACGTGGCCCTCCGCCCCGCTGCGCCAGGTTCGCAATCGGGGTGAGGTGGTGGGGAAGGAGGGACTCGAACCCTCATGCCCGGTGGGCACATGGTCCTAAGCCATGCGCGTCTGCCGTTCCGCCACTTCCCCGTCCCCTTAGCCTACAATACGCCCTTGCCGCAACGTACACCTGCGCCCGGAGGCCCGCCATGACCGTCCAGATCGCCAACGTCTCGATTGACAACGCCGAGGAGAAGTTCGTGGAGATGAGCCACGGGACGACTCGCTACATCGACGCCGGCGACGGCTACCCCACCATCCTCGTCCACGGCGTCGGCTACGCCGAAGGCGCGCACAACTGGCTCCTCAACATCGGCCCCCTCTCGCAGCGCCTGCGCGTCATCGCCGTCGACGCCCTTGCGTGGGGCAAAGGACAGGGATGGCTCCAGCAGGAGTACTCGTTCGCCTACCTCGTCGATTTCGTCCGCGAGTTCCAGGACGCCCTCGGGCTCGACAAGACCAACCTCGTCGGCCACTCGATGGGCGGCTGGATCGCGTCGCTGTTCGGCTACGAGAGTCCGCACCGGCTCAACAAGCTCGTGCTCGTGGCCAGCGGCGGCGCCATGCCCCGGCAGCTCCGAAGCATGGTCGAGTTCAAGCCGCCGACGCGAGACGAACTGCTGGCCGCGCTCAGCACGCGCGTCAAGGCCGACGTCGACCTCGAGGCCCTCGCCGACTACCAGTACGCCCTCACGCAGGACGCGGAGCGACTCGCCGCCTACCAGCGCGTGCTCAACCACATGAACAACATGGAGACCCGCAGCCGCTACAACACCGTCCGCCGCTTCCCGCACATCCCCGTGCCGACGCTGGTGGTCTGGGGCAAGGACGACGCGGTGAACGCCCTGGAGATGGGTCAGATGACTCACGAGGGCATCCCCGGCTCGAAGATGGTCGTCTTCGAATGCGGCCACTTCATCCCCACCGAGGCGCCGGACGAACTGAACGCCGCCCTGCTCGATTTCCTGGCGGATTGAGGTCGCAGCCGCGCCTACCGGACGGCGACGGTGAGCGTGTAACTGCCGGCGCCGCCGAAGCCTTCGACAGCGACGTAGTAGTCGCCCGCGCTCGGCGCTTCCCAGAAAATGCGCGACGCCCGGGAGCCTCCGTGGTCGTCGTTGTACTCCACCGTCCAGCCGTTGGCGTCCAGCAGTTCCAACACGGAGTCGTCCAGGGTTCCGAGCGCCACGTCGATCTGGTAGAGCACGCCGGCCTGCGCGGTGAAGCTGAAGACATCGACGTCGCCGCCGTAGTCGAGTTCGCCCTGGACAGCCTGCCCCACGGTTGCGGGAGTGGCGCCGGCGATGTCGTCGGCATAGTCGTCAACGATGTCGGAGAGGGAGATGGTCAGAGTGTAGGAGCCTACGCTATCGCTCCAGTCGCCGCTCACTGCCGCGTAGTAGTCGCCGGAGTCCGGGGCTTTCCAGACGATGCGAGACGCCTGGGAGTCTCCGAAGTCGCCGTTGGATTGCAGCGTCCAGCCGTCGGCGTTCAGCAGTTCCACTACGGAGTCGTCCAAGGTTCCGAGCGCCACGTCTATCTGGTAGAGCACGCCGGCCTGCGCGGTGAAGCTGAAGACATCGATGTCGCTACCGTAGTCGATCGCGCCTTGGGCAGCCTGCCCCACGGTTGCGGGGGCGGCGCCGGCGATGTCGTCGGCATAGTCGTCGACAATGCTGGAGAGCGCGACGGTGAGCGTGTAACTGCCGGCCCCGCCGAAGCCTTCGACCGCGATGTAGTAGTCGCCTGCGCTCGGCGCTTTCCAGACGATGCGCGACGCGAAGGAATCTCCGAAGTCGTCGTTGGAGGCCAGCGTCCAGCCGTCGGACTCCAGCAGCTCCAGGCGGGAGTCATTCAGCGTGCCTAGTTCCGCGTCGATCTGGTAGAGCTGCCCTTCTTGGGCGGTGAAGCTGAAGATGTCGACGTCGCCGCCGTAGTCGATCGCGCCCTGGACGGCCTGCCCCACGGTTGCGGGAGTGGCGCCGGCGATGTCGTTGGCGTGATCGTCTTGGATGTCGGAGAGGGAAATGGTGAGGGTGTAGGAGCCGACGCTATCGCTCCAACCGCCTGCCACTTCAATGTAGTAATCGCCGGAGTCGGGGGCGGGCCAGACGATGCGGGACGCCAGTGAATCTCCGAAGTCATCGTTGGAGGCCAGCGTCCAGCCGTCGGAGTCGAGCAGGTTCAGTCGGGAGTCGCCCAGCGTTCCGAGTTCCACGTCGATCTGGTAGAGCTGCCCTTCTTGGGCGGTGAAGCTGAAGATGTCGACGTCGCCCTCATAGTCGAGCGCTC
>DAOUKL010000031.1:0-15804 GCA_034421335.1 Dehalococcoidia bacterium | reverse complement strand
GGGCTTTCGCCGACCCGATAGGCAAAGAGGGCGCCGGCGGATGGCGCGAGATGGTCGACTTCATCCGCGACGCCGAACTCGGCTACCTCGTCGTCGTCCCGAGCGCGGAGGTCCTCGGGGTCTCCCTCGAAGACCAGGTCGAGCGCGTCCTCGAGGCAGACGCGCTCGATTCCCGCGTCATCTGCGCCGACCCCAACTACCCCGACCCCTTGCAGAACGCTCTTCGCGGCGCGGGCGCCGCCGGACGCCGCGACCGCATCCGGCAAGGGATGCTGGCCAAGGCCGCCCAGGGCCGCGGTCTCGGCAGGCCGCCCTTCGGCTACCGCATCCTCGTCAACGGCGACTTCGAAACCGTGCCCGAGGAGGCCGAAATCGTCCGCCTTATCTTCGACGAGTACCTCCAGTGCGGCGGAGGCGTCCGCGTCGTGGCCGCCGAACTCAACAGGCGGGGTCTCCGAACACGCGCCGGCAAGCAATGGAGCATGGTCACCGTCCGCGACATCCTATCCAACGCAGCCTATATCGGCGCCTACCGCCGGTTCGGACTCCGCATTCCCGGCAGCTTCGAACCGATCGTCGACCCCGAAGTGTTCCGAAGAGTGCAGCAGCGTTTGAGGGACCGCAGCCCCCGGCGCCCCCGGCCTCGCAGGGCCTCGTTCCTGCTCACCGGCCTCCTCTTCTGCGGTCACTGCGGAGGCGCCATGATGGGCGTGACCCGGCGGCGGACGTGGACCCGCAAGAACGGCCGCCTCAACCGCGCCGAGTACCGCTACTACCAGTGCCAGTCCCGCATCAACCGCAACGAGTGCGACTACCACACCGTCCATGCCGACGACATCGAAGAGCAGGTCGTCGTCGACACCCGCCGGCAACTCCTCGACGGCGGCCGAAGCGACCCCGATGGGCTGGACTCGCGGCTCGACCGCGACCGAGCCGACTGTGCGGCCAGGCTCCGCGCGCTCGACAGGCGCTTTCTCAACGGCGTCCGGCGCGCCGCCGACGGCAAACTCACTCTCGCTCAGCTCCGCGTCGGGGCCGAACGACTCCGCGCCGCCAGAGAATCCCTCGATCTCCGCATTGCCGCAACCTCCGATCCGTCGGCGGCGAAGGCGCTCTTCGACGACAACGCGGCGCGCTTCGCCTACGAGTGGGACAACCTCTCCCACGAGGAGCGCCGCGACCTCCTCCGCCTGCTCGTCGCCAGGGCCACGCTCAAGAACAAGCGCGTCGACGTCGTCCTGGCGTGACGGCGGCGGGTACGCGATATACTGAGTGGGCCATGAGGGCCGGGTGGTCGCTCCGGCTTCGCGCCGGAGAGGAAAGTCCGGACTCCGTCGGGCAGGGGGCTGGGTAACTCCCAGGCGTCGAGAGGCGACGGAAAGCGCCACAGAAACGAGACCGCCGATGGGCCCGCGTTCGCGCGGCCACAGGCAAGGGTGCAACGGTGCGGCAAGAGCGCACCAGGTCCCGGCGCAAGCCGGGGCGCTGGCAAGCCCCTCCCGGAGCAAGGCCAAATAGGGGGACATCTCCGGTTCGTCGGGGAGGCGAAGCCCGACCGCCCGTCCCCGGGTAGGCCGCAAGAACCTGCCGGCAACGGCAGGACCAGATAGATGGCCACCGTCCCGGCTCGCCGGGATACAGAATCCGGCTTACAGGCCCTCTTGGCAGCCTCTCCTTCATGTGCGCCGCGCCTTCCGGCGCCCGGCGGCGCTGAGGGCTATACTCCCCCCGACGCGAGGAGGCGGCCCATGACGCAGATACGCCGGATTATCGACAGCGACACCCACGTGGACGAGACCGACGACACCTGGGAGTTCATCCCTTCTCAGGACGCGGCATACAAGCCGACCACCCAGTTCCCCTCCAACCCCGACCCCAACCGCCCGCCCGTCCGCTACTGGCTCGTCGACGGCAAGCGCAAGCACCGCCGCATCCGCGACGACGGCAAGAGCGGGACGCCCATCGAAGCCCGCGAACTCCTCGACGTCGAGACCCGGCTCCGCCACATGGACGAACTCGGCACGGAGGTGCAGGTTATCTACCCCTCGCTCTTCCTGGTCGAGCCCGCCGAGTCCGCCGAGGCCGAGCTCGTCATCACCCGCGCCTACAACCGCTGGCTGGCCGACCGCTGCGCACAGTCGCGCGGACGCCTCCGGTGGGTCTGCGTCCCGCCCGCCCGCAACATGGAGGCCGCTCTCGAAGAACTCCGGTTCGCCAAGGACCACGGCGCCTGCGGAGTGCTCAAGAAGGGCGACCTCGAGGCCGGCAAGTGGTGCGTCGACCCGTACTACTTCCCGCTCTACGAGGAGGCCGAACGGCTCGATATGCCCATCTGCTTCCACCTCGGCTCCGGCACGCCGGACTACACGCCTGCGCGGGAACTCTCCTACGGCGCCTTCATCAAGCTCCGCATGCCCGCCATCCACGGCATCTACTCCCTCATCCTCCATCGTGTGCCCGACCGCTTCCCCAACCTCCGGTTCGGGTGCATCGAGTCGGGCGTCTCGTGGGTCCCCTTCGTCGATTACGACCTCCGGCGGCGGCTCGCCCGCAGCCAGGAATCGAACATCGGCTCCGACCCCGCCTTCCAACTGGCGGAGGACATCTTCAAGGCCAACCGCATCTATGTGACGGTGCAGGTCGACGAAGACCTGCCCTACGCGCTCCGCTACATCAGTGAAGACAACCTGCTCGCCGGTTCGGACTACACTCACCAGGACCAGTCCAAGGAACTCGAGTTCCAGAAGCTCCTGCAGCAGCGCGCCGACGACGGCGACATTCCGCAGTCCGCGGTCGACAAGATTCTCTACGACAATCCCAAGGCCTTTTACGGCCTGTAGGCGTGACGTGGCCGATCCGAACAGCGCAGCCTCCGCCAAACCCGCTCCCGTTCCGGACGCCGAGACGCAGCCGTACTGGGACGCCGCAGCCCGCGGCGTCCTGTCGCTCCCCCATTGCGGCGGCTGCGACTTCTACGTGTTTCCCCCGCGCCCCGTCTGCCCGCGCTGCCGCAACGCCGCCCTCGGATGGACCGAACTGAGCGGACGCGGTGTCCTCTACAGTTTCGCCGTGATGCGCGAGAGCTATATGAAGGGCTTCGACGCCCCGTATCTCATCGCCCAGGTCGAACTCGACGAGCAGCCCGGTCTCCGCATCACCGCCAACCTCCTCGACTGCGACCCTGCCGACGCCCGCATCGGCATGCGCGTCGCCGTCGCGTTCGAGGAGCGTCCCGGCGGCGTGGCGGTCCCCCAGTTCCGCCCCGAGGAGGCCGCCGGTGGATAAGGCGCTGCGCAATCGGACCGCCATCGTCGGCGTCGGCTACACCCCGATGGCGCGCAAGACCGACAAGAGCCTCGCCGCCGTCGCCATCGACGCAGCCCTGGACGCCATCACCGACGCCGGCCTCGCTCCGGGCGACATCGACGGCTACGCCGGCACCCCCAAGGCTCCCAACGCCTCCGCCCTCCACTGGGACGGCGTCGACGAGATCAGCGAGCGCTACATGGCCTCCGCGCTCGGCCTCAATCTCCGGTGGGCCGCGGACGCCAATCGGGGCGTCGTCGCCGACGGCGTCGTTGCCGGCCTGACGGCCCTGCTGACCGGCACGGCGAACTACGTGCTCTGCGTCCGCGCGATGTACGACCGGCCCGGCGTGCGTTACGCGGCCTCCGAACGCGAGGCCGCGGGCGGCCCCGAACAGTTCACCGCTCCGTACGGCGTCGGCATCGGCGCGATTTCCCTGTGGCTTCAGCGTTACATGCACGACTACGGCGCCACGCGCGAGGACCTCTTCAACGTTGTCGGAACCCTCCGGGAGCACGCGCAACTCAACCCGCACGCCTACTGGCGCGGCAAGCCTCTCACGCTCGACGACTACCTCGGCGCGCGGTGGGTGTACGAGCCGATGTGCCTGTACGATTACGACATTCCCGTAACCGGCGCCGGCGCCGTTGTCCTCACCACCGCCGACCGCGCCGCCGCGCTGCCGCATCAGCCTGCCTATGTCGCCGGTTTCGCCAACACCCGCGACCGGGGCGACGCCGTCTTCGCCGAGTCCGGCGTCGACCGCGACGCCGTTCAGGCGGCCCAACTGTACGACGGTTTCAGCCCCATCGTGTGGATGTGGCTGGAGAAGCTCGGCTTCTGCGGACGCGGCGAGGCGCATGAGTTCACGCGCGACGGCCGCATCAAACTCGGCGGCGAGCTACCGGTGACCACGTTCGGCGGCAGCCAGGGTGAGGGCCGTCTCCACGGCATGGGGCACGTCCGCGAGGGCGCCATGCAGGTGATGGGGCGGGCCGGCGAGCGTCAGATCCCCGGGCTCGAAAACTGCCTTGTCGCCCTGGGATTCGACGCCGTGCCCGGATGGGTGCTGATGCTCAGCCGCGGCTGAGCGCAACCCGAAGGGAGAGGAGGGCCGATGCCACCGTTGGACGGCTTGCGCGTCATCGACTGCTCCACCGACGCGGGCGCGTACTGCACGAAGCTCCTCGCCGACCTCGGCGCCGAGGTCGTGAAGGTCGAGCCGCCTGGAGGCTCCCCTGAGCGCGAGGCGCTTCTGGGCTTCCTCCACTTCCACCGCGGCAAGCGCAGCATCGCCCTCGATCTTGACGACGCCGATGGCCTCGATCAGCTGAAGCGTCTCATCGCCGACGCCGATGTGTTGGTCGAAGACCGCTCGCTGCGCCTGCCCCTGGCGCCGGACGCCGTGCGCGCGCTCAACCCGGCCCTCATCCGCGCGACCATCTCCGGCTTCGGCGGCGACGGGCCCCGCGCCGCTTGGAAGTCCTCCGACCTCGTCGCGCAAGCCACGGGCGGGCTGATGTACCGCATGGGCTTCCCCGAAGACCCGCCCAACAGCATGGGCGAGGGCTTCGCCCACCACCAGACCTCCGCCCACGCTGCCGCCGGCATCCTCATGGCGCTCGTCCAACGCGACGCCTCCGGGCTGGGCCAGGACGTCGACCTTTCCCTGCAGGAGGGCATCGCCCTCATGCAATACGACGCCATGCCCATGTTCGTGTCGAAACAGACGCTCATCAAGCGGGCCGGCCACGGCCAGGGCTCCAGCGGCAAGCGCTACCGCCGCATCTGGACGTGCAAGACCGGCCTCGTCCGCTTCCAGCTCGTCAGTCAGAGCTCCGAGCGCGAGTGGCCGCTGCTCCTCGACTGGCTCGAATCCCACGGTTTCGGCGCCGAACTCCGCGACGAGCGCTGGACGTCGAACGAGGCGCGGCTCGCCGGCCTCAACGAACTCGAAGAGGCGTTCGACCGCTTCTTTCGCACGATGGACTCCCGCACGCTCATGCACGAAGCGCAGGACCGCGGCATCATGCTCATGGCCTTCAACAGCGTCGGCGAGCTGACCAGCGACCCGCAACTCGCGGGTGAGGGTTTCTTCCGCGCCGTTGAGGGCGGCGCCGACCCCGCCCTCACGGACGTCGGCCCGCCGTACCGCTTCGCGGGCGGACTCGCGGAGGGCAGGGCAGGGCGGCCTCCCGAAGTAGACGAGCACAACCGCGAGCCCTTCGTCTCCCGGCCCCGCGCAGCGCGCGCCGTCGCGCCGTCGTCGTCAAGCGGGCCTCTCGCAGGCCTGCGCGTCGTCGACTTCACGTGGGTCATCGCCGGGCCGCTCCACACCAAGTGGTTGGCCGCCTACGGGGCCGAGATCATAAAGATCGAGCGCTTCCGAAAGGGCGCGGAACTCAACCGCGGCAACATGAGCCCCGATTCGGTCATCAGCTTCAACAACCTCAACGTCGGTAAGCGCTCGCTCGCCATCGACATGAGCTTCGAGGAGTCCCGCCGCGCCGTCGCCGACCTCGTGGCGGCGAGCGATATCGTCGTCGACAACTTCGGGCCGGACGTCCTCCCGAACTGGGGGTTTGCCCCGGAGCGGCTCGAAGCGATCAACCCGCGCATCATCACGCTCAGCATGCCCGCGCTCGGCAAGACCGGCCCACACCGCCTCTACAAGGGACTCGGCTCCTACTTCCAGGCGCGGGCGGCGCTCGATGGCCTCATCGGCTACTCCCACCGCGACATCACCGACGTGGGCTTCGCCTACGCCGACACCACCTGCAACGCCTCGCACGCCCTCATCGCTCTGCTCGCAGCGCTCCATCGCCGCAATGTCACGGGAAAGGGCGAGCATATCGAGCTGCGGCAACTTGAATCGTCCATCAACTTCCTCGGTCCAGCGCTCCTCGAGTGGTCCGCGACCGGCGTCGAACCCATCCGCCGGGGCGGCCGCTCCGCCCGCTACGCGCCCCAGGGCGTCTACCCCTGCGCCGGCGACGACCAGTGGTGCGTCCTCACCGTCTTCTCGGACGACGAGTGGGCCGCTCTTTGCCGGCTCACTGGCAGGGACGCCTGGCCCGGCGACGACTCCATGGCGACCCACGCAGGCCGCATGGCGCGTCATGACGAGATCGACGCCGCCATCGCCGCGTGGACTTCCCGGCGCTCCCCGGACGACGCGGCTCAAGCGCTGCAGGCCGCCGGAGTCGCCGCGGGCGCCGTACTGAACGCCGGTGAACTCATCGACCGCGACCCGCAGATGGCCGCGCGTGGCTTCTACCGCCGCTTCCCCGAAACGGATGTCGGCGGGCGGGAGAGCATCGTCGAGGCCGCCCCCTTCCTCCTCAGCGACGCTCCCCAGCGCATAGACCCGCGCCTACACGAACTCGGCGAGGACACGGGGTACGTCCTCTCCGAAATCCTCGGCATGGACGCTACAGAGGTTGCCCGGTTGTTCGAGATGGGGGCGGTCGGCGGACGATGACCGTCCCCGCGCGCACACAGGTCGCCATCATCGGGGCGGGGCCTGCCGGCCTCACGCTCGCCCATCTCCTGAGCCGCGCCGGCATCGACTCCGTGGTGCTCGAGGCCCGCAGCCGGGAGTACGTCGAGGCGCGCGTCCGCGCCGGTGTACTCGAACAAGGGACTGTCGATCTGTTCCGCGAGCTCGGCCTCGCCGGACGCCTCGACCGCGAAGGGCTGGAGCATCGCGGCGTCGAGTTGCGGTTCGGCGGCGCGGGCCGGCGCATCGCGTTCGACGAACTGGTCGGGCGCTCCATCTGGGTCTACGGACAGCAGGAGGTCGTGAAAGACCTCATCGCCGCCCGGATCGACGACGGCGGCGCTCTGCTATTCGAGGCGGAGGCCGTTGCGGTCGAGGGCGCCAACACGACCTCTCCCGTCGTGCGCTACCGCTACGAGGGCGAGGAGCGCGAACTCGCCTGCGACTTCGTCGCCGGGTGCGACGGGTTCCATGGCGCATCGCGGCGGGCGGTCCCCAAGGGCGGGTTGCGCGAGTACGTCCACGATTACCCGTTCGGCTGGGTCGGCATCCTCGCCGCCGTCGCCCCTTCCACCGAGGAGCTGATCTACGCGTCGCACGAGCGCGGGTTCGCGCTCCACAGTCTGCGCTCCCCCGAGCTCAGCCGTCTCTACGTGCAGTGCGAGCCGGACGACGTCATCGAGAACTGGCCGGACCGCCGGATCTGGGACGAACTCCACGCCCGGTTCGAGGCGCCCGGCTGGTCGCTTCGGGAAGGCCCGGTCATCGAGAAGGGCATAACGCCGATGCGCAGCTACGTCGCCGAGCCGATGCAGCACGGACGCCTCTTCCTTGCAGGCGACGCCGCCCACATCGTGCCGCCGACGGGCGCCAAGGGACTCAACCTCGCCGTGGCCGACGTGCGGGTGCTGGCGCGCGGGCTCGTCCAGCACTACTCCGAGCGGCGCGACGACGTCCTGAACGGCTACACGAAAACGCGCCTGGCGCATGTATGGAAAGTGATGCACTTCTCGTGGTGGATGACCTCGATGATGCACATCTTCCCGAACGACCCCGACGGCACGCAGCGGCGCCTGCAACTCGCGCAACTCGACTACGTAACCTCCTCACGCGCCGCCTCCGCCAGCCTCGCCGAGCAGTACACGGGGCTGCCGTTCGACTCCTGAGCGGGCGGGAGACTACCTCCGCCTTCCGCGGACGTAGAGCGCGGCTATGGCCGCCGCCAGCGCCGCGCCTGCCGCCAAGATCCCTAGTCGCAACAGCGTCCTGTTGTCCCCTTCGGGTGTGGGAGGCGCAGGCGCCGGCTCCAGCGTTAGGGTGGGTGTTGATTCCAGTGTTGGCGTGGGAGTTGGTTCGGGTGTTGGGATAGAGGTCGGCTCCGGTGTGGGCGAGGCCGTCGGTTCCAGGGTTGGCGTAGGGGTTGGTTCGGGCGTTGGGGTGGGTGTCGGCTGTGGTGTTGGTGTTGGTGTTGGCTCCGGCGTCGGCGTTGGTTCCCGTGTTGGAGTAGGGGTCGGCTCCAGTGTGGGAATGGGAGTTGGCTCTAGCGTGGGAGTGGGGGTAGGAGTCGGTTCCGGCGTGGGTGTGGGGGTCGGTGTAGGCGTGGGGAGAGCAGCGCCGCACGACTCGACGTCATCGGCGAGAAGGAACGCCGGCGACCAGCCGGAGAGGGGAGCGCCATCGCTCTGAATGGCCCTGGAGGTCAGCGAGACCCTGCGGTTATGCGGCCACAGCCTCTGCCAGAACGGGGATTGAGGGATAGCGACGCGCGAACGGCCATCTTCGGAATCCTCGATGAACTGGGGCGATGGGGAATACGAGCCGGCGATCTCCGCCGACGTGACCTTGCGGAACTCCAACAGGAAGTCGCCGCCCTCCGGGAGACCGTCGATTCCGAGTTCCAGGGTGGTCTCGTAGGGGCGGGCCGAACTGCGCAAGACGCAGAACGGCGGAGCAGGGTCTGCGGACACGATGTCGACCGGGTATTCGGCAAGCGGCGGAGGCGAGGAGTCCGGCGTAGGCGTCGGGGCCGGGCCCGACGTATCGTTGAACGGGTTGAAGTAGACGAGCACCCTGGCGAGGTTGAGGTCGCCCACGTAGAGGTTGTCGTTGTCGTCGAACGCCGCCGAGTAGTGCATCGCTCCGACGTCGTATAGATATGCGTCGGGGAGCAGGCCCGGTCCGAGCGGGTCTTCATAGAGCCCGACGAACCTTGGGCCCGCGTAGGCGTTGTACCCGACCGCCATCCGGTTCTTGCTGTCGAACGCCGTCTCCCACGTTGCGGCGTCGTCGGCATAGAACCGGGAGGGACTCAGGTCGATCATGCCGGTCAGCGTTTCCTGAAAGCCGAGGCTGAGAGTCCCGTCGCTGGCGTCGGTGAAAATCTTGGAGGCGCTCGGGGCGAAGACTGTGGAAATGTTGTCGGTGGGGAGCGACTCGGCGGGAAAGACGAGAAGCCGCCGGTTTCCCTGTATCTCCAAGGAATGGTCGGACACGTAGAGGTTGCCCATGCGGTCGATCGACAGCGCGCCGGGGAAGCAGAGCGTATCGGCGGCGGGCGTCCCGCGCTCATGATGACCGACCCCGGTGTGAGGCCCGGGGTCGGTCGTTCGGTTGCATAACCGCCCCTCGGCATCCTCTTGTCCCAGCACCATGTCCACGACAGGGTTGATCAGCGGGTCGCGGATGCGCAAGACGCGGTGGTTGTCCGTATCGGCCAACCAGAGGAACTCCCCCTGTCCGACGGGGGCGATTCCCTTCAAGCCGCGCCTGTCGCCGTGGCCGAGAGTGATTCGGGCGCTCTGCCCCAGCACCGGGAACGAGGCGTTCCTCGTCAAGATGGTGTGCAGGGGGGCGGAGCGTTCATGCAGGGGGAGCTGGTAGACGTCGATGTAATCCCAGCCCGAGCCGAGCACCCACAGGCGGCCTGCGGCGTCCGCCTTGATCCTGCCGCAGCAACTCGGCCATTCGGGAACGAAGAAGCTGTCGCCGATTACGCCGTCGGCGGGTTGTCCGCTGGTCAAGCTGTCAAGTCCATTCCAGAACATCAGCCGGCGCGTATCAGACACGATCAGCTGGTCTCCCCATGCCGCGACGCCTATGGCCGACATCAACCCATGGGTTCCGATGTGGTTGCGCTCCTGACCCTTGGCGAACAGACGGCGCCCTCCGTTGAGCGCGCCTTGGTCGTCGCCTGCCGCTTGGGTGGAGAAACGGACGACGTCCTGCTCGAAGCTCAGCGCGGCCAGCAAGCCGCCCTGGCTGTCGACGCCGATTCCTCCGCCGTGCAACCTGCCGGAAACCGGATCCGCCACCGCGCCCAATTTTCCGGCCAGGCTCCACAGCTCGATCGTGGAGCCGCCGGTGTTGTTGACCCATACTCCCCGGCCATCGGCGGCGGTTTCTATCGACGTGGGGAAACGGAAGGAGGTGTCGAGTTGTCCCCTGGCCGCCATCCCCGTTGCGAAGGGCGCCTCGAACACGAGCACCCTGTGGTTGCCCGAATCGGCGACGTAGAGCAGGCCACTCCGGTCGATGGCGACTGCGGAAGGGGCATGGAACTCCGCGAGACCCGACCCGGTTCCGGCGCTCTCGAAGTCCTGCTGTCCCAGCGCCAGGTCAGCCGTCTGCGCTACTTCATCCGTGGTCGGGTCGCGCGGGAACCTCAGCACTCGGTTGTTGCCGCTGTCCGCGACCCACAGATTGCCGTCGGCGCCGAGTTCGACGCCGCTGCCGTAGCGCTCCACCGCGTTCTGGTTCGTGGACGAGTGAAAGCACAACGTTTCGGCGGTGGGCGCCGCCAAGCCCCGGTTGCACAGGTTGCCCGAGAAGCCGCTCTGGCCCCAGACGCGGTCGGCGAGTGCGTCGCGCTCGAACGGAGCGTCGTACTTCAGCACCCGATTGTTATGCGAGTCGGGGACGAACAGGCCGCCTGCGTCGTCGATTGCCATCGTTACGAAGGTGTACGATTCGAGCGGGCTGAGCGCCCAGTCCGGCAGCCCGCAGAGCGTGTCCGGCCCGGCAGGCGCCCGCGAAGGGAAGTTCTGAAAGCCGCCGTCCCCGTTGCACGCCGAGTGGTCGTAGCCCGATGGCTGCCCCAGCACGACGTCGGCGGAGCAGGGACCCTCGCCGGTGTAGCACTTCGCGAGGTCGATCCCCAGCACGCGGCTGTTTCCTGCGTCCCAGACGTATGCCCTGCCGGGGTCAATCGACCGGTCGATGACGACACCGCCGGGGTTGAAGAGCTTGTGGGGCGCGACTTCGTACGGGGTTATCTCTGAGAAGTCAGGCTTGCCAAGGACGACGTCGGCCCACAGGTCGCCGGGGAGACCTCTTGTAGGCGGCATTAGAGGAAATGGAGTCGGCGTGACCGGCTGCCCTTCGTCCGCGCGCGCGGCGTCCGGCTGCAGGGCGGACCAGGGCCATAGCGCCGCCAGCGCAAAAAGCGCGAGGAGCGCCGCCACCGCGAGCGGGTAGGGCCGGGCTGTCATAACGCGCTATGTTGGGCGCTGCAGGCGCGGTGGTCAACGAGGCGCTCCCACGGCCTCTAGCGCCCTCGCCGCTGTTTGACCCTCGCCGTCGCAGGGAGTAGCGTGCCTCCTGTCCATGACCTCCGCCGAGCCGAAAGGGCAGCCGCCCAAACCCGACTTCAGGAACCTCCTCCTCACCCTCTATCTGCCCGCCATCTCGATGGGCCTCGGGCTCGGCATCACCGTGCCCGTCATCCCCCAGCTCACCCGCGAGCTTGGCGTCAACCTCGAGTCCGCTGTCCTCGTATTCGTCTTCCAGCAACTCGGCACCTTCGCCGCGCCGCTGCCCACCGGCTACCTCATTGACAGGATCGGCCGCCGCCGCGTACTGCTCGCCGGCCCGCTCATCACCGCCGTAGCCTCGCTCCTCGTCGCCAAGGTCGCGTTCGAGGGCGCTGACGGCTCGTTCACCGAGTTGCTGTTCTACCGCTTCCTCGCCGGCTGGGGCGAACAGATGTGGATGATGAGCCGCATCACCGTCATCGCCGACACTGGCGCCTCCAGCCAGCGGGGCAAGCAGGTGACCAGCATGTTCGGCGTGCAGCAGGTCGGCAACCTCTCCGGGCCCGTCATCGGCGGGTTCGCGGCGGTGCTCTGGGGCCTATGGACGCCGTTCGTCATGCACGCCGTCATCGTCGCGGTCGCCGTCATTCCCAGCTTCTATCTGCTGCGCGAGACGGCACCGCCGAGAACAGGGACGCGCCCGCAAGCGGGGACGGGGGAGGCCGTCGGCTGGCGGCGCATGCGGGCCGCGCCGATCCCCGCCGTGTTCGCCGTGCAATTCCTCGCAAACGTAACGCGCGGAGGCGTGTTCGGTGGCGGCGTCATCGTCACCTACGCGGCGTTCGCCTACAACATTGCGCCCGACGAACTGGGGCTGCTGCGCGGCGCGATGGCCGCGCTCGGCATCCCGATCGTCTTCACCGTCGGCTACGTCATGGACCGCTTCGGACGGAAGTACACCATCGTTCCCGGATTGCTGCTGTGCACAGGGGCGATGCTCTTCCTGTCGGCGACGGCCTACCTCGATGCGTCGTTCGCGTGGTTCGTCGCGGCGTTCGTCGCCATCCATATGTCCGTGAACGTCATATCGGGCAATATGCAGACGCTCGGAACGGACGTAGCGCCGGTGGAGGCGCGGGGCGTCTTCTTCGGCGCGTCGCGGACCATCGCGCAGGGCGGCTCGACGCTCAGTCCTGCGAGTTTCGGCCTCCTCGCCGGCCTGGCGAGCGCAAGCGCGGGGTTCCTCTTCCTTGGCGCGACCGCGTTCGTGGGAGGCCTCGTCGCCATCTTCCTCATACCGGAAACTCTGCGGCGCGGCGAAGCCGGCGCCGTTCAGCCCGCGCAGGCGCGCGGCTGAAAGCGTACCCTTTCCCCAACCCTCCCCTATGGGGCGATGCCGAAGGCAGAGAGGGCAGCTAAGGAGCAGACGAAATGGACTACCTCAACGAACAGAACCGCCTGGTCTCCGCCACGGAGCCCCGATGGATCGCAAGCCCCAAGCGCGTGCGCGCCGTTTTCGCCGGCGAACCCGTCGCCGACTCCACCCGCGCGTTCCTTTTCCGCGGAGGCGGCCCGCCCGTCTACTACTTCCCCAAGGACGACGTGCGGCTCGACCTCCTCGCCCCGTCTGGACGCAGCGAGACCGACGCCCGCGGCGCGCGAGCCCTCTCCGACCTCCGCGTCGGCGAACGCGCCGCCGAAGACGCCGCTTGGGAATACACGGAGACTGGCGACGACGTTGGATTCTTGCTCGGCATGGTGTCGCTGAAGTGGGGCGCGATGGACGCCTGGTTCGAGGAGAACGAGGAGGTGTTCGTCCATGCGCGCGACCCCTTCAAGCGCATCGACACGGTCAGTTCGGCGCGCCGCGTCGAGATTGTCGCCGCGGGCGAGAAGGTCGCCGACAGCGCAACGTCGGTGATGCTCCTTGAGCCCGGACATCCGGTGCGCTACTACCTGCCCAAGTCGGACGTTCGCATGGACCTGCTGCGTTCGAGCGACCGGGTCTCGCGGTGTCCGTACAAGGGGCAGGCGAGCTACTACTCGCTCGATGTCGGCGGCGAGGTGGTGGAGGACATCGCGTGGTCGTACCACTTCACGACGGCCGAGTCGGTGAAGATAGGCGGGTTGGTGTGTTTCTTCGACGAGCGCGTCGACGCCGTCATGGTCGACGGCCGGGAGGCGCCGAAGCCTAGCACGCCGTGGAGGCGGTGAAGCGCGCAGCGCGCCAGACCCCTCCCTTCGCGCCTGCGGCGCTCGACCCTCCCCACTCTTGTGGAGAGGGTGAGACTGGCTCTCTCCCCCGTGGGGGATGGTTGGGGAGAGGGCGGGTGTATGATGGATGCAAGGAGGCGATGATGAGCACCACCGACCCAACTTCCATCTCCGAGGCTGAACGGCGGGCGCGCGTCGATCTGGCCGCCGCCTACCGCCTGACCGACCACTTCGGCATGACGACGCTCGTCTACAACCACATCACCGCGCGCGTCCCCGGAACGGATGACCAGTTCCTCATCAACGAATTTGGCCTCGGTTACGACGAGGTTACGGCCTCCAATCTCGTGAAGATCAACCTCGACGGCAAGGTGATCGACGCCGGCAAACCCAGCGTCAACTTCGCGGGTTACATCATCCATTCGGCCGTCCACGGCGCTCGCCACGACGTGAACTGCGTTATGCACACGCACACTCCCTACGGCATGGCCGTCTCCGCCCTAGAGGAGGGGCTGCTGCCGCTCCAGCAGGACACGTACCGCTTCCACGAGCGCGTCGCTTACCACGAGTTCGAAGGGCTCGCCGTCGACGCGGACGAGCGGGAGCGGCTCGTTACCGACCTCGGGGACAAGAGCGCGATGATCCTTCGCAACCACGGCCTGCTCACCGTCGGCGCCACGGTCGCCGAGGCGTGGAACACGATGTGGCAGTTGGAGCGCGCGTGCCAGGTGCAGGTGCTGGCGCAATCGACCGGACAGGCCGTCCGGCAGGCGCCCCTGGCGGCCATCGAGAAGACCGCCGGCCTCTTCGACGGCGACGACGGCGCGGTCGTCTGGCCCTGGCTCCTCCGCACCCTCGACCGCAAGGACCCGTCCTACAAGGAATAACTCCCTCCGCAGACGGGGTAGGGCCAGGGGGAAGACGGACCTCCCCGTTAGCCTGCATCGCACTCCATGCTGCGTCGGCAGGGGCTATACGCGTCCAAGGATGCTTCGATGCCGCTCAAGCTCTCCAAAACCCTGAAGGACAAGCTGAGTGTATCCGGCGTGCCTTCAGCCATTCGCGAATATGAACGCCGGTACAGGATCACCAAGCGCGGAGGACTGGAGAGTAGGCGAAGCGACTACAGGAAGTTCTCTGATCTCTACTATGACTTGGTTACGAGCTTCTACGAGTACGGGTGGGGCAGGTCGTTCCACTTTGCCCCGCGCGTGCCCGGAGAGAGTTTCAAAGCGTCGATTGCGCGACATGAGCACTATCTGGCGCACGTGCTCGGGCTCCGCCCCGGGATGATCGCCGCCGATCTCGGTTGCGGCGTTGGGGGGCCGCTACTGGAGATCGCCCGGTTTTCAGGCGCCTCGATAGTCGGCGTAAACAGCAACGCCTATCAACTTGGACGCGCCCGGAAGTTCGCGGAAGAAGCGGGGCTGACGCACCTGGCCGATTTCCTGCACTGCGATTTCCTGCACGTTGATGCGCCGGACAATTCGTTCGACGCGATCTACGCCATCGAGGCGACTTGCCTTGCGCCAGACAAGCTCAGCATCTATGGCGAGGTCTTCCGCCTCCTGAAGCCGGGGGCTCGCTTCGCCGCTTACGAATACTGCGTAACCGACCGCTTCAACGCCCAAGACCCTCTCCACCTCAGGATCAAGGCCGACATTGAACTGGGAGGCGGTCTGCTTTTTATCGACGACCATCAGACAGTTGATGACGCGCTTCGCTCCGTGGGATTCGAAGTGCTGGAAGCACGGGACCTGTCAGTGCAAACTGGCCCGTCCGTTCCCTGGTATCAGCCCCTAGTCGGGTCAGGCGTCTCTCTGACCTCCGTTCGCAGCTCGAGGGTCGGACGCTGGGTCACCACCAACTCGCTGAAAGCCCTCGAGGCGCTCCGCATATCGCCGAAGGGAACGGTCCGTGTGGCGGAGACTTTGGACCTCTGCGCGGCGGCCATGGCCGAAGCGGGCCGGCTCGGCATCTTCACGCCGATGTACTTCATCCACGCCCGCAAGCCGGAGTAGCGCAAGTTAGCCGTCGCGCTCCAGGCAACCTCTGCACGGACGTCGTTCCCGCGCGGATAGCCTCCCGCAACATCGTTATTCCCATCAAGTTGTGAACGGCGAAGCAATAGTGGACCGTGCTGGTGAATGAACTGCGACCGGGTCGTATAGGAGCCATCTGGTATCATCGGGAGCAATTCGAGCGACATTTTCGCTGACCATCGACACCACCGTAGGGTCAACTCCCCCACAGTAC
>DAOUKL010000030.1:0-75975 GCA_034421335.1 Dehalococcoidia bacterium | reverse complement strand
GTCGGTCGTCTCCTCCGCCTGTGGGACCGAGGGGTCGTCGAACGCGCGAGCGACGAGCAGGAGCGCGTCGCAGCGCTGGAGCAGACTGAGGCGCTCGCCGCCTATCCCGGCGCTTTTCCCCAGCCCCTCCGGCGCGGCGGGGATGTCGATGTACTCGATCTCGGCGGGAACGATGCGCTTGGGCTTCGAGATGTCGGCGAGGTCGGCGAGCCGGGGGTCGGGCACCTTGGCGACGCCGATGTTCGGTTGGGAGGAGCCTGCGCGGAACGAGGCTGTTTCCGCCTTTCCCCGCGTGACAGCGTTGAAGATGGTGGTCTTGCCCGCCATGGGGAGTCCGAAGATGCCGATCGCCATACGGGTAGTTTACCTGACCTTCCGCCCTCTCCCCCGCCCCTCCCCTCGGGGAGAGAGTGGATTCCCGCCTTCGCGGGAATGACGGATGCACTGCCCTCTCCCACCGCTTCGCGGCGACCCTCCCCACGCTCGTGGGAGGGTCGGATGCGCGCTTCGCGCGCGGCCCTCTCTGCCCCTTCGGGGCATCTCCCCCTCGGAGGGAGGGGAGTGGAGGTGAGATTCCTGCTTTCGCAGGAATGACGGATACGCGCCTATAATCGGCGGCATGAGCGAGCGACGGCCTGTACGGGTGTACACGCGCTACGGCGACGCCGGCGAGACCGGCCTGCTGTACGGCGGGCGCGTGCCCAAGAACGACCCACGCACCGAGGCGTACGGCGCCGCCGACGAAGCCGTCTCGGCGCTCGGCCTCGCACGCGCCCTCTCCGCCGACCCGGAGGTGCAGCGCATCGCCCTTCGGCTTCAGCGCGAACTCTTCACCGTCGGCGCGGAACTCGCCACCGACCGCGCCGACTACGCAAAGTTGCAACAGCACTTCAGCGTCGTGACCCCGAAGATGACGGACGCGCTCGAGCGGGACATCGACGCGCTGGGAGAGCAGGTCGAACTGCCGCGCAGCTTCATCATCCCGGGCGCGTCCGCGGCGTCGGCGGCTATCGATCTCGCCCGAGCCACGCTCCGGCGGGCCGAGCGGCGGACGGTCGACCTCGACGCGCTCGGCATGCTGGAGAACCCGGAACTGCTGCGCTACCTCAACCGGGCGTCCGACCTGCTCTTCATGCTCGCGCGCTACGAAGACCGAGCATTGCCGTTCGAGCGGCTCTCCCCTGAGCAGGGCGCGTAGCCGAACCGCTCAGCGGACCGCAAGGAGGAGAAGGACATGGCGGACGAACCGATCAACCTGTACGAGCTCGAAGCCATCGCTCAGCAGAGCCTTGCCCAGAGCGAGTGGGACTACATCGCCGGGGGCGCGACGGACGAGCTGACGCTCGCGCGCACGCGCTCGGTGTTCGACCACATTGCGCTGCGGCCACGAATGCTGGCGGGCATCCCGGGAGCCGATCTCGCCACGGACGTGCTGGGGCATCGCATCCCCGCGCCGTTCATGCTCTCGCCCTGCGGCGGGCACCGGAGGGCGCACCCGGAGGCGGAGCTTGCGACGACGAGGGGCGCGGGCGCGTTCGGCACGGTGCACGCCATCAGCGCGAACTGCTCCGTTCCTCCCGAGGAGATCGCCCGCGCCGCCGACGCGCCGCTCTGGTACCAGACCTACTTCTACCGCGACCGGGAGCAGACCGTCGACCGCGTCAAGATGGCGGAGGAGAACGGGTACTCGGCCATCTGCGTAACACTGGACGCGGTGTGGCCCCCGACGCGCGAGCGCAACATCCGCAACGCCTACCAGCGGCAGCCCCGAGCCGACGAGGCCAAGATCGCCCCCCAAGGCCCCGAAGTCCAGCAGGCCAAGTTCGACGCCGGCATGAGCAGCCGCCGGGCCGTCGACCCCGGCGCCACGTGGGACGACGTCGCATGGCTTCGCTCCATCACCAACCTCCCCATCGTGTTCAAGGGCATCATCACCCGCGAGGACGCCGCCCTCTGCGCCGAGCACGGGGTCGACGCGCTCATCGTCTCCAACCACGGCGGACGGAACCTCGACACGACTATCCCCACGATCGAGGCGCTGCCGGAGGTGGCCGAAGCCGCGGGGCCGGACGTGCAGGTGTACCTCGACGGCGGCATTCGTCGAGGCACGGACGTGGTGAAGGCCCTCGCGCTCGGCGCGAAGGCGGTGATGCTCGGACGCCCCCTCTTTTGGGGACTCGCCTACAACGGCGCCGACGGCGTCGCGCACATGCTGGACATTCTGCGCGACGAGGTCGAGACCACGATGGTGATGTGCGGCAAGGGGAGCGTTGACGACATCGGGCGCGACCTGATCGCGCGGCTCCCGGAGCTTCCCGCGTAAGCCCTCTCTGCCCTTCGGGCATCTCCCCCAGAGGGGGAGAACGGTCACGCGCTTCGCGCGCAGGGGCGGGATTCCTGCTTTCGCAGGCGACGGGCAATGCGCCCTCTCTGCCTCTTCGGCCCCTCACCCTAACCCTCTCCCACAAGGGGAGAGGGGATTTGGGCGGGAGGGCGCGTGCAGCGTGCGGGGCGTACAATCGTTGTGTGCTTCCTGTTGCGATTATCGACTACGGCGCTGGGAACCTGCGTTCGGTGCAAAAGGCGTTCGAGCGGCTGGGGTGCGACGCCCAGTTCGTGTCGGAACCTCGCGGGCTCGACCGCGCAGGGGCCGTCGTGTTCCCGGGGCAAGGAGCGTCGCCGTCGGCGATGGCGGCGCTGCTCGAGCACGGCATGGCCGAGCCGGTGCGCCGGTGGATCGGCGACGGCAAGCCGTTCTTCGGAGTGTGCCTCGGCCTGCAACTGCTGTTCGACCGCTCGGAGGAGGGCGACACGCCGGGGCTTGGTATAGTGCCCGGGGTCGTGCGCCGTTTTCCCACGGGTCTGAAGGCGCCCCACATGGGGTGGAACACGGTCGAACTCGTCCGCCCGCATCCGCTGTTCGAGGGCGCGCACCCGGAAAACTGCTTCTACTTCGTGCACTCGTACTACGCCGACCCCGACGACCCGTCGTGGACAACCGGGCTGACCGACTACGGCGCAGCGTTCGCCTCCGTCGTGGCGCGGGACAACGTCGTCGCCACGCAGTTCCACCCGGAGAAGAGCGGCGACGCCGGCCTGCTGCTCTACCGCAACTTCATCGACCGCATCGTGCGCCGCGTATGATCGTCATCCCCGCCATCGACCTCCGAGACGGCGCCGTCGTGCGTCTGCACCAGGGCGACTACGCGCAGCAGACGACCTACGGGCGCGACCCGGCGGCGGCGGCGCGCCGCTTCGAGGCCGAGGGCGCGGAGCGCATCCACGTAGTCGATCTCGACGGTGCGCGGGAGGGGCGGCGCACGCAGGCGGAGCAGGTACGCGCCATCGCGGGCGCCGTCGGCGTTCCCATCCAACTCGGCGGCGGCCTGCGCACGCTCGACGACATCGACGCCGCGTTCGACGACGGCGTGGAGCGCGTAGTGCTCGGCACCGCCGCCGTGCGCGACCCGCAACTCGTCCGCGCCGTCGTCGAGCGGCACGGGCCGGAGCGCATCGCCATCGGCATCGACGCGCGGGACGGCGTGGCGAAGGTCGACGGCTGGACGGTGAGCGGGGAGGCGGACGCGGGGGAGCTGCTGGACGCTATGGCGGCGCTGGGGGTGCGCCGGTTCATCTACACCGATATCGGGCGGGACGGGGCGCTGACCGAGCCGAACTATGCGGCGGTCGAGCGCATGCTCGCCCGCGCTGCGGGCGTGGGCGCGGCGCTCATCGCGTCGGGCGGGGTCGCGGAGATCGAGCACGTTCGGCGACTTGCGGAGCTTCCGGGGCTGGAGGGGGCGATCGTGGGGAAAGCCATCCACCAGGGGCTGCTGGACTTGCGCGCGGCGGTGGCGCTCTGCGGCGAGGGAGCGGCCTGATGGCGGCGGCGTCCTTCTCCTTCCGAACGGCTGGGCCGACGTACATCGCTACCATCGCCGTCGGACATGGGCTTAAGCACTGGTACATCGCCGCGTTTGCGGTGTTCCTCCCGCTGATCGTCGAGGAGTACGAACTGACGGCCACCGGGGTCACCGTCATCGCCATCATCAAGCAGTTCGGCGGCGGCTTCCCCAACTTCTTCGTCGGCTACGTGTCAGACCGGCTCAGCGGCTACTGGCACTGGATACTCCCGCTCTCGTTCTTCTTCGCCGCGCTCTTCATGATGCTCTCCGGCCTCGCGCCCTGGATCTGGCCAGTCATCGCGCTTGCTTCGCTCGGAGGCCTCGCCGCCTCGTTCTGGCACCCGCCGGCCATCTCCATGCTCAGCACGCGTTTCCCGGACCGCAAGGGCATGGCCATCGCCTATCACGGCTCCGGCTCCGGCGCAGGCGAGGCGCTCGGGCCGCTCGCTGTGGGTTTCATCCTCGCCTTCTGGCTCGCCGACGACTGGCGGCGCTACACCCTCCTCAGCTTCTTCCCCGCCGTCGTCATCACCATCGCCATGTTCTGGCTCCTGTCCGGAGCGCCCAGAAGGCAACCCGAAGCGCAGGCCCAACTCCCCCGGCTGACCGACCCCATCCGCCTGCTCCGGTACCCGGTCTATGTCAGCCTCGCCTACGCCAATTTCACCCGCTCCTTCTCGCACTTCGGGCTCATCAGCTTCATGCCGGTCTACCTAGCACAGGACCTCGACATGGACAGCTTCGGCGTCGGTTTCCACGTCGGACTGCTCACGCTCCTCGGCGTCGTCTTCGGGCCGGTCTTCGGCTACTTCTCGGACCGTGTCGGACGACGGCTCCCCATCGCCGCCGCCATGCTCGTCATAGGCGCGGGCCTGCTCGTCATCGCCGCCGCCGGGGAAACCAACCTCGTGTTGGACTTCACTGTGCCGTTCACATCCGTCGCCCTTCACGCGGAGTTCCTCGTCATCACCCTCACCCTGGCGGTCATTGGACTCTTCCTCTGGTCGAGCCAGGACGTAGTCAACGCCACCGCCATGGACGCCTCGCCGCCCGGCCTGCAGGGCTCGACGGTCGGCATCATGTTCCTCAGCAGCCTCAGCGGCGCGACGGTCGGCGCTCTCGTGATGGGCGCGGTAGTCAGGCTTACCGGAATGTACGAAAGTATCTTCTGGCTCGGCGGCGTGGTTGCAGCCCCCGGCGCGCTCATCTTCCTCTTCGCGCCGCTCAAGAGGCAGGGGGTCTCCTCTTCACCCTAGCCGTCTCCCGAACGACGGAGGGGGCGAGATTCCTGCTTTCGCAGGCGACGGATGCGCCCTCTCCGCCCCTTCGGGGCATCTCCCCCTCGGGGGGAGACATGGGGATGGATTCCCGCCTTCGCGGGCGACGGAGCCCTCCCCCCGTCTTCGGGGGAGGGGGTATGCTGCGCGCATGAAGCTAGGCGTCACGTATCTCGGCAACCGGTTCGTCCGGCACTTCGCCGAGCGCGACCTGCCGGAGGTCGTCGATGCGGGCTGCGATTTCGTGGTCCATACGCTGAGCGAGCACGATCTCGCGTTCCACAGCGGCGAGAGCGCCGGGCTCATCGCGGCCACGCACGAGGCGGGGCTGGAGGCGTGGGCCGACTGCTGGGGGCTGGGCGGCCTGTTTGCCGGTGAGGCGTTCAGCGACTTCCTCGTGCGGCATCCCGAGTCGTGGCGAACGCGGCCCAATGGCGAGCGCGTCCCCGTGGCCTGCCCCAACGCGCCCGCCTTCCGGGAGCTGCTCGGCGGATGGGTCGAGGCTGCGGCTGCGGCGGGGGCCGACGCGGCGTTCTTCGACGATCCGATGCCACCGGGGGCTGACGAGGCCTGCGCCTGCGGCGCCTGCGAGCAGGCAATGTCGGCGTACCTGCGCGAGCGCGAGGCCGGACAGACGTTCCCGCAATGGAGCATCGCCCGCCTCATCAGCGAGGCCTGCGCCGACGCGCGGGCGCGAGGCATGCGCGCCGTGGTGGGCGTGCTGCCGGGCTCGCCGGAGCAGGGCGCGGACGTCCTAGAACAGCAGCTGGTCGCGGCGCGGGCTGCCGACATCGTCGCTGTCTCACCGCTGTGGCGAGCGCACGGCCAGCCCGTCGCGCCCTACGTCGCCGACGCCTGCGCGCGCGTCGTCGCCGCCTGCCGCGAGAGCGGCCAGGAGCCGATGGCGTGGCTCCAAGCGTTCGGGCTCCCGGCCGGACGGGAGGGGGAGATAGCCCAGGCCGTCGAGGCGATGGCGGACGCCGGCGTCGCAACCATCTCGACGTGGTGCTACGGCGCGGGCGAGCAAATGACCGCCATCCGTTCGGAGCGTCCGCGCGAGGCGTGGGCGGCGGTAGCCGCGGCCTACCGGAGGCTCAAGGCGCGCGGGTGAGAACGCCGGCGGATGCGCGCTTGCGCGCGCAAACCCTCACCCCAGCCCTCCCCCGACTTCGAGGGAGGGGGCCGGAGGGGTTACGGTTTGGCGAGGACGAGCGCGAAGAGGTCGTCGGGGTCGGTGAACCAGCGGGCGCTGCCGAACCCAGCGTCCGCGAGCGTTGCGGCGAAGCCGTCCTTCGTGAACTTGTACGAACTCTCCGTCCAGATTGTTTCTCCGGCGCGGACGACCGCCTCGCCGCCCGCCGGCAGCGGAATCGCAACGTCGGCGAGGGCCTCGAGGTGCATCTCGATGCGGGAGCGCCCGGCGTTGAAGAAGGCGCAATGCCGGAAGAGGGAGACGTCGATGCGAGCGCCGAGCAGATCGTTCACGGCGTTGAGGGAGTTGAGGTTGAACTGCGCGGTGACGCCCCTGGCGTCGTTGTAGGCCGCCTCGATGACGCTCACATCCTTTACGAGGTCGGCGCCGATGAGGAGGGCTCCGCCGGACGCCGGCATCATCCCGCGTACGTCGGCGAGGAATTCCCTCTGCTCGTCCGGATGCAGGTTGCCGATGGTGGAGCCGAGGAAGGCGACGAGGCGCGGCCCCTCCGCTGGCGGGACCGAGGGGAGATGCCGCCCGAAGTCGCCGATAACGGCGGCGATCTCGGGGAGTTCGGGGTGTGCGGCGGCGAGCGCCTCCGCGCCCTCACGCACCGCCGACTCGCTGATGTCGAACGGGATGTACCGCCGCAGCGTTTCCGCCTGAAGGGCCGGTCGTAGCAGCAGCCCGGTCTTGGCGCTGTTGCCGGGCCCAAGCTCGACGATTTCCCGCGGCTGAACGTCGCCGACGATCTCGGCGCCGAAACACTCGAGGAGCGACCGTTCGATACGGGTGGGGTAGTACTCCTCGAGCTGCGTTATCTCGTCGAACAGGCCGGCGCCGGCCTCGTGATAGAGGAACTTGGGGCTGAGCGTCTTGGGCGACGAGGTGAGCCCTCGGACGATCTCGTCAACCGCCGAGGCGCGCTCGTCGTCGGTGGAGATGTGGACGGCAACGGTGAAGGCAGGGGGCATTTGGGGACTACTCCTCTCGGGTGGTCTCGCGCTCCGGCGCGAGCCGTGCGAGCACCCAGTCGCCGAAGGCGAGGGCGGTGGGCGCAGTGCAGGAAGGGCGCTTGATCATGTAGAGGCTGCGGCGCGTGTCGAGCCCGGTGAGGCGCGCGGGGTAGACCTGTTCGAACTCGTGCTCGTGCACCGCAAGCGACGACACCACGCTGAAGCCGAAACCGCTGTTCACGGCTGCGAGCGTCGCGTGCGTCGAATTGACGACCATGACGGGCCGGTAGCCGGGCTCCGGCGAGCCTGCTCGCTCGAGCGCGCGCCGGAAGCCCGCCCACGCGCCCGACCCCGGCTCGCGCTCGATGAAGGGCAGTCCCCGCAGCTCCGATACGTCGATCCACGCCCTGCCCGCGAAGGGGTGGCGTCCGGGTACGGCGAGGACCAGTTCATCCTCCGTGAAAAGCGTCGACGCCAGGTCCGAGTGCGGCGCCCGCATCCCGACGAAGCCGAGGGTGGAGGCGCCGCTTTCGACGCTGGCGATGGCGGCGGCGGAGTCGGTGACGACGACGTTGGGCCGGACGTCAGGGTAGATTTCGGTGAAGTCGGAGAGGAGGCGGGGGAGGAGGTACTCACCCGGCGTGGTGCTGGCGGCGATGAGGAGCTCGCCCCGGACGGCGGCGTCCTCGCGCGCGAGGGACTCGA
Source organism: Dehalococcoidia bacterium (assembly GCA_034421335.1). Classification (GTDB taxonomy): domain Bacteria; phylum Chloroflexota; class Dehalococcoidia; order Lucifugimonadales; family Australimonadaceae; genus S5-327. Next base: position 67,937 of record DAOUKL010000030.1, on the reverse strand, counting down.
TGATGCGGTCGTGCGCGGCGATGGCGTCGACGGCGTGGGCGAAGAGGCGGCTTCCGGCGGCTGTCGGAGTCGCCCGGCGCTGGCTGCGCGCGAGGAGGGCCACGCCGAGTTCGGCCTCGAGCCGCTTGATGTGGCGGCTGACGCCGGGCTGGCTGACGTGGCGCTCGCGCGCCGCCTCCCGGAAGCTTCCGGCGCGGCAGACGGCTACGAAGCTGCGAAGCGCGCTGATGTCCATTGTGCCGCCCTCTCCCCTTCTCATTCGGCGCCCTGACGGAACCGCCCTCTCTGCCCCTTCGGGGCATCTCCCCCTCGGGGGGAGAGTGGGGGTGCGCTTCGCGCGCGGCCCTCTCCCTGGCTCTCCCCCTCGGGGGGAGGGGGCCAGCCCTCCCTCTCCCCTGCCCCTCCCCCCGTGGGGAGGGGCACTGAGGCGCTGTGATGCAGAATTGTAATCGAAACCGCCGGTTGGCGTCGCTCGACAGTATCATGGCGTCCTATCCCTCTCATCGGTAGGAGCAACATGAGGAAGATATTGACGGCGCTCGCCAGCGTCGCGCTGCTGGGAATCGCCGCCGCGTGCTCGGACGGCGGCGACACGCCGGAGCTGCTCATCGCGGGCATCCCCGACCAGGACGTCAGCGTTCTGGAAGAGCGCTTCAACAGGCTCGCCGAGCACCTTGCGGAAGAGACCGGCTACAGCGTGCGTTACGTGCCGCAGGCCGACTACGCCGCCGTCGTCACGTCGTTCAAGCAGGGCGACATCCACCTGGTGTGGTACGGCGCCGTCACGGGCGTGCAGGCGCGCATCGCTGTTCCCGAGGCCAACGCCATCGCGCACCGCCCGCGCGACGGCGAGTTCCATTCCGTCTTCGTCTCGGCGCCCGGTTCGGGCATCGACAGCCTCGAAGACCTGCGCGGCAAGACGGTGACGTTCGGCTCGGAAAGCTCGACGTCCGGGCACCTGATGCCCCGCTACTACCTGAGCCAGGCGGGAGTCGACACGGAGACGGAGCTCAGCTCCATCAGCTTCAGCGGCTCGCACGACCGCACGTGGAAGCTCGTGGAGGCCGGCTCGTTCGACGCCGGCGCGCTCAGCGAGGCCGTGTGGGAGAGGCGCGTCGCGGCCGGCGACGTCGACACGTCCAAGGTCGACGTGTTCTACCGAACGCCGGCATACGTCAACTACCACTGGGTGGCGCACCCCTCGATCGACGACGAGTTCGGCGAGGGCGCGTTGGACAACATCACCGACGCGCTGCTCACTGTCGACGTCGACCGGGGCGGGCGGGCGCAGGAGATCGCCGAGTCATTCAACGGCCAAAGGTTCGTTCGCACGAGCAACGACAGGTACCAGGCGATTGAGGATGCCGCACGCGAATTCGGCATTATCGAGTAGCGCCCTCTATCCATCGGAGGCGCCGGCGGCGGCGCCGGCCGTGCGGTTCGACGGCGCATCGATGCGCTACGGTCAAACGATCGTGCTGGCGCCGTTGGATTTCGCCATTGAGCGCGGCGAACGGGTGGCGGTGATAGGGCCGAGCGGCGCCGGGAAGACGACGCTGCTGCGGCTCATGGCGGGCGCCATCGCCCCGACGACCGGCGTGGTCGAGCTTTGCGGGCGCGACCTCGCGCGGCTCCGGCCCGGGCGCGAGCTGGCCAGGCTCGTCGGCATGATTGCGCAGCAGTTCGACCTCGTGCCCAACCTCTCGGCGCTGCACAACGTGCTGGCGGGGAGGCTCGGCGACTGGAGCCTGGCGCGGTCGCTCCTCTCGCTCGTGTGGCCGCAGGAGCGCCGCGTGGCCATGGAGGCGCTCGACCGGGTGGGCGTCGCCCAACTCGCGCACCAGAGCGCCGGGCGCCTCTCCGGAGGCGAGCAGCAGCGCGTCGCCATCGCGCGCGTGCTCGTGCAGAACCCGACCGTGGTGCTCGCGGACGAGCCGGTGGCGTCGCTCGATCCGGCGCGCGCGCGGGAGGCGCTGGGCTTGTTGACGGCGGTTACCGACGAGCGCGGCGAGACGCTCATAGCGAGCCTGCACTCCGTGGATCTGGCGCGCGAACGCTTCGACCGCATCATCGGTCTACGCAACGGAGTGGTGCAGTTCGACGCGCCGGCGTGCGACGTGCACGACGGCATGCTGGCGGAGCTGTACGAAATCGAAGGCCTGCGGAGTGAGGTCTGACCCGCCGGCGACATCGACGCCTCCCCGGGAAGGCCCGCGGACGATGGAGGGCCGGCGCGTCATAACCCTCATCCTCATCGGCGCGTTCGCACTGAGCCTGCTGGGCGTCGATTGGAGCGAGGGGGTGTTCAAGCCCCGGGGCCTGAGCGCGGTAGTCGACACGCTCGGGGCACTTTTCCGGCCTGACCTCTCGCCGGACCTTCTTGCGAAGGCCGCCGGCGCCGCGTGGCAGACCGTGGCGTACGCAGTGGCGGGCATGACGGTCGCGCTGTGCATCGGCATTCCACTGGGCGTGATCGCGTCGGGAGCGCTGGCGAAATCGCGCCGGGGCGCCGCGGCGCAGATCGGCACGGCCCGGGGGGCGCTGGCGTTCTTCCGGGCGATCCACGAGCTGGTGTGGGCGCTGTTGTTCGTCGCGGCCATCGGGTTGTCGCCGATGGCGGCGGTGCTGGCGCTGGGGATTCCTTACGGGGGCATCCTTGGGCGCATCTACTCGGAGCTGCTGCAAGACGTGCCGCAGGCGCCGCTGGAGGCTCTACGGCGCTCCGGGGCCTCGGAATGGCGCGTGTTCCTGTTCGGCAGGCTGCCGATGGCGCTGCCGGACATGCTCTCGTACACGTTCTACCGGTTCGAGTGCGGCATCCGGTCGGCGGCGGTGCTGGGGTGGGTCGGGCTCGGCGGGCTGGGGTTCCAGGTGCAGATCGCCCTCGAGGACCTCGCGTACGCCCGCGTATGGACGTTCCTGTGGGTGCTGGTGGGACTGGTCGTGCTCGTGGACCTGTGGAGCTCGCAGGTGCGGCGGAGAATCGTTCCGTGAGCGCGCCGCCGACGCCCGCCTACTCCGCGCCGGGGCCGCGGGGGCTACGGCTGTCGTTCGTGTCGGGTTCGGTCATCGCGGCGGCGATGCTGGCGGCAAGCGCGTGGACGTACATCGTGTTCGCGCAGCGCTGGCCGAGCCACGGGTTCTTCTCCGGCGAGACGGGGTCGCGGGCGTGGTCGTTCCTCGGCGAGCTTGCGGGGTCGGGAAGCGAGCGGACGCCGGCGTACCTCGACGGTTCGGCGTGGGCGGAGGCCGGGGGGCTGGCGCTGGACACGCTGGCGATGAGCGTACTGGCGGCGGGACTTGCGGCGATCGGCGCGCTGCTCACGTTCATGTTCGCGGCGCGGAACGTGATGTCGGGCGAACTGGCGCCGTACCGCAACCCCGTGTGGCAGGCGTGGTTCTTCGCGGTGCGTCTCGCGTACGTGCTCAGCCGCTCGGTGCCGGAACTCATCTGGGCGATGCTGCTGGTGTTCATCTTCTCGCCGGGGATCCTGCCGGGGGCGATTGCGCTGGCGGCGCACAATTTCGGCATTCTCGGCAAGCTGTCGGCGGAGGTCGTGGAGGGGCTCGACACGCGCCCTGCGCGCGCGCTCCGTACGTCGGGGGCGGGATGGTTCCAGGTGATCGTCTACGCCGTGCTTCCGATGGCGCTGCCCCGGTTCGTCACCTACCTGTTCTACCGCTGGGAGGTGATCATCCGCACGACCATCGTAGTGGGGCTCGTCGCTGCGGGCGGACTCGGCATGGAGTTCCGGCTCGCGATGAGCCACTTCCACTACACGACGGTGACACTGCTGCTTGCGTGGTACCTGCTGCTGGTCATCGGGGTCGACCTCTTCGCAGCCGCCATGCGGCGGCTGGCGCGTTAACGGGCGTCCCCTACCCCAACCCCAGCTCCTCCAGCAGCGAGCGCCAGTCGTCGCGCTCGCGCTCCGGGTTGAGGGTGGCGCGGAGCGGGGCTGCAGCGTCGCGCAGTTGCGCGAGGAACGCCGGCTCACGCTCGCAGCGGAGCAGGAGCCGCCGCAGTTCCGCGCCATCGCCCACGGGAAAGTAGCCGGGATAGTCGTCGCCAAGCAGCCCCACGTTGCCAGGCATCCGCGACGCCAGCACGGGCACGCCGTCGACAACCGCCTCGGATACCACGTTGGCGCCGCCCTCGGAAATCGACGATATCACCATGACCTGCGACCTCTTGAGCACGCGGCGGGCGCGCCAGGACGGGAGTCCCCGCCGCCACTCGTAGCGAGGATGAGCGGCGGCGAGCGCGTTCGCATGGCGCGCCATCTCTGGCGTCATCGCGTCGCCGAGTTGGAGGATGCGGATGTGGGACTCCCGCGGGAGGCGTCGGGTTGCGGCGGCGGCGAGGAAGGGGTCTTTCACCGGACGCAAGTGCCCGACGACGCTCACGTCGAACGTGCGGGCGTTGGGCGACGGCCCCGCCGTGGGCGTGGGCCGGGCGGACTGGACGATTGCGCGGACCTTGGGCCGGTGCTCGGGGCGCAATTCCTCGATGGCGAGGCGCTGCAGCGTTACGACCCGCGCCGCCACATCGAGCACAGGGCCGCCGCCCTCCTCGTAGAGTGGGCCGTAGACGTCCGTGCCGGCGAGCAGGACGATGACGGGGCGGCCGGGACGGCGGGCGTTGAACTCCCGCACGGACTGCGCGCTGCGCAGCGCGTGGACGGCGACGAGGAGGTCGAAGTTCTCGCCGTCGTAGGTCTGGCGGACGGCGACGCGGTGGCCGAGTTCGCGGAAGAAGCCGGCCCACCGGCTGGCGGTGACGCGGTTGCCGCTGCGGCTTCCGGGCGGCGCGGGGGTCGCCAGTCCGATGTACACGACGGCTCCGCGCCGCTCAGGCGGCGCAGGTGCGGAAGCCGCACATCACGTCGCGCCGGTCGGGGGTGTAGAAGTTCCGCCAGGTGTTGCGGATGAGGCGGGAGCGGGTGCTCCAGGCGCCGCCACGCAGCACCCTGTGGCCGCTGAACGCGGGCTGCGAGTACTCCTTGTAGGGGTCGGGGGTGAAGCCGGGATACGGGCCGAACTCGGTGGCCGTCCACTCCCACACGTTGCCGAGCATCTGCCGGCAGCCGAGCGGAGTGTCGCCCGCCGGGAGCGCGCGCACGTCGACCGTTCCACGTCCGCGGAAGTCGAGGTTCGCGCGTTCGGGGGACGGAGGCTCGTCGCCCCAGGGGTAGCGCCGCTTGGGGGCGCCGTTCGCGCCGCCGGAGGCCGCGAATTCCCACTCCGCCTCGGTCGGCAGACGGCGTCCCGCCCACGCACAGTAGGCGTTGGCCTCGTGCCAGTTGACGTGGATGATTGCCGCGTGGGGGTCGATGGGCCCCCAGGCGTCGTAGCGCCGCGCCAGCCAGGAGCCGTCGCGTTCGCGCCGCCAGTAGACGGGGTGCTCCGCGCCGGCCGCCTGCTTCCACCACCACCCGGCGTCCGACCAGCATGAGCGGTCGCGGTAGCCGCCGGCCTCGACGAACCGGAGGAACTCGCCGTTGGTAACGGCGGTTGCGGCGATGGCGAACGGCTCGACGCGGGTCTCGTGGCCCCATTTCTCGTTGTCGAACACGAACGGCAGTTCGCCCTCGACCGGGCCGAGGATGAACGTTCCACCGGGGACGGCAACGTCGTGCGGCTCGAAGCCGGGCTCGGGGGAGGGAAGCACGACGGGCGCCGTAAGGCTCACCTCGCTGAAGCCCAGCGTCTGGCGGGTGTAGGTAAACGCTTCGGCATGCATATCGGTGTGGAACGCAGCGAGTTGCAGGAAGTACTGCTCCAGGGCGTTCGGCTCGCGGCGCTCTATCGGCCCGGTGGCGTTGCGCACGACCTCAGTCACGAACTCCCGGGTCTGCTCCCACGTCGGGAAAGCGAGACGCCAGCGGGTGTCATGGGCGATGGCGGCGGAGTCGTACAGCTCGTCGGCGCGGTCGATCATCGCCGAGGCCTCGTACAGATTGCGCAGCGTCCACTTCTCGAAGAACCACCCGACGTGGCCGACCTCCCAGAGGGCGGGGTTTACGATGGGGATCATGGGGCCCTGCTGCTGGGCGGAGTCGAGGTCCGCCGTCAGCGCGAGGACGGTCTGCGCGGCGTCCCACGCGTCGGCGGCGAGTTCTCGCGCGCTGCGGGGAGGCGCGGCTGGCAGATCGAAAGCGCTCATTCCGCGGGAGAACCTGCGCCTGCTACGACGCGACCTCGATGGTGTTGGCAACGTCCTCGCGGGCCACGACGCGCCCTACCACGACGCCGGGGGCGCCGCGCCGGGCCAGGGCGTCGAGCAGCGTCTGCGTCGATCCGGGCGGCGCCGCTATCAGCAGCCCGCCCGACGTCTGGGCGTCGGAGAGGATGATCCGGTCCTCCTCGGTTATGCCGGGGCCCCAGGCGACGTCGTTCCGGAACGCCTCGAGGTTGTTGCCCGTGCCTCCGGGGACGACGCCGCGTTCGACTATGTCGCGGACGCCGGGGAGCAGGGGGATGTCGGCGAGGTTCAGCTTGGCGGCGGTCCCGCTGGCGCGCAGCATCCCGAGAAGGTGGCCGACGAGTCCGAATCCAGTGATGTCGGTCGCGGACTTCACGCCGACCTCCACCATCGCCTCGCCGCCCGCGCGGTTGAGCTGCCGCATCGTGGCGATAGCGCCGGCAATCGTGGCGTCGTCAGCAACGCCGGCCTTGGCCGCCGTCGTGATGATGCCGGAGCCGAGCGGCTTCGTCAGCACCAGTTCGTCGCCGACCTCGGCGGCGGCGTTCGTGACGATGTGGTCGGGGTGTACGACGCCGGTGACGGAGAGCCCGTACTTGGGCTCGCGGTCCTTCACGGTGTGGCCGCCGGCGATGACGATGCCGGCCTCCCTGGCGACGTCCATGCCGCCGAGGAGGATGCTCCCGAGGATCTCCTTGGGCAGGTCTTCGGGGAAGCAGACGATGTTGAGCGCCAGGAGGGGGGTTCCTCCCATCGCGTACACGTCGCTCAGGGCGTTCACCGCGGCGATGGCGCCGAAGTCGTACGGATCGTCGACGATGGGCGGGAAGAAATCGATCGTCTGGACGACGGCGAGGTCGTCCGCCAGGCGGTAGACGGCGGCGTCGTCGCTCGTGTCGAACCCCACGAGCAGGTCGTCGTGCCGCACGTGGGGGAGGTGGCTCAGGACCTCGCCGAGGTCCTCGGGGCTGAACTTGCCGGCTCAGCCCGCGCAGGTGGCCAGACTGGTTAGTCGAATCTCTTCCTGTTGCATGGTGGGATTATAGCGGCGAATCGCCGGGGCGCGCACCCGCCGTCGTCGGTCCTTCAAGAAGGGCGCGCGGCGCGGCCCTTCCGTCGTGTAGCATCCCCGGAAACTTGTGGCGTGCGAGGAGGTCGGTATGTCGCTGCATCAGGCAGAGGAGAGCAAGGCGCGGGGCAGGGCCGTGCGCAAGGCGATCAGCGGGTCGGAGGGGTCGCGCAGCACGGGGAACGCCGCCGGGCTGGACATGATCCCGGGGCTCGAGGAGTTCGTCATCGGGTACAACTTCGGCGAGATATGGTCGCGGGAGCGGCTCGACCTTCGAACGCGGTGCATGATCGTGCTGGGGATGTGTACGGCGATGGGCCGGACTCCGCAGGTCGCCGCCTACACCCGCTACGCGCTCCACCTCGGCATCACGCCGGAGGAGATAGCCGAGGTGCTGCTGCAGGCCGTTCCGTACGCGGGGCTTCCGGCGGCGTTCAACGGCATGCAGGCGGCCAGCGACATCTTCAAGGAGCAGGGCGTCACAGTGAACATGGCGGAGTAGCGATGACCACCCGGTGGAACCAGAGCGCTATGGTGGAGCGGATGTCGTCGAACACCGGACGCCGCTACCCGCCCGCGTTCTGGGAGTTCTTCGAGTCCGCCGTCCGCCCGCGCATCAGCGCGGCGCCTGCGATTGCCGACCTGGGTTGCGGGCCGGGGCTGCTGCTGCAGGAACTGGCGTCGAGGCTTCCGGACGCCGCACTGCGCGGTGTGGACGTGTCCGACGCGATGCTCGCGAACGCCCGGGATCTCGACTACGCGACGGGCGCACCGTCGTTCACGAAGCACGACCTGAACGAGGCGCCGTACCCGGTGGAGGACGCGTCGTTCGACCTCTGCATCTCTGCGAACGTTGTCTGTTTCCTCGACAATCCGCTCGTGCTGTTCGCAGAGGCGCGCCGGATGCTCCGGCCCGGCGGCGTGTACCTGCTGTACGACTGGAAGCGGCAATCGCTCACCGACTACATCGAGAACCGGGGCGGGCTCGGCGACGATCCTACGGCAATGATGAGCCTGCAGCCGCACCACAACCGTTTCACGGCGGAGGAGTGGCGGTGGCTGCTGGCGGAGGCCGGGTTCGACGTCGCCGGCGAGGCGCATCCGCGCGTCAGCCACGTCGCCCTCGCGTGCGCGCCGCGATGACCTCCCGCGACGACCGCGCGCTGCGCCGCCAGCTCGAACGGTACGAGTTGCGGTTCAACCCGGCGTTCTGGGAGTTCTGGGACGAGCGCATCGCCCCCACGCTCCCGCCGGCGCCGGTCATCGCCGACATCGGCCCCGGACCGGGCCTCTTCCTGCGCGACCTCTCCGCGCGCCTGCCGGACGCCCACCTATACGGCGTCGACTCCAACGAGGCGATGATCGAGAACGCCCGCTCGCTCGACTACGCGGGGCCTGTCCCCACGCTGAGCCTGCTCGACGTCGAGGCCAACCCCCTCCCGTTCGACGAAGGGTCGGTGGACCTGCTGGCGATGACCGCGGTGCTTCACACGTTTGACGACCCGTTCACGTTCCTGCGAGAGCAGGCGGCGCGCGTGCTCAAGCCCGGCGGGCGCATGATGCTCTTCGACTGGCTCCGGGAGCCGATGCGGGAGTACATCGCGCGACGCCTCGTGGAGCCGGGGGAGCCGGAGGCGACGCGGTACGAGCGCGCGCTCGAACAGTTCCGCATCCACAACAAGTACACGCTGGATGATTGGGAGTGGGTGCTGCGGGAGTCGGGCATGACGGTCGAGGCGGAAACCTCGGCGCCGCACCCGTCCGCCCGGGTGTGGGTGCTGCGGGTTGGGTAGGGGCGAGGGCTATCCCGTCACATGCCGCGCTTGAACAGGACGAAGCGCTCATCGAGCGTGAAATCCGTGGAGTCCCAGAAATCCATGGCCCAGGGGTGGTCTTTCTCGACCAGAGCGCCAACCACCCTCACGCCGTTGGCATCGAAACGCTTCTCCACTTCCGCCAGAAGCGCCCGACCGATTCCCCTGCGCCGGTAGGATTCTTCGACGGCCAGCCTCGATATCGCCCCGCGCCAGCCGTCGTAGCCGCCCATGATGGTTCCGACCACTCGGCCGTCCACTTCGGCGACGAGGAACTCGAGCTGGGGCGCCGCAATCGCCCGCCGCACATCCTGGGCATTGTCCGTAGGCGTGTGGCCCGCGCTGGAAGTCTCCCAGATCGACAGCACCTGCTCGATGTCTTCCACCTGGCAATCGCGGATCCGGACGCGTTCAGTCTCCACTAGGCTCCTACCGGCCCACCTTCGCCCTGACTATCAGGAGCACCGCCAACGCTTCCGCGCCGAGGACGACGGCGGGCCAGAGCAGCGTCGACCCGATAGCGAGGATGAAGCCCGCCGCGCCGGGGCCGTGGGCGAGGGCCAGCAACGCCTGCGCCAGCCGGGCGTCGGCGCGGCCCCGCGCCTGGGCGACCCTGTACGTGACGACCGCCCACACGGGCGCGGCGATGCCCACGGCGGCGGCCATCGCCGTGGCGGCGCCGCCGCTGAAGAACGGCTCGGCGTCCACCAGCGCAAGATACCCCCAGGCGATGACGATGTAGATGAACGGCGCGGGCAGCATTCCGCGCACGAGCAGGTGAAACTTCGTACGTTCAGTTGGGTCCAGCACTGGAATTGCTCCTTGGCGAACCGCTCCTCCAACGACTACTGACGCCGACTACTCCCTTACAACGATGTTCACCAGGTAACGCCCCGGCACGAAGATGACCTTCCCGACCTGCTTGCCGTCGGTGTGGGCGCGGACCTTGCCGGACGCCAGCGCAGTCTCCTTGGCGGCGTCCTCGCCGACGTCGGCGGGGACGGCGATGCGGTCGCGCACGCGGCCGTTCACCTGTACGACGAGCGTCGCCTCGTCAGCGGCGGCGAGCTCCTCGTCGAACTCCGGCATCGGCTGGAGGTGGATGCTGTAGGAGCCTCCGGTGCGCTCCCACAGCTCTTCGGCGAGGTGAGGGGCCATCGGCGCGATCAGCAGCAGCAGGTCGCCGACCGCCTCGCGGAAGACGCCCTGCGAAACGCTGCGGCTCTCGAAAGCCGGGGCCAGCTCGTTGGTGAGCTCCATCATCGCGGCGAGCGCCGTGTTGTACTTGAAGCGCTCGTAGTCCTCGACGACGCTGCGGATCGTCTGGTGCGTCTTGCGGAGAATGGCGCGGTCGGCCTCGCCCTCCTCCGGCGGCAACTCTCCGTCGGACGCGGAGCAGAGGTCCCACAGCCGGTTCACCCAGCGGGCGACGCCGTTGATGCCGGTGTCGCTCCAGTCGCCGCCGCCCTCCCAGGGGCCCATGAACATGAGGTAGAGCCGCACGACGTCGGCGCCGACTTCCTGCACGTACTCGTCGGGGGCGATGACGTTGCCGCGGCTCTTGCTCATCTTCATGTGGTCTGAGAGCACGACGCCCTGATTGAAGAGGCGCAGGAACGGCTCACCGAAGTCGATGAGGCCCAGGTCGCGGATGACCTTCGTGAAGAAGCGGGCGTAGAGCAGGTGCATCACCGCGTGCTCTGCGCCGCCCGTGTACTGGTCGACGGGGTTCCAGACGCCCGCCCTGTCAGGGTCGAACGGGGCGCCGTCGTAGGAAGGGCTTACATAGCGTAAGAAATACCACGACGAGTCCACGAACGTGTCCATCGTGTCCGTCTCGCGGGTCGCTGGTCCGCCGCACTTCGGGCACGTCGTGTGCAGGAATCCCTCATGATAGCGCAGCGGCGACTCGCCGGTGGGCCTGAACTCGGCGTCGCCGGGCAGCAGCACCGGCAACTGGTCATCGGGCGTGGGCTGCGCCCCGCACGAGTCGCAGTACACGATGGGGATGGGCGTACCCCAGTAACGCTGACGGCTGATGAGCCAGTCGCGCATCCGGTAGCCGACCGTTCGCTTGCCGTAGCCCTGCCGCTCGACGTGGTCGGCGATAGCCTCGTAACCCTCGGCATTCGGGAGGCCGTCGAACTGCCCGGAGTTGACCTGCGTTCCATCCTTCTCGACCCATGCCTCAGGGAGCGCGGCGCCGTCCCACTCCGGCGGCGCGACGACGACGCGGATGTCGAGCCCGAACTTGTTGGCGAACTCGAAGTCCCGCGAGTCGTGAGCAGGGACGCCCATCACGGCGCCAGTGCCGTAGGTGAGCAGCACGTAGTCTCCCACCCATATCGGCACGCGCTCGCCGTTGAGGCGGTTCACCGCGTAGGCGCCGGTGAACACGCCGGTCTTCTCGCGCTCGGCGGAGAGCCTGTCGATCTCCGACGCTTCCCGCGCCTGAGCGACGTACTCACGCACGGCGCCGGCGTGGTCGGGGGTCGTGAGCTGCTCGACGAGGGGATGCTCGGGCGCGAGCGCAACGAACGTCACGCCGTAGATGGTGTCGATGCGGGTAGTGAAAGTGCGGATCTCGTGTTCGTCGAGCCCGTGCTCGGAGATGTCGAACGAGATGTCGACCCCCACGCTGCGGCCGATCCAGTTCGTCTGCATCGTCTTGATGCGCTCCGGCCAGTCGACGAGACCGGAGAAGTCGAGCAGTTCGTCCGCGTAGTCGGTGATGCGGAAGAACCACTGGTCCATCTCGCGGCGAATGACGACGTCGCCGGTGCGCTCGCACTTGCCGTCGACGACCTGCTCGTTGGCGAGGACGGTCTGGCAGGTGGGGCACCAGTTCACGGGCGCGGCTGCGCGGTAGGCGAGCCCCCGCTCGTACATGCGGAGGAAGAACCACTGGTTCCACTTGTAGTACTCCGGCAGGCAGGTCACCACCTCCCTGCCCCAGTCGTAGGTGGCCCCCATCGAGCGCAACTGCGACCGCATCCGCTCGATGTTGTCCATGGTCCACACGGCGGGGTGGATGCCGCGCTGAATGGCGGCGTTCTCCGCAGGCAGGCCGAACGCGTCGAACCCCATGGGGTGAAGCACGTTGTAGCCGCGCATCCGCATGAACCGCGCGTGGGCGTCCGACGGGGCCATGGCGTACCAGTGCCCGATGTGCAGGTCGCCGGAGGGGTAGGGGTACATGGTGAGGGCGTACCAGCGCGGACGAGGGTCGTCGTCCTCCACGCGGTAGAGGTCGTCGTCGGCCCATCGCTGCTGCCACTTTCGGTCGAGTTCGCGGGGGTCGTAGCGGAGGGGCGACGTATGGCTGCGGGTGGTCATGGCGCGGATTCCTGCGAGAGGGACTGTGAAGTATCAGTTTAGCGGGTTACGCATCGGTTTCACGGCGCCCTTGGTGAGGGGGCTTGCGTTGGAGTCGAGCCAGGCTCTGAGTTCCTCCCAGTCTTGCGCTGTCATTGGATAAGGAATTTGAATCGTTGCCCAAGGTGCATCCGTGAGAGGAATCTGCAACGTTCGCATCGTTGCTGTCTCATCTGCTGCTTCGGGTGCAGGCTGGCGGCGTTGGATCACAGTGGACGGTGGTGCCAACGAGGGTTCTTCATCGGACCACTGTAGATCTTCAGATGTATGGGATACCTGATCTGACATGTCAGCGACCTCAGATGACACATGGTCAGATTCAGGCAGTCGTGCATAGGCCAATGAAGATCTGAGATTCTTGATACATTCACCGGCAGCGTCATCGAGAAAGTTGCGGTCATGCCGGAGGTAGTACCGAAGAGTAGGGTCGGATGGCAGTGCACCTTGATACTTTCGCCAGACCTCGCCGTAGATGGTTGGTAGCAATGCAGCTTCCCGAATCGCATGCAAGCGCTCCACCGATTCAGGCCTGTCGTCCAGCAGAATGGTCATAGCCAACGGAGTAAGGTTCACCCTGCGCTCGTCGCCCTTCCCTTCGTCTTCGAGGAGACCGTGCTTGATTAGTGCTGACAAGGCCGCCTTGCCTGGCCCGCTCTTGGCACTGTAGCCCCAGTGCTCAAGAGCCGTCTCCACGTTGGTGGCGTTCTTGCCCTCAGCCACGCGGATAATTTCCGCCTTCTGCAGAGCTTCCGGCAGGTCTATGGCGGGGTACGCAGGACTCCGGGGCTTCTTCCTAGCACTCTGTTGCTGTACATATTCAGTCATAGAGGGCACCTCGGGTGTGTTCTCAGCCAGATACTACTACTGCACCCAGAGATACGTCAATAGACATAGCTCTCTGTATATCTGTCTTGTGTTGACACACTAGAGACTCCGGGTTAGATTAGAGAGCGAGACCCCAAGGTGAGGATAACACCTTGGGGTCATGGGGCGGAGGGATGGTTCCCAGGTAGGCCTTGACACCCTCACCCATGGGGTTCGATTCCCCACCGCTCCACCAGTCAGTATACATCCGCAGCCTCATCCAGTCACTCCCGTGACCCAGAGCAAACTGCGCGGATACCCCACATCACTGACACGCGCCCCTTACGCAATCGTCCTCATCCGCCCTACCATGGTTTGGCTGCGAGGCCCGGAACCGGCGCGGACCGTCTGGCGCGGCTCAGAGGTGCAGTGGCTCACAATGTCCCGGAATGTCCCACTTGGTGCGCTGGCGGAGACGCGTTGTCAGAGGTGCAATGAGGCTGAATGAGCAGAAATGAGCCACAATTTTTCGCGGCACTCCTCCGGCAGTCCCGTCCGCAGGAGTGAAACGGCGTAGTCATTCCGTGCCATCGGCGCTCGCGGGCGCGCAGAACGCGCTCATCGCCGCTCATACGCTGCTCGTCGTGAGTCATCTGCTGCTGCGGTACACTCGCGCCAGCGATGACATGAATGGCCCGTAGCCTGTTTCGCGAGGAGGCTTGTCATGGGGATCCTCGAACGCACCTACGCTCCCGAGGTCGGCCCTGCGGTCGATGAGGCGCTCATCTCGGCGGACTCTCACGTGATCGAGCCTGCGGGCCTGTGGAAGGAGAACCTTCCCAGGGCGCTCCGCGACCGCGCTCCCAACCTGGGAGGAGCACGGAGGAACGACGCTCCCGGCGGGATGAACAAGTCGGAACGGGTCAACGAGATGGCCCGCGACGGGGTCAGCGCCGAGGTGCTGTATCCGACGCACGGCTTGAAGACGCTCGTCCTCGGCGACCGCGACCTGGAAGAGGCGTGCGCCAGGGTCTACAACGACTGGCTGGCGGACTACTGTTCGGCGGACCCGGACAGGCTCATCGGCCTCGGCCTGCTCTCAACGTACCGGATCGAGGCGGCCGTCGAAGAGATGGAGCGCTGCCGCAAGGCCGGGATGTCCGGAGTGGTGGTGTGGCAGGTACCCGCCCCGGAGCTTCCCTTCACGTCGCGCCACTACGACCCCCTGTGGGCGCGCGCCCAGGACCTGGACATGCCCGTCTCCCTGCACATCCTCAGCGGCCACGGCTACAACCTGCGGCAGGCCTTCGGCGAAGGGGACAGGGGCATCGAACAGGAACGGACCAGCGTGAATCTGAAGCTCGTTTATGCGATGGACGCCCTGTACGACTTCATATTCTCCGGCGTGCTGGAGCGTTTCCCCCGGCTCAAGCTGGTGCTCGTTGAGAACGAGATCGGCTGGCTGCCCTTCATCCTGGAGCAGTGGGACTACTACTACCAGCGCCACGGCAAGGACCGGGCCGCCCTGGACCTCACGATGCTTCCCAGCGAGTACTTCAACAGGCAGGTGTACGCAACCTTCTTCAACGACGCGGTCGGCGGCAGGCTCCTCTCCTGGTGGGGCGCCGACAACTGCATGTGGTCCAGCGACTACCCGCATGGCAACTCCACATGGCCCGACTCCCGGCGGATCGTCGCACGCGACATGGGCGCCCTGCCCGCAGACGTGCGCGCCAAGCTGCTCCGCGAGAACGTCTCGAAGCTCTACGGCATCGCGAGCATCGGCGCGTAAACCTCTCCCCTCGCGCTTCGCGCTCGACCCTCCCCACTCCTGCGGGGAGGGTGGGACCTACGACAACGCGCGCGCCCCGGCGTAGCCAGCGGCCACGGCGGCGAGGCCAAGCGCCACCGACAGCGCGATGTTGGCCGCGGCCGACGCGTACTCGGCGTTGCGCAGCAGGATGAAGGTGTCGTTGCTCACCGACGAGAACGTCGTGAACCCTCCGAGGACGCCGATGAACAGGAAGAGCCGCGTCTCGGCGCTGAACACCTGACGCGTCTCGGCCAGGCCCGCAAGAACGCCGATGAGGAGCGATCCGAGCACGTTCGCGGCGAGCACTCCCCATGGGAACGCCGGCTGACCCAGGAGACGGCTGACGGCCACCAGCACACCGTAGCGCGACGCCGCGCCGATGAAGCCTCCCGCGCCCACCAGCAGCACGTCGGTCATTTCCGCCGCTCCGCCTCCGCCTGCGGCGCCGGAGCGGACGCCCGCCGCCCGCCGTACACGATGCGCCGGTAGTCGCCCTTGCCGGGCCAGTCCATGTACAGCCCGAGGTCGGCGCCGCCTAGCACGTGCAGATGTCCGTGGGACTGCGACTGCGCGGCGTCGTCGCCGAAGTTGGAGACGATGCGGAAGCCCCCGGGCGCATCCTGCTCGCCAACCGCGACGGCGAGACGCGCCCCCTGCTCGAACAGCGGCGACGTCCAGAACTCCATCTGGCCCATGTGGCGGCGGGGAACGACGAGCCACATGACCGGCGCCCACTCGAGCTTGTTGCGGAACACGACGAACTCGTCGTCCTCGTAGCGAATCTCGCGCGGCAGCTCACCGGCGATGATCGCGCAGAAATCGCAGCGTTCCCCCGCGCCCCTCTCCCCCGTCATCGGGACGATCGGCCCCTGCCGCGGTTGCCGGAGGGCCGGTAGTCCGGCGCCTGGATGATGCAGACCGTTGAAACGCGCGAGTCGTTCAGGCGCGACGCGATAGGGTCGTTCTCACCGTTGGGAATCTCGCGCATCGTGAAGATCGTCGGCAGCCTGGCGTGATGCCTGTGGACGACGATCTGGTAGAGCTTCTCCTGCGCCCACGGCGTCGAGCTCTGGACCCCCCAGTCGTCCAGGATGAGCAGCGGGGCCTGCTTCACCCGATCGAACTGCTCGTCGTACGTGACCCGGCTGTCCGGGCTGTACGTCTCGCGAAGGTCGTCCAGCAGGTCGGATACGAGGGCATAGAAGACTTCACGCCCCCGCTCGAGTTGAACGTTCGCCACCGCGACTGCCAGGTGGGTCTTGCCGCAGCCTGTGTCCCCCAACAGCACCAGCCAGCTCCTGGGGTCTTCCGCGAACGACCACGCGGCGTCGTAGGCCGCCTTCAGGGTCTCCCGCGCGTAACCCCTGAGGTTTCTTCCCTCCGGCGAGAACGAGGCGAAGGTCATCGACTGACGCATCGCGGGTTCGATGGCCCCCATAGCCGTCGTCCCTGCTCGCGCGCTGCCGCCAAGGTCGATCACCCGCGACCACCGCGAGTCGGTCAGCCGGGTCTGCAGCCGGCCGTCGAGCCGGTCGACAGGAACGGAGGAGGTGACGATGGTCGGCAGGTTGGATACGTAGCGGTGGTTGATTATCTGGAAGAGCTTCTCTTCCGCCCATGCCGCGCCGCTGTGGCCGCCGAGGTCGTCCAGCACCAGTGTCGGCACGTTCTTCACGAGGTCGAACAGTTCGTCGAAGCTCAACTCCGAGTCCGGGCTGTAGCTGCCGCGCAACTGGTCGAGCAGGTCCGGCACGAAGGCGAAGAACACGGGTTGCCCGCGCTCGATCAGCCGGTTGGCGGCGGCGGCGGCGAGGTGCGTCTTGCCGACGCCGTGGCCCCCGGTGAGCAGCAGCACGCCGGCGGAGGCTTCGGCGAACTTCCGCGCAACGTCGAGCGCGATGCCGTACCGCGCCTGGGCCTCGGGGCCCGCGCCCGGACCCTGCGGGTTGAGGTCGTCGAAGCGCACGCTCGCCAGCATGCCGAGATTGCTGAACCGCAGCAGGCGCGCCAGCCGCTGACCGGCGCTCGCCTCCTCCTGGCATGAGCAAGGGAACGCGCGGCCAAAGTCCGGGTGCGTCACCGGAACGTCGCGCCGCACCCACCCGCGCCCCGCGCACAGCGGGCAGACCGGCGCCTCCGGCTCGGCGTCCAACTCCTTCAGCCACTCAGGAGCGTCGCCGGAGCGCGTCATACTCTGCTGCTGTAAGCGTCTCAGGATGTCGCCCAGGCTCTCCACGGCGCTTTGCTCCCCTGCCTCTGTTCTTCCACCGCTCCAGCACCGCGGCGACGTAACGCCAGTTGCGGACGTTGCCCGCCGCCGCTTCCCTGATGGCCGCTTCCACCCACCCCGCAGGGTACTCCCTCTCCGCGTCCCGCAACTCGTCGGCCACCAACGGCGTCAGCATGCCGATGTTCTGCTCGTACAGTTCGTAGACGTTCGGGCGCTCCGCCCTCTCTTCGCCGTAGAACTCCGGGGCCAGGCCGAGCCGCTCCGCCGCCTGCTCATTCTGCGGGGTCCGCAGCAGCAGCCAGCCCGACGCCTCCAGCAGGACGCCGCGCTCCACGGCGCGCTCCACCCCCCGCCTGATCTCTTCCGGCGAACCAAGGGCGGCGAGCAGCGCCGAGTCCGTCTCCAGGCGGGAGGCGGCGACGCGCTTGGGGGCGCCGCTCGCCCGCGCCGCGAGCCCCGCCACGCGCAGGGCGCACTTCAATTCCGCGACGTCGTCGATCTCGGCGAGAAGCGACCCCAGCAGCGACGCAGGGACCGGCAGCGCTTTCTCGCAGGCGTCGAACCTGGCCCGGCGCGCGTTCATCGCCGCGCCAGCTCGGACTCAAGGTTCTCGAACCGCGAGAAGCTCCCCCTGAAGTAGAGTTGCACCGTGTTCGTCGGGCCGTGACGGTTCTTGGCGATGACGAGCTGCACGAGGTTCTCGGGGTAGGCCTCGGTGGGATGGCGCTGCTCCCACTGCTCGGCGGTGAGGTACTTGTCCTCCCGGTGGATGAAGACGACCACGTCGGCGTCCTGCTCAATCGAGCCTGACTCCCGCAGGTCGGAGAGCTGCGGCCGGTGGTCGGGGCGTTGCTCGATGGCGCGCGAGAGCTGCGAGATGGCGATGAGCGGCACGTTCAGGTCGCGCGCAATCGCCTTCAGCTGCCGGGTGATCTCGCTCAACTCCTGCACACGGTTCTCCCCCCGGTTGCCGCGCCCCGAGATGAGCTGGAGGTAGTCGACGACAACGAGGTCGAGGTTGCGGTTGGTGTGGAGCCTGCGCAGCTTCGAGCGCATCTCCAGCGCGGTCTGCGCCGGCGAGTCATCCATGTAGATGGGGAGGTCGGAAAGGGCGCCCACCGCGTTGAGCATACGGTCGTTGTCGCGCTCGCCCAGCAGCCCCATGCGCAACCGGTGGCTGTCGATCTCCGCCTCGGCGGAGAGCAGCCGCAGTGCAAGCTGGTCATTGCTCATTTCGAGGCTGAACACGGCGGCTACGGCCCCCTGTCCGGCGGCGTAGCGCGCGATGTTGATGGCGAGCGTCGACTTCCCGATGGAGGGCCGCGCCGCAAGGATGAAGAGGTCTCCCCGCTGGAGCCGTCCGAGCGCGTTGTCGAGATCGATGAAGCCGCTGGGGACCGGCGCAACGCTCCGTGTGAGCGCTCCCAGGTCGGCGGTCTCTTCGAGGTACTGGTCGAGCACCTCCCGGATGGTGACGAAGTCGCGCGTTGCGTGGGTGTTCCGCACGCGGAACAGCAGGTCTTCGGCCTGCTCCAGGGCCTGGTCCACGTCCGGCGCGTCGGCGTAGCCGATGGCCGCGATGTCGCCCGCCGCCTGTATGAGGCGACGCATCGTCGCGGTGCGATTGACGATCTGGGCGAAATGCTCCGCGTGGAGCGACGTGGGGACGGCGGAGATGAGGTGACTGAGATACCCGAACCCGCCAACGCCGTCGAGCCGCTCCTTGAGGGACAGTTCACGGGCGACGCTGATCTGGTCTATCGTCTCGCCCCGCTGGTAGAGCGACTGGCAAGCCTCGTAGCACCAGCGATTGCGTTCGCGGTAGAAGTCCTCCGGCTTGACGAGCGGCGCGACCCGGTTGATCGCCTCCCCATCTATCAGCAGGGAGCCGACAACTGCTTCTTCGGCATTCGGGTCATGAGGAGGCAGCTTCTCCGCGTACATCGAGTCCTGCCGCTATCGTCCTTCCTCTTCGTCCTCGCCCTCGTCTTCGTCGTCCTCGTAGTAGTCCTCGTCCGACTCGTCGGCCGGCTCGTCCTCGTACGGCTCCTCGCCCCAGCCGCCTTCCGCCAAGTCCTCCGCGGCGTCCTCCGACGGTTCCTCTTCCGCGGGCCGATAGCCTTCCGGCACGACCGAGACCTGCACCTCGGCGGTGACCTCCCGGTAGAGACGCAGCGTTACGGGGTAGTCGCCGATCTCGTGGATAGACGAGCCGAGCAGCACCTGCTTGTGGTCGAACATCCGCCCGGTGGCCTCGGTGAGCTTCTCGGCGATGGCGCGGCTCGTGACCGAGCCGAACAGCCTGCCCGAGGGCCCCACGCGCACTTCGACGGCGACCGACGTGCCGTTGATGAGTTCGGCGACCTCGCCCCACTCCTGAGAGTACTTGACACGCTTCTCACGCGCGGCCTTCTCGATGGCGCGGATCCGCTGCAATTGGTCGGGCGTCGCGGGCGCTGCGAGCGAGCGCGGCAACAGGTAGTTCCGCGCGAACCCGTTCTTCACGTCCTTCACGTCGCCGGCGTCCGCCGTGCCGGCTACGTCTTCCAGAAAGATGACCTTCATGCTGACTTCCTCTTGGGACTGGATACTTCCGCCGCTGTTCGCTGCGGGCAAGGATGCGGCGCAAAGCCACATGTAATGATACCGGATAACCGTGGGCTCGACGGGGCGAACGCGCAACCCCCAACTGTCGCAGCCCTTGGAGCGCCACGCCAACGCGGTCATCCGGGCAGGCGGGCATTATCCGCGTCCGTCAGGGTCGCCCCAAGCGCAGGCAATCGGTCAATATCTTCAACCCGCCCCACTTGCAATCGACGGAAGCGCCCGTGCGCCACTACGCGGCCATGCTACCGCCCCAACGCGCGCTCCAGACCGCCCTCGTACGCATCGGCCAGCGCGTCGAGAGGCTCATCCGCCAGCCCGGGCAGCGTGAACCGCAAGCCTCCCGTTATTCCCAGCCTGACCGTAGGAACTCCCGCCGAGGCCGCCGCAGCCGACACCGCCGCGACGTCCGCCTCGGCGCAACTGACCACCGCCCGCGACGGCGCTTCGCCGAACAGCAGCGCGTCCCACCGGCCCGCCGACCAACCGCCCTCGCCGGAGAAGCCGACGCCTCCCCAAAGCGCGCTCTCCGCAAGCGCCGTAGCGAGCCCGCCGTCCGAACAATCGTGCGCCGACCGCAGCAGCCGCGCCCGCGCGAGCTCGACGAGCAGCCGTTGCAGCCGCGCCTCCGCGTCGAAGTCGATGCGGGGCGCCCCCGCGACCATGCCGTACTCAACCGCGAGGTGCTCGCTCCCGCCGAGCGATGACTCGTCGGCGTCGAGGGACGCGCCCAGCAGGAGGACGACGCTTCCGTCCGCGAACGCCGCGCCAACGCGCGCCGACGCGTCGTCGAGCAGTCCCACCGCGCCGACGACCGGCGTGGGGTAGACCGCCTCGCCCTGCGTCTCGTTGTAGAGCGACACGTTGCCGCTGACGACCGGGACGCCGAGCGCGCGGCAGGCGTCGGCCATGCCTCGCACGCACTCCGAAAGCTGGTAGTACACCTCCGGCTTCTCCGGGTTGCCGAAATTCAGACAGTCGGTAACCGCAAGAGGCGACGCGCCGGTCGCCGCGACGTTCCTGCACGCCTCCGCCACCGCTATCGCGCCTCCCGCGTAGGGGTCGAGATACGCGAGCCGGCCGTTGCCGTCGACCGCGAGCGCAAGCCCCTTCGCCGACTCCCGCAGGCGCAGCACCGCAGCGTCCCCCGCGCCCGGCTTCGCAATCGTCCGCGTCTGCACCTCGTGGTCGTACCGGCGGTACACCACCCGCTTGCTGGCTACGTTGGGCGACGCAAGGAGGCGCAGCAGCATCGGGCCGGCTTCGGACGCCGGCGGAAGCGGCGGCATCGGCGCCGACTGCAGCGCGTCGAGGTACGCCGGACGCCGGCCCGGCGGCTCATAGCGTGGAGCGTCGACCAGCACTTCGATCGGCGTCTCCGACACGAGACGGCCTCTGTCGTAGATCCTCGCCATGCCGTCGCCGGTTACTGCGCCAATGGCCGAAACGGAGAGGTCCCACCTTTCGAAGAGCGCGGCGACAGCCTCCTCGTGCCCCTGTTTCACCACGAGCAGCATCCGCTCCTGCGATTCCGACAGCATGATCTCGTAGGGGGTCATGCCCTCCTCGCGGCGGGGCGCCTTGGCCACGTCGATCTCGACGCCCGTGCCGCCGCGCGCCGCGCACTCCATCACCGAGCTCGTCAGCCCGGCGGCGCCCAGGTCCTGCATCGCTTCGAGGCAGCCGCTCGCCGCCGCTTCCAAGCACGCCTCGATGAGCACCTTCTCCAGGAACGGGTCGCCCACCTGCACGGTCGGGCGCATCTCCCGCTCCTCCTCGAACGACCGCGACGCCAGCCCGGACGCTCCGTGAATGCCGTCCCGCCCCGTCGCCGAGCCGACCACCATCAGGGTGGAGCCCGGGACGGTGGCCGCCGCGCGCACGAGTCCCCCCGGCGGCAGGAGCCCGACGCACATCGCGTTCACGAGAGGGTTGCCGCTGTAACTGGGCGCGAACGCGATTTCGCCGCCCACGTCCGGCACGCCGATGCAGTTGCCGTAGCTCGATATGCCGGCGACGACGCCCTCGAACAGGTAGCGGTTCCGGGCGTCGTCGGGCGGGCCGAACCGCAGTGAGTTGAGGAGGGCGATTGGCCTCGCTCCCATCGCCAGGATGTCGCGGACGATGCCGCCTACGCCCGTCGCCGCGCCCTGATGAGGCTCGACTGCCGACGGGTGGTTGTGCGACTCGATCTTGAACACGACCGACAGCCCGTCGCCGATATCGACGACGCCGGCGTTCTCCTCGCCGGCCTGCACCCGCACGGCGGGCCCCGTCGCAGGGAAGTTCTTGAGGAGCGGTTTCGAGTGCTTGTAGCCGCAGTGCTCGCTCCACAGGGCGCCGAACAGGCCCAACTCCAACTCGTTCGGTTCGCGCCCGAGGCGCTCGACGATGATTTCGTACTCGCTGCGCTTCAGCGCGATCCGGTCCAGCGTCTCTTGCGACACGGGCATCAGTTTGCCGCTCCTATGACGCCCACGCCGGCGACCACCAGCGCCGCCCCGAACACGACGCGCGGCGTCAGCCGTTCGTAGCCGCGCAGCATGAAAAGCACGAACACGTACGAGACGAGCGGCACCGCTCCCGTTACCGGGGCCGCGACGCTGAAATCCACCCGCACGAGCGCGGAGTAGAAGCTGGCCGACGCCAGCGCGAACAGCGCGCCCGCCGCGACCATCCACGCCACCGCCGTCCGGTCGGGCGCCTGGCCGCCCCGCAGCGACCGCGCCTTCACGCCGAGCGTGAAGAGCAGGCCGAACAGCGCCTCGTAGAACGCGATGACGAGAGGCGACGCTCCACCGCCCACCAAGTGGTTCGCGAACAGCCCCGCCGTTACGAACGACAGCATCGCCAGCGTCGCGAACGTCAGGCCCAGCGTCACGCGGCGGCTGTCGGCGCGCTCCCCCGCTGCGCTCACCGCAGCACCCGGTTCCGGTCGGTGAGTATGACGATGACGCCCACGACGACCGCTACGGCGCCCGCGACCGTCGGCAGGTTGGGACGCTCGCCGGCGAACACGACCGCGAGCGCGATGGCGGCCAGCGGCCCCGTGCCCAGGATGGGAGCCGCGAGCGTAACGCCGGCCCTCCGCATCCCGTGAAAGTAGAACAGGTTGCCCGTAACCCACGCGAGCGCCCCCATCAGCGCCGCCGTCGCCACCACCGAAAGGGGGAGGGCCAGGAACGCGGCTGCGCCCTCGGTCGCCATGATCACTACGCCCAACGACGTCGCCACCATGCCAACCACGACGATGACGACTGACTCCGCCGATGCGCTGAACATGGCACGGCGGACGAACACATCGCCCGCGCCCCACGCCATCGTCGCCACTATGGCCAGCAGAATGCCGACGCCCACGTTGTCTCTTCTACCTTCTTGCCTTCGGCTGCCCTGCGATACGCGCGCCGGCTAACCGCCTGCCGTGAGCGGCCCGGCGGGAAGGGGCAGCAGCCAGTGAGCGTACTTTTCGTGGAGAAGCCTGCATCCCTGTGTATCTCTTTCGGAGTAATCGGGGGTTGGCGTTGGCGGCGGGGGCGGCTGGAAGCGTTCTACACAGTCCCAATAGTCGTCGACGACATCTTCCCTAAAGTCGCTCATCGGGCTCTCGTTGCGAATGGCAATAAAGACGCTGACTCCCTCCCGTTCGGATATGCATGGCAGCGTGCCCGAAGCGCCTGCTCCACCCTCATCGTATGAACGGTCGTACACTCTATAGCTGTCTCCCTGCCAGTCGCTCCACCCGCGCCAGTACGCCATCGCGTCTATCAAGTCGCCGATTTCGTCGAGCATCTGGTTGCTCAACTGCGAGTACGGGTAGGCGCCCCACGCATCAATCGTCGCTCGAGCCTGTCTGCGGTCAGATATGGAGTAGCCGTGGTCGTCGGAATAGATGCGCGCGACATCTGCTCGCATAGCGTCAACGCACCCATCCGAGAGCATCCCGTCGAACCGGAGTTCAGGGAAGACCTGGAACAAGACGTCGGCATCCCCAGGCTGACTACCGTTTGCCGTAGAACCGACCCGCGCTTCGACAGACTTCAGCCGCGCCTCCAAGCCAGACGTGCTCGCGTCGCTAGGCTGGCTGCCGCCTACCGTAGAGCCGACCTGCGCTTCAATAGCCTTCAGCCGCGCCTCCAACTCAGACGTGTCGCCGCCTTCCAGGTCTAGTCCTTCCAGCGCCGCCTGCAATTCGTCGCCGCCCACCAAGTTCTGAACGACGCCTGTGACATCCTCGACTTTCTCGTCGACGGTCTGAATCGTGTTCCTGACGTTGGCGTAAACGATGAACGCTATTACCACCAGCGCAGCCAGCAGCACGAGGTTGACAATAGTCAACGTTCTCGCCAGTTGCTGCTGTCCCTTGTTTTCTTCCATCCTCAGTCCTTTCGCGTCTTAGACTGCGCCCGCGCGCTCGTGGAGCGCCTCGTCGAGCGACCGCAGCAGCGTCAGCCCGTCCGTCCCCCCAAGCGCGGGCTCGACGACCCGCTCCGGGTGCGGCATCAGCCCAAGCACGTTGCCTGCCTCGTTCGTGACTCCCGCGATGTTGGCGCGTGACCCGTTGGGGTTGGCCTCCGGCGTAACCGCGCCGTTCGCGTCGCAGTAGCGGAACGCGATCTGCCCGTTCGCCTCCATGCGTTCGAGCGCGGCGTCGTCCACGTAGTAGTTGCCGTCGCCATGCGATACGGGCACCGAGAGCACGTCGCCCGCGCGGGCGAGCGACGTGAACGGGGCGGCGGCGCGCTCGACGCGCAGATGCTGCGGCTGACACCGGAACTCGAGGCTCGCGTTGCGCATAAGCGCCCCCGGCAGCAGTCCCGCCTCGCACAGCGCCTGGAACCCGTTGCAGCTGCCGAGCACCGGCCCTCCAGAGTTAGCGAACTCGACCACGGCCGGCATCACGGGCGAGAAGCGCGCAATCGCGCCGGGGCGCAGATAGTCGCCGTACGAGAAGCCGCCCGGCACGATGAGGCAGTCAAACCCGGCGACGCTCGTCTCCTTGTGGAAGACATACTCGGCGTCGGCGCCCATCACTCCCGCGAGCGCGTCCCGCCAGTCCACATCCGACCAAGTGCCCGGAAACACGATGATGCCGTACCTTGGCGCCATGCCTTCCCCTCGCCGTTAGTGCGCGCGCCGCCGTCCGCTACCCCAGCAGTTCGCCGACGATGCGGTTCACGACGGCGCCGTCGGCCTTGCCCTTCAGTTGCGGCATGAGTTTCCCCATCACCTTACCGCGGTCCTGAGGGCCGGACGCTCCCAGCTCGGCCACGGCCTGCTCGGCGAGCGCCCGCACCTCGTCCTCGCCGAGTTGCTCGGGAAGGTAGCGGGCCACGACGGCCAGCTCTGCCTCCTCGCGAACGGCGAGGTCCTCGCGTCCGTTGTCGCGGTACGTCGTGATGCTGTCACGGTACTGCTTGGCCATTCGGGCCAGCACGTCGAGCGCGCCGGCGTCGTCGAGCGCATCGCCCTTCTCGATCTCGGCGTTCTTCATCGCGGCGCGGATGAGGCGGACGGTGTCCTTCGTAACCGCATCCTGCGCCTTCATGGCGGTCTTGAGGTCGTCGCTCAACTGTTCCTGGATCGTCATCGCTCAACTCGTGGCGGCGGCGGGACTGCCGGCCCCGTCCAGCTCCTTGTGCAAGTTCGCCATCTTGATCGCCGACTCCATCGCGTCGAACCCGCGGTTGCCCGCCGCGCCGCCGGAGCGCGCCATCGCCTGCTCCACCGTGTTCGTCGTCAGCACCCCGAACGCCACCGCCCTCCCCGTCGACCGCGCGACCTCCGCGATGCCCCGCGCGGCCTCCGCGGCCACGAAGTCGAAGTGCGCCGTCTCTCCCCGGATGACGCACCCCAGCGCGACGAGCGCGTCCCACTGCCCGCTCGCGGCCATGCGGGCGGCGGCCTGCGGCAATTCGAATGAGCCCGGGACGCGCACTATCGTGAGGCGCTCCTCGCGGACGCCGTGCCTGGCGGCGGCCTCGCGGGCGCCGCTCAACAGCCGCGACGTGACCGCCTCGTTGAACTGCGACACGATGACGCCCACGCGCATCCACTGCGCGTCGAGGGTTCCGGCAATCTCCTGGGCCATACCCCCATTGTATGCGAACCGCCGCCCCCGCAGTCTGCACACTCGCCCGGCGGGCAGACCCTCTCTGTCGCTTCGCGGCATCTTCCCCAGGGGGAGAACTAGTGGTCGGGGATGGAAAGCAGGTGGCCGAGCTTGTCCTGCTTGGTCTGGAGGTAGTTCGCGTTCTCGGGGTTGCTCGGCACGACGATGGGGACGCGCTCGACGATGTTCAGTCCGTAGCTTTCGAGCCCTACGATCTTCTTGGGGTTGTTGGTCATCAGCCGCATGTTGCGCACGCCGAGGTCCACCAGTATCTGCGCGCCCACGCCGTAGTGGCGCAGGTCGGGGGGGAAGCCGAGCCGCTGGTTCGCCTCCACCGTATCCGCCCCGCCGTCCTGCAACGCGTACGCCCGTATCTTGTTGTGAAGGCCTATTCCCCGGCCCTCCTGCCGCATGTAGAGGAACACCCCCCGCCCGGCCTCGGCGATCGCCTTGATGGCGATGTCGCGCTGTATGCCGCAGTCGCACCGCATGCTCCCGAACACATCGCCCGTGAGGCACTCGCTGTGTACGCGGACGAGCACAGGCTGCTTCGTGCGGATGTTCCCGAACACCAGCGCCACGTGCTCGGCCGGGTCGACGTCGGAGCGGTAGGCGATGGCCTTCGCCATGCCGTACATGGTGGGGAGGCGCGCTTCGGCGACGCGCTCCACGAGGCGCTCGTGCTCCAGCCGGTACGCGATGATGTCGGCCACCGTGACGATGTCGATGCCGAGTTCGCGGGATATCTCCTCGAGCTGGGGCATCCGGGCCATCGTGCCGTCCTCGTTCATAATCTCGCAGACGATGCCCGCGGGGACGAGCCCTGCCATGCGGGCCAGATCGACGCTCGCTTCGGTCTGGCCAGCGCGGACGAGCACGCCGCCCTCCTGCGCGCGCAGGGGAAACATGTGCCCGGGCCGCGCCAGGTCCTCAGGCTTCGTCGCCGGGTCCACGAGGGCCTTCACCGTCGCCGCGCGGTCGTGCGCCGATATGCCCGTGCTTCCGTTGTCGATGTCGACCGACACCGTGAACGCGGTGGTGTGCTTGGACGTGTTGTGCTCGACCATCATGTCGAGCTTGAGCTGGCTGAGCCGTTCGCCGGTCATCGGTACGCAGATCAGGCCGCGGCCCCTCGCCGCCATCAGGTTGATCGCCTCAGGCGTAACCCACTCCGCCGCCATCACGAAGTCTCCCTCGTTCTCGCGGCTCTCGTCGTCGACGACGATGACGATCTTCCCCGTGCGGATGTCTTCTATGGCCTGCTCGACGCTGATCTGCGGCACTGCTATCCCTCCTGCCCGCGCGCGACGAGGCGCTCGACGTACTTCGCCAGGATGTCCACCTCGATGTTCAACCTGTCGCCCGGACGCCTCGCATGCAGCGCGGTATGCTCCCACGTATACGGTATCACGGCGACGGCGAACTCGGGGCCGTCCACGGCGGCCACCGTCAGGCTCGTCCCGTCCACCGCGATGAAACCCTTCTCGACGACGTAGCGCGCCAGTTCCTCCGGCAGCCGCGCTCGCAGCACCCTGCTCTCAGGCGCTCCGCCTACCTCCGTCACCTCGGCGCAGCCGTCGACGTGTCCCTGCACGATGTGCCCGCCCATGCGGGATTCCGGCGTGAGCGCGCGCTCCAGGTTCACGGGGTCGCCCAGGCGCAGGGCGCCGAGGTTCGTTCGCGCAAGCGTCTCGTCGACCACGTCGACCGCGAACTCGGAAGCGTCGCGGGCCGTTACGGTGAGGCAGACGCCGTTGACGGCGATGGAGTCGCTGACGGCGAGCGCGTCCATCGCGGCGCCGCCCGCGATGCGCAGGCTGTTCGCCGTCGCCGCGACGACCTCTCCCACCTCTTCCACGATGCCGGTGAACATGCCTCTCCCCTTCACCCTGCCGGGCGTCCCACGATCATCAGGTCGCCGTCCAGTTCCACGTGCTCGACGTCCGTCAGCCGCAAGGCGTCCGCGATGCGCTCGCGCCCGAGGCCGCCCACCGACCCCGGCGCCTCGGCGCCGCCGATGACGACCGGCGCGATGAACGCCACGACCTTATCGACGAGCCCGGCGTCGAACAACGCGCCGTGCAGCGTCGCCCCGCCCTCGACGAGCACGGAGGTCACGTCGCGCGCGCCCAGTTCCGCCAGCAGACAGGCGAGGTCGACGCGACCGTCGGCGCCTGCGCCAGCCTCGAACACGTCGGCGCCGGTCGCGCCCGCGGCCCTGGCGCCCTCGGCGCCGGCCACCGCCACGAGCGTCCGCCCCGGCGCCGACAGCATCGCCGCGCTTGCCGGAAGCCGCCCGGAGCTGTCGACCACGACGCGGAGCGGCTGCCCCTCATCCGAGGGGGCGGGTTGGGCAAGCGGAAGGTCCCGCGCCGTCAGTTGCGGGTTGTCGGCGAGCGCCGTGCCGATGCCGACCATCACAGCATCGGCCTCGGCGCGCAGCCGGTGCGCCTCCCGGCGGGAGGCCTCGTTCGATATCCAGCGCGAATCGCCCGTGCGCGTCGCGATCTTGCCATCGAGGCTCATGGCGAACTTGGCTGTCACGAACGGCAGGCCGGTCGCAACGTGCTTTGCGAAGGCCTCGATGAGCCGGTAGGCCTCGGGAGGGCCGTCGTCGACAATCACGCTCAAGCCGGCCTCGCGCAACCGCTGTGCGCCGCGCCCGGCGGTGTGCGGCGCGGGGTCCATGACGGCGATGCGCGCGGACGCGACGCCCGCTGCTATGAGAGCGTCGGCGCACGGCGGCGTGCGCCCGTGATGAGCGCACGGTTCGAGCGTTACGTACAGGTCGGCGCCCCGGGCGTCGCCGCCGGCCATGTCGAGGGCGATGAACTCCGCGTGGCCCTGACCAGGCGGGAGCGTGTAGCCCTCGCCGACGATGCGCCCGTCCTTTACGAGCACCGCGCCCACCGGCGGGTTCGGGCTCGTCGTCCCTCTCGCCGAACGCGCAAGGTCGATGGCGCGCTGCATATAGCGCTGGTGGCGGTCGTCGGTCGTCATGCGTCTCCCATCCTACGGGGAGTATAGCCGTCTCGTGGCCGCGTCCGGTCTGGTTCGCGGTCCGGCAGGCTCATCACGACCAGGAGCGCCCCTGGGACCTAGAACCGAGGGTCGAGCTTGCGAAGGACGTCGCGGGGGCTGCACAACGCCGCCAGGTAGCCCAGCGCGGCCAGGAACGCCAGCATCCCGCCGACCGAGAACACCACGACCATCGGCGCGCCCGCAAGCGTGAGAACGGACGCGGCGACAAGCAACGCGCGTCGCGCAAGCCGCGACCGGCTTCGCAGCGCGGCGTGCAGCCCCACCACCGCTCCCAGCACGGGCAGCAGCGACGAGTATGCGAAGAGCGCCACCGTGGTCTCCGCGTACCCTTCACCCGCTGCGTGGAAGTAGACGGCCAGGCCCAACCCAACGATCCCGCAGCCGCCGCCGAGCAGCGCGGAGCCCATGGCGAGCGCGTCGGCCTCACGCCGGCGGTCGCCGCCCATCCACGCCCACGGCGCCGCCACCGCAGTCGCGACGACCAACATCACGAGAATGAAGACGATGAGGGCGCCCATGGCTCACAACGTGCGCTGGATGAAGCCGGCTTTGCGCCGCCACTTCGGGTTCACCTTCACCCACAGCTCGAGGTACACGGGACGCCCCGTCAACGCCTCGATCTCGGGGCGCGCTAGCACCCCGACCTCCTTGAGCGCGGCGCCGCCCTTCCCTATGAGCAGTTGCTTCTGCGACGGCTTGTCGACGTAGACGACCGCCCGCACGTAGTCGGGCGCGTCGCCGTCGCGCTCCTCGAACTCGTCGACCTCGACCACAGCGTCGTAGGGGACCTCGTGAGCGTAGAGCTGAAATACTTTCTCGCGCACTACCTCCCCCGCGAGAAACCGCACCGGGCGGTCGGTGAGCATTTCGTCGGGGAAAAGCGGGCTGCGCTCCGGCAGCGCGTCGCGGATAGCCTCGACGAGCCTGTCGAGACCGTCGCTCGCGAGGCCGCTGATGGGCACGACGGCGGCGAAATCGTGCGCTTCGGCGTAGCGCGCGATGACGGGAAGCAGGCGTCGCTTGGCGACGGCGTCTATCTTGTTCAGGGCGAGCACGGACGGCGCGCCGGACGCCTTGATCTGGCGCATCAGCTCCTGCTCCACGTCACCGGGGTTGCGCGGCTCCGCGACGAGCGTCACAACGTGCGCGTCGCTCAAGGCCGACGACAGCTGGCGCGACATGGCCGCGTCGAGCTGGTCGCGGCCCTTGCGCAGAAATCCCGGCGTATCGAGCAATCCCGCCTGGAATCCGTCGCCGGCGAGCACTCCCAGCAGCTTGTGCCGGGTGGTGTGAGGCTTGGCGCTGACGATGGACACTTTCTGGCCGATCAGCGCGTTGAGCAGGGTGGACTTGCCTACGTTGGCGCGCCCCACGATGGCGACGAGCCCGCTGCGAAAGGGAGCGGTCATGCTTGCGCCCGTTCGTCGGACGAAGCCGTTGCCCACGTCCCTGCAGGCGTCCGGTCCATGCGCCGCGAAAGCCGCCGGTTATCCCCGCAGGCGGGGGATGAACTCGGCCATGCGGGACTCAGCGCCCGTGCGGGTCAGCGCCTCGAGGAAGATGTCGTGGATGACGGGATCCTCGTTCTCGTACTCGATCTGGCCGCCGCCGAGGTTGACGTCGACGTCGGTCTCGCCCTCCATGGCGACGCCGAGGGAGAAGTAGTGCTTCTGGCTGCCCCATCGGAACGCGAGGTAACGCGCGGGCGTGGCGCCCCCGTTGAAGTGCTGGTGGAACCATCCGTTCGGGGGAACGACCATGGAGCCGGGCTTCCAGTCGACGCGCTCCATGCCGTCGTGCGGGCTGCCGTGCGACGGCCACAGCAGCGAGTAGCCGTCGCCCTTGAGAATGATGACGTGGGCGCCGGGGCCGTGGCGGTGCGCCTTCTTGTAGGTGCCCACGGGAAACTCGGAGATGTGGGCGGTCTGCGTCTGGTCTGCGAGTTCGAATTTGATGTGCGCTCCGCCGGCACCGCGCTCCGCCCAGGTGAAGGTGGTGAACGTCTCGACGTCAGGCACGAAGTTGGTCTCCCAGGCGTTGGTGCGTCCGGTGGTGGCGGTCCACATCTTCCCCTCGCCCTGGAAGCTCTTGGGGTTGCCGATGCGGTCCTCGAAGACGTAGGGGTTGTCAAAGATGAAGCCCTCGTTGTGGAAGAGGTTCAGGGTGATGGGGGCGGTGGTGACGGCGACGAAGCGGGCGGGCTCGGCGCCACTGCCGTTCAGGTGCTGGTGCCAGACGTTGATGGGGATGGAGAAGATGCTGCCCTTCTTCCACTCGAAGCTGACCCTGCTGTTGGGGTCGTCGCCGACGAGCGTGGCGCCCCGTCCGGCGAGGACGTAGATGTTCTTCTCGAAGATGTGGCGCTCGGGGGCCATCTTGCCGCCCGGCGGTATCTCGGCGACGTAGGCGTCGTTCGTGTCGCCGGCGCCGTCGAGGTTGATGTAGGCGCCACGGCAATCGAGGCGGGCCCAGTCGCCGAGCTCCAGGGTGCGGAGGTCGTCGACGGCGAAACCGGTGACGACGGGTATGCCCTCCCGCGCCTGGAACGCCCGATAGGCGTCGACCTTGACGATGCGTTCCTGCTCCGGCCGGGCTTCGGGGTTGAAGGTTGTCATGGCTGTTCCTCCAGGGATGCCTGCTGGAGCGGGCGATGGGATTCGAACCCACGACCCTCTGCTTGGGAAGCAGATGCTCTACCCCTGAGCTACGCCCGCGCCGATGCCATTGTAGGAGGGAGGGCGGCGGGCGTCCACCGGCCCTTCCGGCCCTCCCCACACTTGTGGAGAGGGGGATAGCTAGGGTTCGAGCCGTCGCCAGGCGAAGAGGGCGGCGCAGACGACGCCCCCAAGGCGGATGAGTCCGCCGATGCTCAGGACGGCGGAGTCCGCGGAGAGCCACACGGGCGACGTGGCAAGCGCGACCGCGAGCAGCGCGACGTACTGGTACGGGCGGCCTCGCCGGCGGTTGACCGCCGCGCCGACCCCTTCGCCCAGAAGGTAGCCGAGGCCCATCATGAGCGGGATGTAGAAGAATCCGGCGCCCGGGAAAAAGCCCAGGACAAGAGCGAGCCCCACCGCGCCGGTGAGCCCCAGGCCGACGGCGGCGCCGACTCCGCGCGCAATGTAGCTCGGCGTCGCCTGATACATAGGCAACTGGGTAATGCTGATACACTCCCTGCAGCGGACGCCGACGGGGTGCTGGCGCATGCACTCGACGCAAACGGAGCGCCCGCAACTGCTGCAGCGCAGGCCGGTCTCGCGGTCGGGATGCCAATGGCAATGCGCGAGCGCCGTCATTCCAGCGCCTCCGGGCCGTTGGCGTTCCGGCGCACCCAATCGCCGTGATCGGCGATATCGCGGTCGAAGAGGAGGCGGTTGTAGAGGAGACGGAGCACGCCTCCGGCGTCGTCCGACGCGCCGCTGACGGAGTTCGCGGTGAGCCTCTTGACCACCGTTACGAGCAGCAGGCCGACCATGAGCAGGACGACCGGCGCGGGGCGCTGGAAGTAGAGGGACGCGAGCGGGAGCGACGCGAACGCGAGCAGCACCCATACCGCCGAGGCGCGGGTGAACTGCCAGCCGGCGGCGCCGAGCACCATGAAGTACGCCAGCTCCAGCCGGCCCATAGCAAGGAGCACTCCCACCGTCGGCGCGACGCCGCGTCCCCCCTTGAAGCCAAGGTAGAGGGGCCAGTTGTGCCCGACGATGACGAGCATGCTCGCGGCGGCCTGCACGGCGATATCGAGATCGAGCAACATGGCGAGGTACGCAGGAGTGAGGCCCTTGACGAAGAGATCGAAAACGCCGACGGGCACGATCCAGAACCGTCCGACGTTGTAGTACACGTTGGAGGCGCCCAGGGTCCCTGTGCCGACGCGCCGAAGGTCGATCCCTTTGATGAGGCGCCCTACGAGGTAGGCGCTGGACACCGACCCCAGCAGATAGGCGTAGGCGAGGGTCAGGGCGACGAGAACGGGCTCGCTCATGTTCGCCGTGAGCCCTGCTGTGCCCCGGCGCGGCGTTCGAGCTCCTCGAACACGTCCGGCGGAGGACCGGTCGAGCCGGGCGGCTGCTCGCGCTGCGCGTCGATGCCGTGAAAGTCGCTGCCCCCGCAGGGGAGCAGGTCATGCTCGGCGGCGAGCGCGAGGAGTTGTTCGCGCTCCTCCAGCGTGAACTTGGCGTAGTGCGCCTCGATGCCCGCGAAACCCCACTCGACGAGGCGCGGAATCATGCGCCGGTAATCGGCGACGTACAGCGGGTGCGCGAGCACGGCGGCGCCGCCTGCGGCGTGGATCATCTCCGCGGCGTCGGGCGCGGTGAGATGGGACTGGCCGACGTAGGCGGCGCCGCCGTCGTTCAGTAAGCCGTCGAAGGCCTGGCGATACTCGGCGACGTGTCCCCGCTCGACCATTGCGAGGGCGATGTGGGGGCGTCCGACGCCCGCGTCGCCGGCGATCTCCTTCACGCGCTCCCAATCGAGTGGGTAGCCGAGGGCGCCGAGGCGTTCGGCCATTTTGCGTCCGCGAACGTCGCGGTCCTGGCGGAAGGCCCTCAGCCTACGCTGGAGTTCCTCGTCGCGGTGGTCGACGAAGTAGCCGAGCACGTGCACCTCAGCGTTGGGGATATCGGGATGGCTGGCGCTGATCTCGATGCCGGAAACCACCCGCAACCCGGGGACGCGCTCGGCGGCGGCGAGCGCCTCCGCCACGCCCTCGGTGGAGTCGTGGTCGGTGAGAGCCGCCACGGCGACCTGCTCGCGTTCGAGCAGACGGACGAGCTCCGTGGGCGTGAGGCGTCCATCAGAGAGCGTCGAGTGCATGTGCAGGTCGATCTTCATGACGGGGTTACGCCTCGGCGATGCGGTCGACGCGGTCGACCCGCCTGGCGAGCCCGGTGAGGTCGTCGGTCTCGATGAAGAGGGAGTTGAACTGCGCGGGGCCGCGCCGCTCCTCGATGTTGAGCCGCCGGGGCATGGCCGTGAGGAAGCGGTAGAGAACGTCGTCGATCTTGCTGCCGATGATGGAGTCGCGCGGTCCGGTCATGCCGAGGTCGGTGACGAACGCCGTGCCTTCGGGAAGCACCCGGGCGTCGGCGGTGGGGACGTGGGTGTGGGTGCCGACGACGGCGCTGACTCGGCCATCGAGACGCCATGCCAAGGCGGCCTGCTCGGAGGTGGCCTCCGTGTGGAAGTCGATGAGGATGGCCTTCGGGGCCGAGTCGGCTACCTCGTCGAGGATGGCGTCCGCGACGGCGAAGGGAGAGTCCAGTCCTTCGGGCATGAAAACGCGCCCCTGCAGGTTGATGACGGCGACTGGGCCGACGCGCAGATGCCCGCGTCCGGGGGTCCCCGGCGGATAGTTGGCGGGCCGCAGGATGGGCAGTTCGCCATCCATGATGGAGATCACCTCTTGCTTGTCGAAGGTGTGGTTCCCTCCGGTGAGCACGTCGGCGCCGGCGGCGAGCAGCTCGTCGGCGGTGTCGGCGGTGAGGCCGAACCCTCCGGCGGCGTTCTCGGCGTTGACGACGACGAAGTCGAGCCCGAGCTCCCTGCGGAGCCCGGGCAGGACTTGTTTGACGGCGCGACGGCCGAGCCGTCCGACGACGTCGCCGACCATGAGGATGCGCAAGGCTCTCTCCTAGCGGGCCACTTCGGTGACGCGGGTCTCGCGCACGACGGTGACCATGATTTCGCCGGGGTAGACGAGGTTCTCTTCGATCTTGCGCACCACTTTCCGGGCGAGGTCGGAGGCTTCCACGTCGTCGACCTGATCGGGTTGGACGAGGATGCGGACCTCGCGCCCGGCCTGGATGGCGTAGGACTTCTGGACGCCGTCGAAACTGTTAGCGACGTCTTCGAGGGCTTCGAGCCGCTTCAAGTAGAGTTCGACGGTGTCCCGGCGGGAGCCGGGCCTTGCGGCGCTGATGGCGTCGGCGGCGGCGACGATGAAGGCCTCGACCGAACCGCGGTCGTCGTCGTGGTGCTCGTTAATGGCGGCAGTGACCCCCGCGGAGAGGCTGTAGCGCCGGGCGACTTCCTCGCCGAGCTCGATGTGTGTGCCCTCGAACTCGTGCGTGAGCGCCTTGCCGATGTCGTGGAGGAGGCCGCCGGCCTTGGATGTCTGGACATCAGCCTCGATCTCGCCGGCGAGCATGCCGGCGATGCGGGCGACCTCTACGGAGTGCTGGAGCACGTTCTCGCCGTAGCTGTAACGGTACTGGAGCCGTCCCAGGAGCTTGATGAGGTCGGGGCTCAGACCGCGCACGCCGGCGTCGAGGACGGCCTGTTCGCCGCAGCGGGCGATGGTCTCCTCCACCTCCTTCTGCGCCTTGGTCACGGCCTCTTCGATGCGCGCGGGATGGATGCGCCCGTCGGCCACCAGGTTGGTGAGCGCGATCTTGGCGACCTCCCGCCGGATGGGGTCGAAGCAGGAAATCGTCACGGCCTCCGGCGTGTCGTCGATGATGATGTCGACGCCCGTGGCGGCCTCGATGGCGCGGATGTTGCGCCCCTCGCGTCCGATCAGGCGACCCTTCATCTCGTCGTTCGGGAGCGCAACCTGCGAGGTGGTCGACTCGTTGACGACGTCGGCGGCGAGCCGCTGAATGGAGAGGGCGACGACTTTCCTCGCCTTCTCGTCAGCCTCCGAGTGCATCTTCTGTTCGAGGGCGTAGTAGCGCTTGGCGAGTTCGTGCTTCATGTCGTCCTCCGCCGTGCGCATCACCTGGTCGCGCGCCTCCTGCTCCGTGAGATTGGCGACCTCCTCCAGGCGGCGGGTCTGCTCGCTCTTGAGCGACGCGACCTCCGAATGCTCCTGCTCTACCTCCTCCTCGCGTTCGGTAAGCCGCTGCTCACGGACTTCAAGGCCGGACTGGCGACTATCGACGCTTTCCTCACGGGAAGCGAGCCGGTCCTCGGCGCGCTGAACCTCACGGCGGCGGTCGCGCAGCTCGTTCTCCATCTCCTGGCGGGTCTTGAGCGCTTCCTCCTTGGCCTCGAGGAGCAGGCGCTTCTTCTCTTCGCCAGCCTCCCCGAGAATCTGATCGGCCTCGTTCCTTGCCTGTCCGACCCTCCTGTTCTGGGTCATGTTGCGGGCGACGATAGCGCCCAGGATTCCGAGAGCGACCCCGCCGGCCGCCACCACCACTGTCACTAACGCTTCCATGAGCGTCTCCTTTCAGACTCAGCCTGCGCGCGCGTCCCCGTCCGAGGGGGACCGGACAAGCTGGTCGCATCTATCTGCGCTTTCCCGCCCTCCGAGGCGGCCCTCCCGTCTCGGGGGAGAGCCGCACGGCGGCAAGCGCAACGGGCCGGTCCGCTGAACGCGGGCCAGCCCGATTGCTCCCTATGGGGCGTTTGTCGCGCGTTGGCATTGGCTGCCGTCCGCCTTTCGTGTTGGCGTGGGCGGCAGCGGCCGAAAGAGACGAGGCCTTGTTCCGCAGGCTCTACTGCGCCGAGAGGCCGACAGGCTCCCCGATCTCGGTTTCCGGGATGCCGGCGCCGCTGTGGCCGTTGGTCGCCTGCCGGGCGGAGTCCCGCCCGCGGACCTCGGCCTCGATCTGCGCCGCTATCTCCGGGTGCTCGATGAGGAACGCCTTGGCGTTCTCGCGTCCTTGGCCCAGGCGCGTCTCGCCGTACGAGTAGTTCGCGCCGGCCTTGCGGAGGATCTGCATCTCCGTGCCCAGATCGATCAAGTCGCCCGCCTTGCTGATGCCGGACCCGAACATGATGTCGAACTCCACCTGTCGGAAGGGGGGAGCCACCTTGTTCTTGACAATCTTCGCCCGCACGCGGGCGCCGACCGGGTCGGCGTGCTGCTTGATGGTCTCGACACGGCGCAGGTCGATGCGGACGGAGCTGTAGAACTTGAGCGCCCGCCCGCCGGGAGTCACCTCCGGGCTTCCAAAGAAGACGCCCACCTTCTCTCGCAGCTGGTTGACGAACACCACGGCCGTTCGGGAGTGGTTCGTTACGGCGGTGAGCTTGCGCAACGCCTGCGACATGAGCCGCGCCTGCAGCCCGACGTGGGCGTCGCCCATATCCCCTTCGAGCTCGGCCCGCGGCACGAGCGCGGCGACGCTGTCGACGATGACCACGTCGACGGCGCCGCTGCGGACCAGGGCCTCGACGATTTCGAGGGCCTGTTCGCCGGAATCGGGCTGAGACACCAGAAGAGCGTCGATGTCCATGCCGCACTGGGCCGCGTAACTCGGGTCCATCGCGTGCTCGGCGTCGATGTATGCGGCGACGCCGCCGAGGCGCTGGGCCTCCGCCGCGATGTGATGGCACAGGGTGGACTTGCCTGCGGACTCCGCTCCGAAGATTTCGACGATGCGCCCGCGGGGGATGCCGCCAACCCCGAGGGCCAGGTCGAGGGCGATGGAGCCCGTGGGAATGGCCTCTACCTGCATGCGCTGGGAGACTTCGCCCATGCGCATGATCGCTCCCGGGCCGTACTGGCGCTTGATCTGACCGACTGCGAGTTCCAGGGCTACTTCTTTATCAGACACTGTTTGGCCTCGTCTCTTGGCCGCCACTGCCTATTACTATCTTACCACACGCCGCTCCGCGTGTTCCGTGGCGATCGGACGCCAAAGAGTGTCCATTTCGCCTGCGCGACCGCGCAACAGGCAAATGTCGCAGTCCGCCCTGCCCATCAATCCCCCGCAGGCGGGATTCCCGCAGCCCAACGCGCGAGGGGGATCCGAGCCGACCGTCAGAGGAGGTCGAGGAGCTGAGCGGGGGCGCTGATGGTGAAATCGGGGACGGCGCGGGCGAGTTGCTCCGCGGGATCGTCCAGCCCCCAGGTCGCCAGGCAGCTTTTCGCGCCGCCGTTCAGCGCAACCTCCATGTCGGCCCAGCTGTCGCCGACGACAAGCGTACGGGCAGGGTCGGCGCCGAGGCAGGCAATCACACGCTCAAGCCCCTCGGGGTGAGGCTTGGCGTTGGCGACGTCCTCGAACCCGACGACGCAGGGAAAGCGCCCATCGACTCCGAGCTCTTCGAGCTCGACGACAGCGCCGGCCCGACGCCCCTCGATAGGAGTGTCGCGGAGCTTGGAGGTGAGAATACCGAGGGGAACGGCGCGTTCGGCGAGCGCGTCCAGCAGGTCGCGCACGCCGTCGAAGAGCCGGATGAGGCCGGGCTCTTTGCCCCAGTAGTGGCGGCGGTAGATGGCGGTGAGGCCGAGGAGCTTACCGCGTCCGCCGTCGACGGCGTCGAGGGCGGTCTGGAGGGGTATCCCGCGGGTGGCCTGGACGAATTGGGCCGCGTCGCAGGCGAGGCCCGCTTCGTCAAAAGCGAGGCGGGTGGCCTCGATGCGGGCGGGTATGGTGTCGGCGATCGTGTCGTCGTAGTCGAAGACGACAGCGTCGAAGCTGGTCGTGCGGCTCATGCCTGCTGCCGCGCCTCGCGTCCGGCCAACTGCTCGACGGCCTTGATTATGGCCTGGGTCCCCTCGTCGCCGAGTCCGAGCGCCTCCAGCGCGGTGAAGTACTGCCGGGCGAGACCGATTACGGGGAGGGGAACGCGCTGTTCCTGGGCGGCCTCGAGAATGAGGCGGAGGTCCTTCTGTTGCAGCTTCACCATGAAGCCGGGGGCGAAGTCGCCCTTGACCATGCGGGGGCCGAGATTGGCGAGCTGCCACGAGCCGGCGGCGCCGCCGGAGACCGCCTCGATCGTCTTCAGCAGGTCGGCGCCCTGCGCGGCGGCGAAAACGAGCGCCTCCGCGACGGCGGAGGCCGTGCCTGCGACGAGGATCTGGTTCACGAGCTTGGTGGTCTGCCCCATGCCGGACGGACCCATGAGGGTAATGCTCTTGCCCATCGCCTCGAACACCGGCAGGCAGCGCTCGAACGTCTCCTGCTCGCCGCCGACCATAATCGTGAGCGTGGCCTGCTGCGCGCCCCACGACCCGCCGCTCACCGGAGCGTCGAGCATGGCGACGCCCGAAGCGGCAAGACGCGAGGCGAGGGCGCGCGTCTCACCGGGGGAGATGGTGCTCATATCGACGAGGACGGAACCCGGGGCCATCGCGCCTATGAGCCCGCCCTCGCCCTCGACGACGGCCAGCACGTCGGGGGTGTCCGGAACCATGGTGATGACGATCGAGGCTCGCCGCCCGACTTCGGCGATCGACTCGACGACGGTTACGCCGTCGCCGCGCAGGACCTCCGCCTTGGCCGGAGTGCGGTTGTACGCGATGACGTCGAAACCGGCCTTCGCCAGATTGCGCGCCATGGGCGCTCCCATGATGCCCGTGCCGACGACTCCCACGGTTTCGGGCTTGGAGGTCATCAGCGTCCCTCCTCAGCAGCCCGGGCGCCGTCGACGTACGACTTGGCGGCGGCGAGCAGCAGACCGTTGGCGCCGGTGAGGAAGAGTTGCACGCCGCGGTCGCGCCAGTAGGCGTAGTCTTCGGGGGCGCGGGCGATGGTGCCGGCTGTCTTGCCGGCCCTGGTTATCTTTGCGGTCAGCTGCTCGATGCAGTCGAGCACGCTTTGGTGCTTGGCCTGGCCGGGGACCCCCAAGGCGACCGATAGGTCGGAGGGGCCGAGGAAGACGGCGTCGACGCCGTC
Source organism: Dehalococcoidia bacterium (assembly GCA_034421335.1). Classification (GTDB taxonomy): domain Bacteria; phylum Chloroflexota; class Dehalococcoidia; order Lucifugimonadales; family Australimonadaceae; genus S5-327. The sequence continues at coordinate 28,298 of DAOUKL010000030.1, read as the reverse complement.
GGTCGCGATGATCTCGTCGGCGTTCTTGATGCCGCCGAGCGTCTCTATCTGGACCATCACGATGGTGGCGTCGTTGGCGTGGGCCGTGTAATCGGGGCCGGTCGCGAAGTCGTTGGCGCGGACGCCCGCGAGCCCCCGCTTGCCGTCGGGCGGGTACTTGACGGAGTCAACGACGCGTTGTGCGTCGGCGGCGTTGTTGACCATGGGGGTCATCACCCCGAGGGCGCCGGCGTCGAGGTACTTGGCGATGACCTGCTGCGTGTTTTCGCCGACGCGGGCCATCACCGGAACGCGGCGCGCCTCGGCGGCGCGCACCATGTCCACCGCCTCGGCGGGACCGATGGGGTTGTGCTCGCCGTCGATCATGAGGTAGTCGACCCCCGCGAGAGCGAGCAACTCGGCGGTGGTGGGCGACTCGATGCTGACGAAGACGCCGACGAGGGGGTCGCCCGCCTTCAACCTGGCTCTGAATGCGCCGTCTATCATGCGTTTCCTCCAATGGGCGGGGCGCCTGCGCGCCTCGCCGTTCCGATTTGCCTGGCGACGAATACGATGCCCCCGACGAGCACGATGCTAACGTAGCTGATGGTGCGGTCGACAAGCGCGACGGCGATAGCCGCCTCGACGGCGAGTTCGAGCCCCAGCAGTCCGGTGATGCCGGTCTCGACGACGCCCAGCCCGCCGGGAGTGAGCGGCAGGGCGCTGAGCAGGCCGTTAGCCATCGGCACGAAGAGCACGAGCCCGAGGGCTATGGGGGTTCCGACGGCCATGACGACGCAGAAGAGGCGTCCGACCTCGCAGAGCCAGCCGGCGACGCCGAGGGCGAATACGACGTGCATCCGGCCGAAGCTGCCGAGAGCGCCGTCGTGGAAGCGCAGGTAGATGTCGCGGGCGCGGCGCGGGAGGCGCGGGGTGACCCAGCGCCGGGCGACGACCATGGCGCCGAGAGCGACGGCGACCGCGACGAGCAGCCCCGCCGCGATAACCATGAGAAACAGCGGGGGGTTGACCTGCCCTCCGACGAGCAGGACAGCCATGCCGAGCGTCATAAGGAACGCGACGACGGAGAGGTCGACGAGGCGGTCGGCGAGGACGCTGCCCATGCTGCGGAGGAAACTCGACTTGCTGTCCTCGGCGAAGACGTAGGCGCGGTAGGCGTCGCCCATGCGGAACCAGGTTACGGAGTTTGCGAACCAGCTGAGCAGGATGACGCGCGCGGCGTAGAAGGCGCCGGGGACAGGGCCGCCGTCCTTGCGGCTGGCGTTCTGCAGGAGCGCGCGCCATCGCGCGCCGCGGAAGATGAAGGTGGCGTAGTGGATGACAAAGCCGGCTGCGTACCACCGGAAATCGAGCGCCCGGATGATCTCCCAAGTGTCGCTCCATGCGATGTCGAACCGCCAGATGACGAGGGCGAGGGCGACCGGGAGGACGGCGAGCGACACGACGGTCTGCGGCGACAGGAAGCGTCGCCGCAGCGATACGTTGCCCGGGGGCTGGAGCGCAGGATCCGGCACGGCTACACAGGTTAGCCCAGCGGACGCTTCGCCGGTATCCCCTGCCTGCGCGGGTAGCGCTCCGGCGTCGGTCCGACTTTCTCGACTATAACGACGTGGCGGGCGTCCAGCCCCGCCGGAGCGCCGACCGCATCGACCCGCATCACGCGTCCGCCCAGCGCGGCGGCGACGGGCTCGCAGCGCGCCGATTCAGCGGGGCCGTCGGCGCCGCGCTGACCGAGAAGGCGTCCTCCAAGGGCGCAGAGCGGAAGCGCGAGCTCGAGCACGACGGGCCATGGGCCAATCGCGCGGGCCGTCGCGAGGTCGAATGCCTCGCGCAGTGCGGGGTCGCGCCCCGCGTTCTCTGCGCGGAGCTGGAGCACGCGGGCCTCGACGCCAAGGGCGTCGACAGCGCGCTCGAGCGCCTCCGTCTTCTTGCGCGCCGCGTCGATGAGCGTGAGGTCGATGTCGGGCAGGGCGATCTTGAGCGGGATGCCGGGGAAGCCTCCGCCCGAGCCGATGTCGACGAGGCGGCCGTTGTCGAGGCCCGCCTCGCGGATGATGGGGACGAGGGCAAGGGCGTCGAGGAAGTGGACGCGGAGGGCGTCGTGGAGCGCGGCCTCGGAGGTGATGGCGGCAGCGCGATTGGCGTCATGCAGATGCGCGAGCAGGCGCTGGAATTGCGCCATCTGGCGGTCGTCGAGGTCGACGGAAAGCCCAGCCGCCGCCGTACGGAAAGCGTCCCAGTCCACTGGCCGCCCGTCAGCGGACGCCGCGCCGGGCGAGGGTGAGAAGGAGGATGGCGGTCTCCAGGGCAAGCGCGACAAAGATGAACGCCGCGAGCGACCTCCGTTCCCGCGCGGGTTGCGGCTGCGAGTCCCCAAGGGAGAAGACTTGCGCGACGACGGGCGGAGGCGCGGCGGGTTGCTCCCGCTGTTCTCCGTCCGTCGGTGCGCGAACGCCGAGGGCCTCGGCCAGGCTGGCCTCTGCGCCGTCCCCGTACGAGGCCAGGTAGTCATGGACGAGTTCGTCGGCGGCTGCGCGGAGGAAGTCCGCCCGGGGCTGCCGGGCGTGATAGCGGTAAGCGCGGCCGTCGAGTTCGCGGTCGAGCAGGCCCTTGGCGACGAGCCGGTTGAGGACGGTCATCACGGTCTTGTAGTTGCGGCCGGGCCCAAGGGAATCGACGACGCCCTGGACGGAAAGGGGCTCGGGGGCGTCCCACAGGGCGTCCATGAGCTGGAGCTCCAGGGGTCCGAGCGACTTGACGGGGGGCTTGTCGTCCGCGGTGGAGTCGTTCCGGTCAACCATGACGGCCTCCTGAGTCTTACGGGGTGGAGGCTATCGCACAGCGCGTAAGGGCGCCATACCCGCGGGGCTCGATATTCTTCGCCGTGCTCAGAATGACAGAAGGGACGCCACGAACCACTCCTCGGCTTGGCATACAATGGGCGCTCGGGTTGAACCTGGGGTTAGGGAGGCTTCATGCCGCTTCTGTACGAGACCGCTCGCAAAGGCGCCGCCATCTCCGAGAGAGAGATTGGCGCCATCTCCGAGGAACTGCGCGGCCAGATCTCCGGCGAAGTCCGCATGGACCGCTACAACCGCCTGATGTACTCCACCGACGCGTCGATCTACCAGATGACGCCGGTGGGGGTGGTCGTGCCGCGCAACGCCGACGACGTCGAGGCGGCGATCCATGTCGCCCGCAGCCACGGCGTGCCGGTGATGCCCCGGGGCGGAGGCACCGCGCTGGCGGGTCAGACGACGAACCACGCGATCGTCATCGACTTCTCGAAGTACATGCGGAACGTGCTCGAAGTGTCGCCCGAGGAACGCTGGGCGCGGGTGCAGCCGGGAATCGTCAACAACCACCTCTCCGCCGCCGTGCGCCGGCACGGACTGATGTACGGCCCCGACCCGGTTACGAGCGCCCGCGCGACCGTGGGCGGCGGCATCGGCAACAACTCCTGCGGGCCGCACTCGGTGATATACGGCAAGACGCTCGACCACATCCTCGAAGTCGACGCCATCCTCTCGGACGGCAGCCGCGTTCACTTCGCGCCCACGACGGGCGCGGCGCTCGAGGACAAGATGTCCCAGTCCGACCTCGAGGGCGCCGTCTACAGGGAGACGCGGCGCCTGGCGTGGGAGCACGCCGACGAGATAGCGCAGCGGTTCCCGCGCATTCTCCGGCGCGTGATGGGCTACAACCTCGACGACTTCATGAGCGACGGGCCGATGAACCTCACGCGGGCGGTCGTCGGCTCCGAGGGAACGCTCGTGGCCGTAACCGAGGCGCGAGTGAACCTGGTGCCCGTGCCGGAGTACAAGGGACTGGGGGTCGTGCACTTCACGGACCTCATCGAGTGCATGGAAGCCGCGCCGCCCATCCTCGAACACAGCCCGTCGGCGGTCGAGCTCATCGGGCACATGATCATCGACAACTGCAAGGTGAACGCGGGCTACCGCCACCTGCTCAACTACTTCATCGGCGAGCCGCGGGAACTGCTGTTCGTCGAGTTCTACGGCGAATCGCCCCGCGAAGTGCGGTCGAAGCTCGAAGCGCTCAAGGCGGACATGGAGCATCGGCGGCTCGGCTACGCGACGATGATCACCAACGACCCGGACGAGCAGCGCCGCTGGTACGCGCTGCGCGAGGCCGGCCTCGGGCTCGCGATGGCGCTGAAAGGCGACGCCAAACCTCTGCCCTACGTGGAGGACACCGCCGTCTCGCCGGAGCAGTTGCCGGAGTACGTGCGCCGGTTCGAGGAGATCGTGGCGCGGCACGGCACCGAGTCCGCTTACTACGGCCACGCGTCGACGGGCTGCCTGCACATTCGCCCCGTGGTGAACCTCAAGGAGCGCGACGGCGTAGAGACGATGGCCTCGATCGCGGAGGAGATCTCCGACCTGGTGCTGGAGTTCGGAGGGAGCCTCACTGGCGAGCACGGCGACGGCATCGTTCGCGGCGTCTTCACCGAGAAGATGTTCGGCTCGGATATCTACCAGGCGTTCAAGGAGCTGAAGGCCGCGTTCGACCCGGACTCGATAATGAACCCCGGCAAGATAATCGAGACGCCCGGCATTCGCGAGAACCTGCGCATAAGCCCGGACTACAAGGCGTTCGACATCCCCACCTACCTCGACTTCTCGGACGACGGCGGGTTCGCCGCCCACGTGGAGATGTGCAACAGCCAGGGCGCGTGCCGGAAGCTCGACGGCGGAATGTGCCCGTCGTTCATGGCGACGCGCGAGGAGGAGCACTCGACGCGGGCGCGGGCGACGATGCTGCGGATGGTGCTGAGCGGGAAACTCCCCGCCGAGGAGCTGACGGGGAAGCGGCTATACGAAACGATGGACCTGTGCATCGAGTGCAAAGCGTGCAAGGCGGAGTGCCCCTCGAACGTCGATATGGCGAAACTCAAGTCCGAGGTGCTGAGCAAGTACTACGAGGAGCACGGGCTGCCGCTGCGGGCGCGGCTGTTCGGCGAGGTTGCCCGCCTCAGCAGGGTCGGGCAGGCGCTGGCGCCGTTCACGAACTTCATGGCCGACCTTCCGCCGGCGCGCGCGCTGGCCGAGCGCTTCGCCGGGATTTCGCGGGAGCGCCCGCTGCCGAGGTTCGCCCTGCGCCGCTTCTCGTCGTGGTTCCGCAAGCGCAAGCCGCGAACGGACGGCGCGCGGGGCGACGCCGTGTATTTCCACGACACGTTCACGGAGTACATGCACCCGGAGGTCGGGCGCGCCGCCGTGCGGGTGCTCGAAGCGCTCGGCTACAACGTGAAGATCGAGACGCGGCGGGGCTGCTGCGGGCGTCCGCTCATCTCGAAGGGGCAGCTCGCCAAGGCGAAGGGGTGGGCGCGCGAGAACGTTCGCGCGCTCGCGCCGCACGCCGCCGCGGGCGCGCTCATCGTCGGCACCGAGCCGTCATGCCTGCTGACGCTGCGCGACGAGTACCCGGAACTGCTGCGCGACGACGAGTCACGGCTGGTGGCAGGTCAGGCCGTGATGCTGGACGAACTGCTGGCGCAACTCGCCGCGAACGAGCCAGACGCCGTTCGGAACGTCTTTGTGGCGCGGGACAGGGGTCCAGTGCAGGTGCACGGGCACTGTCACCAGAAGGCGCTGGTGGGCGCCGGGCCGACGCTGACGGCGCTCTCGCTCGCCGGCTACGAGCCGGAACTGATCGACTCGGCGTGCTGCGGCATGGCGGGGACGTTCGGGTTCGAGAAGGAGCACTACGAGACGTCGAAGGCGATGGGGTCGCTCAAGCTCTTCCCGGCCATCGAGGCGGAGGAGAAGCGCGGCTGGCCCGTCGCCGTCTCCGGCATTTCCTGCCGCCAGCAGATAGGCCACTTCACGAGCAAGACCCCGCGCCACTGGGCGGAGCACCTCGCCGACGCGCTGCGGTAGGGGGTGGCGCTTCGCCCCCGTCACTCCTCCCCGTAGAGGGCGGTGTCGGGGTGGAAGCTGAACCAGCCGTGCCAGAACGAGGTGACGGTCGGGATGCGCGGAAGGGAACTCTCGCCGTCCGATTCCTCCAGCGCGTTCTCTCCGGCGGTCCATAGCGCCCCGCCGCTGTCCCGGACCGAGCCATCGGGGTCACCGGAGAACGTCCGGCCGCCGCGCTCGTAGACGCGCGCCTCGCCGAACAGGTTGGACGCGACAACCACCACGTTGCAGCCGCCCACTTCGTCGTTGATGACCGGTTCGCTGGAGAAGACGCTGACCGGATAGGCCTTGTGGCGTCCCCCTGCCGACACTCCGATGACGGTCTCCTTGGGCCGCAGCGTGTCGTCGCGGTTGAAGACGGGGAACATCGTGCCGGGGGACGCGAAGTAGTTGTAGTAGATGGCCTCGGGTTCCCACTCGTTCACGTAGAACTGCGCCGGGTAGAGGCCCGTCTCCTGGCTGATGACCGTGGTGTCCGGATGCTCCGCCAGCCAGTCCTCCCAGACGGTGAGAACGGACGGGAAGAAGGAGAGCTGTATGCCGCTCTGGGCGAGGGGGCCGACGACGGGCTCCCCGGTGAACTGGTTCCATATCGAGTTCGTGGCGCGGTCGTACATCAGCTTGTTGCTCTGGTAGAGCATCCCGGACGTGCCGAAGGTGGTTGGCTCCCCGTCGATGTTTGCGGAATACACGATTCCGGCGCCGCAGAGCGTTCAGTAGGCGAGCGCTATCTGCTCGCCTCCCAGTATGTCGTTCGCCATCTCGTGCGCGTTCACGATGCGCAGGGGGTAGGCGCGGTGCTCCCCGTTGATCGACACGCCGAACACCCGGTCGCGGGGGTCGAGGTAGGTTGCTTCCTCCGGCGAGAGGGTCTCCGGAAACTGCAGGTCAGGGATGCCGTCGGTGCGAACGCCGCCCCAAACGGCCTCCGTCAGGTCGATGCGCTCGGAGCCCGGAGCGGCGGTGAAGAACGCCGCCATCCTGGGGTCGATCAGCCCCAGGATGTTCGTCTTCCACTCCAGGTATTCGGAAGGCGGACGGAACTGGTCGCGCCGGGAGCCCAGCCACTCCATGGCGTCGTTCCACGAGTCCGCTCCGCTGAAGTCCTGGCCGGTGAGCGTCTCCAGGGCGTCGAGGTACGCGGCGTACAGGGTCGGACTCCGCTGGAACCGCATGATCTCGACGATGATCGGGACCATGGAGACGTCGCCCTGGGCGGCTGCTTCTTCGACCGCCGCCAAGGACGACTCGAGCGGCTGGGCGGGGTCGGAGAAGATGGCCCACATCGTCGCGTTCGAGTCGTACGACTCCGCGAAGGCCGGAGGCGTGCTCGTGGGCGCCGGAGAGGGCGCGCTCGTCGGCGTTGGCGTCGGGCCCCCGGCGGAGGGACACGCCGCGCCCTCGTCATTCGAGCACGCGGACAGCGCCACGGCGGCCCCGAGTAGAAGGGAGGGTATGAGTATTCGCAACGAACGCATGGCTTCTTCGGTCCCGACGCGCTCCACAGGCAGGCGACAGCCTACACGGGCGGGCGGCGCAAACGCCAACGTGCGCGTGTTCCTCTACCTCCGTCTCCTGCGAAACCGCGCGGGTTGGCCGCGGGGCCGAGGCGCGGAGGAGCCGGCGCCGGGGCGGGATTCCCGCCTCGACGGAGATGACGAGTCGGACACGGCGGCAGGCTCTCCGTCGCCGGGAGCCGCAGCGTCGCTTGGGGCGGCCCTCCGGCGGCGACGGGAGGCGTCGACGGCTTTGCTGAGGGCCGCGGAGACGGTTTCGACGTACGGCTTGTCCTGGGAGGCGAGAACGTAGACGGGGCCGCGCTGCGTGACGATGCGGACTCCATACTTCGGGCGCTTGCGGGCGAGGTTGAGGGAGCCGGAGAGAATGGCGACGGCGCCGAACATGAGCGTGATCGTGTGCCCGATGACGAGCCCCACCGCGACGAGGCCGAACCCGGTGAACAGCATGGCCATGCCGGGCCAGCGGACGCCCTTGTCGGTCACCGTCACGATGCTCTGGATGTTGCGCGTGGCGTACGTGTGTTCAGCGAACACCGCGCGGTCGGCGGAGATGCGAACGCCGTTGGCGTCGATGTGGAAGACGTCGGTGGGCATGACCGCGAAGCTACGCGGGAAGCAGCAGCGCGTACTCGAGGCTGTCGGCGAGCGCCTGCCAGGAGGCTTCGATGATGTTCGTGGACGCGCCGACGGTGGACCAGGCGCGCTCGCCGTCGGTTGAATCGACGAGGACTCGGACGACGGCGCCGGTGCCGTCGCTCTCCGGGCCGAGCGGCACGACGCGGACCTTGTAGTCGGTGAGCTTGACGCGGTGGAGGCGCGGGTAGGACTCCAGCAACGCCTTGCGCATTGCCTGGTCGAGCGCGTTGACGGGACCGTTGCCCGCCGCGACCGTGTGGAGGACGTCGCCGTCGACAGCGAGTTTGACGACGGCCTCGCAGAGAGAGTCGTCGCCGGAACTGCTCTCGCGCCGTCGCTTCTCCATTACCACCATGAGGTCGACCAGTTCGAACGGGGCCTTGTAGTCCGGCAACGTCCGACGAACTAGCAGGCTGAACGACGCCTCGGCGCCGTCGTACTGGAAGCCCTGGCTCTCGCGCTCCTTCAACCGCATCAGCAGTTCGGCGTGGCGTTCCCTGGGAACATCGGCGGCGAGGCCGACCTCTTCGAGTTTGATGGCGACGTTACTGCGCCCCGAGAGCTCGGAGATGACGATGTGGTTGGCGTTGCCGACCAGTTCGGGTTGGACGTGCTGGTACATCGCCTCGTCTTTGATCACCGCCGAGACGTGGAGGCCCCCCTTATGGGCGAAGGCGCTTTCGCCGACGTAGGGCTGGTAGCGGTCGCGGGGCATGTTGGCGATTTCGGCGGTGAAGCGGTGGACTTCGGTGAGGCCGCTGAGCTGCTCGTCCGTGACGACGTCGATGCCGAGTTTCAGTTTGAGGTTGGCGATCACGGAGAGAAGGTTGGCGTTCCCGCAGCGCTCGCCGTAGCCGTTGATGGACGCCTGCGCCTGCGTGGCGCCCGCCTCGATGGCGGCGATGGTGTTGGCGACCGCCACGTCGGAATCGTTGTGGGCGTGGATGCCGAGCGGGCAATCGACCGCCTGGCTGACCGCCTTGACGGTGGCGAACACGTCGATGGGCATCGTGCCGCCGTTCGTGTCGCAGAGGACGACGTACTCAGCGCCGGCCTCTGCGGCGGTACGGATGCACTGGAGGGAGTACTCGGGGTTCGCGCGGTAGCCGTCGAAGAAGTGCTCGGCGTCGAAGAAGACGCGGCGGCCCTTGTCCTTCAGGTAGGCGACGGAGTCGCGGATCATGGCGAGGTTTTCATCGAGGGAGGTTCCGAGGGCGCGCGTCGCCTGGTCCTCGGAGGCCTTGCCCACGAGGGTGACGACGGAGGCTTCGCTATCGAGCAGAGCCTTGATGTTGTCGTCGGCCTCGGCGGTCGTGTTGGCGCGGCGGGTGCTGCCGAAAGCGACGATGGCGGCATGCTGCAGCGGGAGCGACCTCGCTCGCTGGAAGAACTCCTTGTCCGTTGCGTTGGAGCCGGGCCAGCCGCCCTCAATGAAATGGACGCCGAGTTGGTCGAGGCGCTCGGCGATGCGGAGTTTGTCGAACGCCGACAAGCTCACGCCTTCCATCTGCGTGCCGTCGCGCAGGGTGGTGTCGTACAGGGAAACGTTGGCCATGGGGCGCTCCGCGCGGACGCTCGCCGTTGGGACGGGCGTTCCGGGCGCAACTAGTGTACGCCTTTTCATCGCTCCTTGGGGAGAGCCCGCTATACTGGGGCGCCCTATGGCCGCTTACGAGCACCTCATCCGCGACATCCCGGACTTTCCGACGCCGGGCATTCTCTTCCGCGACATCACGCCACTGCTGGGCGACGCTTCCGCGCTTCGCGCCGCGGTCGACGACCTGGCGGCGCCGTTCCGGGACGCCGCCATCGACCGGGTGGTGGCCATTGAGGCGCGGGGTTACCTGCTCGGAGCGCCGCTGGCCGTCGCGCTCGGCGCGGGACTCGTGCCAATCCGCAAGCGGGGGAAACTGCCGTACGAGACTTACTCTGCGGAGTACTCGCTGGAGTACGGCGCCGCGGCAATCGAGATGCACATCGACGCGCTGGCCCCGGGGCGCCGCGCCCTGGTGGTGGACGACGTGTTGGCGACGGGAGGCACGATGGCGGCGGCCATTGAACTGGTGACCCGCTCGGGCGCGGAAGTCGCGGGCGTCGCCACACTCATCGAACTGGACGCCCTCGGCGGTCGCGCCCGCCTGGGCGGCCGGGACATCGTGGCGCTGATTCACTACTAGGGCGAGGCCATCGGTCCCTCGCGGGACTCTCCCCGGGGGAGAGGGCAGGGCGCGGCTGTGGTAGAATCCCCCTCGCAGTCGCGGGGAACGTCGAGCCCCGCGGGATATCTCAGATCGACAGAAAGGCAGGCCCATGGTCCAGCAAGCACCGCCCATTCCCGCGCGAGAAACCCCTCCTCAGGGAGACGAGCCCCTCAGCATGAAGTCGTTGCTCGAAGCGGGCGTCCATTTCGGTCACCAGACGCACAGGTGGAACCCGCAGATGCGGCGGTTCATCTTTGCGCAGCGAAACGGCATTCACATAGTCGACTTGCAGCAGACGATGGGCCTGCTGGAGCAGGCGTGCGAGTTTGCGCGCGAGGTGACCGCGAGCGGCAAGCGCATCCTGATGGTGGGCACGAAGAAGCAGGCGCAGGACGCCATCCGCGAGGAGGCGATGCGCGCCGGGCAGTACTTTGTCAACCAGCGGTGGCTGGGCGGCACCCTCACGAACTTCGCCACCATCGAGAAGCGCATCGACTACCTGGTGCGGCTCGAGGAGCGGCAGGCGCGCGGCGAGTTTTCGCGCCTGCCTAAGAAGGAGGCGCTGAAGCTCGAAGCCTCCATCGTGAAGCTCAATCGCTACCTGGGCGGCATCAAGGAGATGACCGGCCTGCCCGGCGCAATGTTCATCGTCGACGTGGGGCGGGAGAACATCGCAGTGGCGGAGGCGGAGCGGGCCGGGGTGCCGATCATCGCGTTGGTCGACACGGACTGCAATCCGACGCCGATAAGCTGGCCTGTGCCGGGGAATGACGACGCGATCCGGTCGATACGGCTGGTGTCGAGCCACATTGCGCGCGCGGCGCTGGACGGCCACAACCAGTGGCTCGCGACGCGAGGCGGGTACAGCGCAGTGGGAGAGGAGCCGCTGAGCGAGCCGGTTGACGACGAGGAGGCCGAGGCGGAAACGGCGGAAGCGACGGCGGATGAGGCGGGCGTCGAGGCCGAGGAGCCCAGCGCCGGCGAGACGTAACCCACCAACCTGAAGCGAGGTAATCAGTGCAGGTTTCTACGGAATCGATACGCCTGCTCCGTGAACGCACGGGCGCGGGCATCATGGACTCCAAGCGGGCCCTCGAGGACGCCGGCGGCGACATGGAGAAGGCGGAGCAGGCGCTCCGAGAGAAGGGCATGGCCAGAGCCGCCACAAAGGCCGACAGGGCGACCGCCGAGGGCGTCATCGACTCGTACATTCACGCGGGTAGCCGCATCGGCGCGATGGTCGAACTCAACTGCGAGACCGACTTCGTGGGGCGCACCCCGGAGTTCCGGGAACTGGCGCACAACATCGCCATGCAGGTCGCGGCGATGTCGCCCCTGTACCTCGACGAGGGGGAAATGCCGGAGGGCGCCGAGGCGAAGCCGGAGGAGGTCTGCCTGCTGCGGCAGTCGTTCATCCGGGAGCCGAGCAAGACGATCGCGGACCTGGTCCTGGAGATGCGCGCGAAAGTCGGCGAGAACATTCGAGTGGGACGGTTCGTGCGGTTCGGGCTGGGCGAGTAAGCCGGGAGGGCGCGGCATGACGACGCACGCCGCGATCCGGCGCGCGGTGCTCAAACTCAGCGGGGAGTCGCTGCGGGGGCGGTCGCCCGACGGCCTCGATTGGTCGGTGCTCGACCTCTTGGCGAGCGAGGTGAAGGCCGCCGTCGCCGCAGGCGTGGAGCTCTCGCTGGTCGTAGGCGGCGGCAACATCTGGCGCGGCGCGCAGGCGGAGCAGCGCGGAATGGACCGCGCGACCGCGGACTACGCCGGCATGCTGGCGACGCTCATCAACTCCCTGGCGTTGCAGGACGCCCTCGAGCGCGCGGGCGTCACGACCCGCACGCAGTCGGCGCTGGAGATCCGCGCCGTCGCCGAGCCGTACATCTACCGGAGGGCCCTGCGTCATTTGGAGAAAGGGCGCGTGGTGATCTTCGCGTCGGGAACGGGGAGCCCCTATATGACGACCGACACGACGGCGGCCCTGCGGGCGGTGGAAATGAACGCCGACGTGCTGCTGATGGCGAAGAACGCGGTCGACGGCGTGTACGACGCGGACCCCAAGACGAACCCGAACGCCCGGAAGTTCGAGCACGTGACGTACATCGACATCCTGAACCGGCAACTCGAGGTGATGGACTCCACCGCGCTCTCTCTGTGCATGGAAAACCGGTTGCCTATTCGCGTCTTCGACGTGTTCAATGAGGGTTCGATGCAGCGCATCCTCGCCGGCGAGCACGTCGGGACGCTGGTCAGCGCGGAGCCGGCGACCGCCTAACTCCCCGGCCCAAAGGCGATGCCTAGAAGAGAGGTCCTCGACCATGGCTGAGAACGAGGAAGTCGAACTGATCCTGGAAGACGCCGCCGAGCGCATGGACAAGAGCGTGGAAGTGCTGCGGCACGAGTCGGACAGCATCCGCACTGGCCGGGCGAACCCGTCGATGCTCGATTCGGTGCGCATCGAGGCGTACGGGACGGAGATGCCGCTCAATCAACTGGCGACGGTGACGGCGCCGGACCCGCGTCTCCTGATGGTGCAGCCGTTCGACAAGAACGCCCTGAACGTCATCGGCAAGGGGCTGCAAAAGGCGGACCTCGGGCTGACGCCGAACATCGACGGGTCGGTCATCCGGTTGCCGATCCCCGCGATGACGCAGGAACGCCGGCGGGAGATGGTGAAGCGCCTGAAGCGGCAGCAGGAGGACGCGCACGTCGCCGTGCGCAACATCCGGCGCGACGCGCTGGAGCACCTGCGGAGCCTCGAGAAGAACAAGGAGATTTCGCAGGACGACCTGCACAGGGAGCAGGACGCGCTGCAGAAGATAACGGACGCGCACATCGCCCTCGCTGACGAAGTGGCCTCGAAGAAAGAGGCCGAATTGATGGAGGTCTAGGCGCGTGACCATCGGCTCTTCCCGCGAGCAGGCGCCGAGCAGCGCGACGTCGTCGCCGCGCCACGTCGCCATCATCATGGACGGCAACGGCCGCTGGGCTGCCGAGCGCGGGCTTTCCCGCCTGGAGGGCCACGAGGCTGGGACACGCAACCTCCGCCCGGTCGTACAGGCGATGCACCTGGCGGGCGTGGAGTTCCTGACTCTTTTCGCGTTCTCCACGGAGAACTGGCGCCGGCCCAACGGCGAGGTCGACAGCCTCTTCGCTCTCCTGCGCTACGCCATCAGCCAGGAGACGGAGGAGCTTCACCGGCGCAACGTCCGCATCCGGCACATGGGCGCGCGGCGCCAGCTGCCGCCGGACATCGCCGACGCCATCGAGGACGCCGTCGCGCTCACCGCGGACAACACGGGCCTCGAGCTATGCGTGGCGCTCAACTACGGAGGCCGCGCGGAGATCGTGGAGGCGGTGCGGGGAATAGTCGCGGCCGGCGCGGCCCCCGAGGACGTTACGGAGGAGCTGGTGCGGGCGAACCTGTGCCTGCCGGACGTGCCCGACCCCGACCTAATCATCCGCACGGCGGGCGAGCAGCGGCTGAGCAACTTCCTCATCTGGCAGGCCGCCTACAGCGAGTACTACCAGACCTCCACGTACTGGCCGGACTTCGACGGCGCGGAGGTTGAGCAGGCGCTCGCCGAGTACCGGCGGCGGTCCCGCCGGTTCGGAGCGCTTCCGAAAGAAGACTGATGGCCGGCGCGCCCCGGTCCGAACTGCGCACTCGCCTCGTCAGCGCCGCCGTGGGCCTGCCGGTCCTCTTCCTCGTGCTCTGGGCGGGAGGGCCATGGTTCATAGGCGTCGCCTCGGCGACCGCCGTGCTGGCTCTCCGCGAGATGCTGGACCTGCTCCGCCGCGCCCGGGCTCTGCGCGGCCCGGGACCGGCCCTGCGCGACGGCGCATTCGCCCTGTCGGGCGCCGCATACGTCGTTCTCCCGTTCGCCGCGCTCATCTCCCTGCGGCTCGGCGACGCCGGCCTGCAATGGACGGCGCTGGCGTTCCTCGCAACATTCGCGACGGACACGAGCGCCTACGTCGTCGGGAGACTCGCCGGGCGCCGCCGCATGGCCCCGACCGTCTCGCCCGGCAAGACGTGGGAAGGCGCTGCCGGCGGCCTGCTCGGCGCCGTCGCCGCGTCCGTTGCGCTCGTCGCTCTCCTCGAAGGCGTCGAGAGCCGCCTGCTCCCCGCAGTTGCGCTGGGGGTGGGCGTCGGCGTCGCCGCGCAGGCCGGCGATTTGCTCGAGTCGTGGTTGAAGCGAAAGGCGGGCGTGAAGGACTCCGGCGCGCTGATTCCCGGGCACGGGGGGCTCCTCGATCGCCTCGACAGTCTGTTGCCCGTGTTTGTGGTCGTCTACGCGGCGGCGCAAGTCTGGCCCGCCTGATAGGCTATGGGCAGGGCGGAGGGCGGCATGAAGAACCTCGTAGTGCTTGGCTCAACGGGCTCGATTGGAACCCAGACGCTGGACGTCGTCCGGACGCTGCCCGGCGAGTTCAACGTCGTCGGACTCGCCGTAGGGCGCAACGTCGACCTGCTGAGGCGTCAGGCCGCGGAGTTCGCTCCGCGCATGACCTGGCCGGAGGCCGTCGGCGACGCGCGGCTGACGCCGATGGAGGAGATGGTCGTCGCGCCGGACGTCGATGTCGTGATGGTGGCGACGACGGGCCGGGCGGGGCTGGCCCCGACGCTCAACGCACTGCACGCCGGCAAGGAGGTCGCCCTCTCGAACAAGGAAGTCATCGTGATGGCCGGCGAAATGGTCGCCCGCGCCGCCGCCGAGCACGGCGCGCCGCTCCTGCCCGTGGACAGCGAGCCGTCGGCCATCTGGCAGTGCCTGCGCGGGGAGCACGAGCCGGTGAGCAGGCTCATCATCACGGCGTCCGGCGGGCCGTTCCGCAAGCGTCCGCTCGACGAGATAGCGAGCGTGACGCCGGCGGAAGCGCTCGCGCACCCGACGTGGGTGATGGGCCGGAAAATCACGGTCGACTCCTCGACGCTGATGAACAAGGCGTTCGAGGTCATCGAGAGCCGGTGGCTGTTCGACATGCCGTTCGAGCAGATCGACGTCGTGGTGCACCCGCAGAGCGTCATTCACTCGATGGTGGAGTTCGCGGACGGCTCGGTGAAGGCCCAGATGGGCCCGCCGGACATGCGGCTGCCCATCCAGGTCGCGCTGACGTACCCGGCGAGGGCGCCCAATGCGTCGCTCGCGAAGTACAACCCGCTCGCATACCCGTCGCTCACGTTCGAGGAGATGGACGCTGCGCGCTACCCGTGCTTCGCGCTCGGCGTCGAGGCGGGACGCAAGCAGCGGAGCTATCCGTCGGTGCTGAGCGCGGCGGATGAGGAAGCGGTGCACATGTTCCTCGGCGGACGCATCGGTTTCGGCGACATCCGGCGGGTCGTCGAGGGCGTGCTCGAACGCCACGAGCCGTTCGACGTCGCGACGCCGGAGGCGGTGCTGGAGGCGGACGAGTGGGCGCGGCGACAGGCGGACGCCGTCGCCCCCGGCGGCTAGCGGCGGCGCGGGCGTGGGCATCCTCGCCTTCATCGCGGTGCTGGTTGTGCTCGTGGTCGTGCACGAGTTGGGCCACTTCGCCGTGGCGAAGCTGTCCGGCGTGCGGGTGCTGGAGTTCGGAGTCGGCTACCCGCCCCGCCTGTTCAGTTTCACGCGAGGGGGCACCCTGTACTCGCTCAACCTGCTGCCGCTCGGCGGGTTCGTGCGGCTGTTAGGGGAGGAGGACCCGCGCGGACCGGAGAGCTTCGCGGCGAAGAGCGCGTGGCGCCGCCTCGCCATCCTGGGGGCGGGTTCGGGGATGAACGCGCTCCTCCCGGTGCTGCTGTTCACCGCCCTTTTCCTCACGCCACAGCAAGTCGTCGTTACGGACGTAGCAGTGCTGGGAGTGGCGCCCGGGTCGCCGGCGCAGGAGGCGGGCGTGCTCCCCGGCGACGTGGTGCGAACGGCGAGCGGGCGCCCCGTCGACAATTCGACGACGCTGCAGAAGGCGATCCAGCTGCGGCTTGGGGCCGACGTCACGTTAGAGGTTGAGCGCCAGGGCAGGCTCGTCGAGGTGCGGATACCCGAGGCGCGGGTCGCCCCACCGCCGGGCGAGGGCGCCGTCGGCGTCCTGCTGTCGGAGGGCCGGCTGACGGTTGCGGCTGCGGCGCCGGGAACGGGGGCCGCGGTTGCCGGACTGCAGGAAGGCGACCTGCTGCTGCGTGTCGGCGGCTCGCGCGTGCTCAACGAGGGCGACCCGGAGGCGGTTGTGACGGCGGCCCTCGCGGCGTCGCCGGGTTCACCGGTCCGGATCGACGTGCTCCGGCGGGGGACGCTCGTTACGCTGGAGTTGCCGCCGGAGGCCGGCGGGCTCGATGGCCTGACTGTGCAGGCGCGGCCCACGGAGTCGCGGTCGCAGGGGCCGGTCGGGGCCGTGGGGTCGAGCCTTCGCCAGATGTGGGAGGTCCTCGTGCTGTTCCGCAACGAGGTCTCGCGCTGGCTGGGCGGAGCGGGGCGGATCGAGCTGTCGGGGCCGGTGGGCATCGCGCAGGCGACGAACGAGATTACGCGCGCCGGCCTCAGTCCGCTCGTTACATGGACGGCGCTGCTGTCGATGAACCTCGCCATCATCAACCTGCTGCCGATTCCCGCGCTCGACGGCGGGCGGATAGCGCTGGTGTTGCTCGAACTGGCCCGCGGAGGGCGCCGGCTTGCTCCCGGGAAGGAGCGAATGGCGCACCTCATCGGGTTTGCGGCGCTCGTCGCGATGATCGTGGCCATCTCGGTGAACGACATTCAGCGGGTGATAGCCGGAGGCAGCATCTTCGGCGAGTAACGAACCCCCTGGGGAAGCGCCTGCGCGCCGGGCGGTCTGACCGCCTCCCCCGAAAGACGGGGGAGGGCTGGGGAGAGGGTTTGCGCGTAAGCGCCTAACTTTGTTCTCCCCGAGGGGCGGAGGGGGCGAGACGGGCGGAGTACAATAGAGTTCGCAGCCGCCTGACGGAGGAGAAGAACGATGCGACGCCGAATGACCAAACCGGTTTGGGTGGGCGACGTGAAGGTCGGCGGAGACGCCCCCATCAGCGTGCAGTCGATGACCAAGACCGACACGCGCAACGTGGAGGCGACCGCCCGCCAGATACGCGAGCTCGAAGAGGTCGGCTGCGAAATCATCCGCTGCGCCGTCCCCGACATGGAGGCCGCGCAGGCGCTCGGCGCCATCAAGCGCCAGGTCGGGATTCCCATCGTCGCCGACATCCACTTCCACTACCAGTTGGCGTTGGAAGCCCTCAACCAGGGCGTGGACTGCCTGCGCCTGAACCCCGGCAACATCCGCGACGCGGAGAAGGTGCGGCAGGTGGTGCGAGAGGCGAAGGCGCGCCAGGTCCCCATCCGCATCGGCGTCAACTTCGGAAGCCTGCCGCCCGTCGGCGCCATCGGCGTCACGCGAGGGCAGCATCGCCACGACGACGGCGTCAACCGGCTCGCCAAGGGCTCCGAAGCCTCCGGCGAGGGCGAGGAGGTCTCGACGGTCGACCACATGGTCGCCACCGGCCTCTGGGAGATCCAGGTGCTTGAAGACCTCGACTTCGACCTCATCAAGATTTCGCTGAAGGCGTACGACATCGACACCACCGTCGAGGCCTACCGCAAACTCGCGCCGATGGTGCCCTACCCGTTCCACCTCGGCATCACCGAGGCGGGCACGGCGCGCTCCGGCTCCGTCCGCAGCGCCATCGGCCTCGGAATGCTGCTGTACGAGGGCATCGGCGACACCATTCGCGTGTCGCTCAGCGACGAGTCCCGCGAGGAGGTCGAGGTCGGCTACGAGATTCTGAAGGCGCTCGACCTTCGCAAGAAGGGCGCGCAGATGGTCGCCTGCCCCTCGTGCGGGCGCGCCGACGTCGACATCCGCAAGCTGGCGAACACCGTCGACGACATGCTGAAGGGCATGGAGACGAGCGTGAAGGTCGCCGTGATGGGCTGCGAGGTGAACGGCCCCGGCGAGGCGAAGGACGCCGACGTGGGCATCGCCGCCGGCGCGGGCCGGGCCGTCATTTTCCGCAAGGGCCGCAAGGCCCGCATCGTCGAGGAGGCCGACATGCTCACGGCCCTCCTCGAAGAGGTCGAGGCCGTCGCCGCCGAGATGGAGTCGGTAGGGGCGTAGGGGGATGGCGTACGAGCGGTTCTGGGAGGCGTTGGGGCTCTACGAAGCCCTAACGAGTTCGGACGTAGTAAGGGAGATGAATAGGCTTCTAGAGGAGCCTAGGGAAGAATTTCGTCGTGCGGCGACCGCGGATAGAGACATCGGCCCACTCGTAAGTCGGTATAGCGAATTATTTCGCATTGCTAGTGTTGTCGGTGCAAACGAGAACAATGATGAGCGCATAGCGTCGGAACTGATTGGCGTTGCTATTGGGCTATTCAATTCGCTATTTGAGCACTGCCCAGTACACTATCATCAGAAGAAACGTTGGTTGGGCCCCGGGGAGCCCCCACCTCCCCCTCTGAACAGTGTCGGATCCAGAGAAGAGGTGTGGATACCATCTCTGGTGGTGGAGGTCGGTGCGCCCATCTATCCTCCTATTCCTGACATGTTGGAGCGGCTGAGGGCTCTCAAACTCCCGGACACTTCCTATCAGCCGGACGCAAACGAGCGGGGCGACGAGCTGATCACCGCCCTCATCATTCGCGCGGCGACGCTCCTGGTCGAGTACCTGCTGGACTATGAAGACGACTGGCCGGAAACGCACCGCGAAGTCCGCTCGCTGCTCGCCAGATGCGACGGCGCAGGTCTGGAGTCAGCTTATGCGGACTACGACGAATCTGACGCCTACACGCTTCCTCGCATCCGGTCCCTCTCGGAATATCTAACGGCAGCATTGGCTTACCAAAGGGGCGATTATGTGGATGCGCTCCTGAGCAAGGCCAAATCCATCTATTTTATCTGTAAGCCCGACCTCGACATCCTGGAGCGCGACGGATATGGCGCTTTCACGGCTTTGAGTTCGAGTGAAATAAGTTGGGTGGCTGCTCCTTGGCTGGGTAGCGGTCGTGTCGGTAGCGGTATCGAGCATATCGAGCATATGCCCAGTCAAACCGTGCGTTGGGTCGATGTGAGCAAGGCATGCGATCTATTCAGCATCCTTTACGCCAACTATGATGACCTCGGCATCTTCATCGACAGGGATGCGTTCTGGAGCGAGCGGAAGGGCTGGGCGGAAAGCCAGCTAACGCCGGATCAACTCCGCGATTACCTGCAGTCCTCCGAGGACGAGGCGGCAATCCAGCGCCTGCAAACGTACTTCTTCCCCGACGGCCTCTGGGAGAGGTTGCCGGAGCGGGCGCGTACGGCGCTGGTGACGGCGGACAGGGCGAGGGTGTCCTCCACCCTTGGTCGGCGCGCGGGCATCCTGAACGAAATCCGTATCGCCACGGAGGAGGTGCTGCACCGCTGCCTGTGGCTGCCCCTCTCCAAATGGGCGGTGGGGCAGCGCCCCCTCCATCCGGGCGTGAAGGAAATTCTCGGCAAGCCGGAGCAGTTGCGGCGTAGCCCCAGCATCGACGACTACGTGCAACTCCTCTGGCACAGTGAGGCTAAGGCCTATCTCCAAAACCTGGGGCTCTCCGAGGATGACGTGCGATTCCTCACGAGGGAGAACCGGACCACGAAGCACTTGCAGACCCTTCAACGCGCGCGAAACACTGCGGAGCACGAGCCCGGTTCGGCCATCAGTCCTTCCGAAGTCCGCGACCTCTACGCCGAGTCGTTGGGCATCGGGCGCAAGGGCATCCTGCCTGAGTTGTTGCGGCTGCTGGCGCCCGGCAAGCGCGGCGGGGGATAGAGGTCGCCAGCCTGGAAGCCGCTTCTTGGCGGTCGCCGCACGCAAGGCGCTGCCCCGCCATCCGCTCTCATCCGCCCGGGAAACAGGTCGGGCCGCTCGCTCCGCCGTGCTATACTGAATCAACATGATTCCCCGCTTCCTCTCACGGCTTCTCGGAAAGCCGGCTCCGGCGGCCAATTCCGCGCCGCCCGCCACCACTTCCACAGAACGCACAGGCAAGACCCGTCCCCGGCGCGAAAGCCCGGAGGGCGAGGGCAGGCGTCCCCGGCGGACGCCCCGTCCCGCCGGAGAACGCCAGGTCGTCGAGACGTCCGCGTCCAACGGCGACCGTCCTCCGCGCAGGCGGCGGGGAGGACGCGGACGCGGCGGGACCCTCTCCCCGGCCCTCCCCCAGGATGGGGGAGGGGGAAGAGATTCCTCCCCCAAGGATGGGGGAAGGAACAGGGACTTCTCTTCCTCGAACGGCGATGGGGCGAGCAGCGTTCCCCCGCAGCGGAGCGATGAGGCCTCCGCGCGTCCGCGCAGACGGGAGCGCAGGGACGTCGTTGCCGGGCCGGTTTCGCGCGACAAAGCTTTCGGGCCGGTGATGGTCTCGGCTCCCGTGGCCCGCGCGCTCGAAGAGATGGGCTATGAGACACCTACCCCCATCCAGGAACTCGTCATCGACCCGCTCCTGCGTGGACTGGACCTCGTCGGGCAAGCGCAGACCGGCACGGGCAAGACGGCGGGGTTCGGCATCCCGATCGCGGAACTGGTCGACGCCCGCCAGGGATACGTGCAGGCGATCGTGCTGACGCCGACGCGGGAGCTCGCGCGCCAAGTGGCGGGGGAGCTGACCAAGCTGTGCAAGCACCGCGGCGCGGAGGTAGTCCCCGTCTACGGCGGAGCGCGCCTCGGCCCGCAGATCAAGTCGCTCGATAACGGCGCGGCCATCGTCGTCGGCACCCCGGGGCGGGTCATCGACCTGCTCGACCGGGATGTGCTCCGGCTCGACAGGGCCCGCATGGTGGTGCTCGACGAGGCCGACCAGATGCTGGACATCGGCTTCCTGCCGGACATCCGGCGCATCCTGCGTTCGACGCCCCGCTCGCGCCAGACCGCCCTCTTCACGGCGACGGTCCCGACGCAGATACGGCGGTTGATCTACTCGTACCTCCGGGAGCCGGAGTGGTTCCGCGTGGGCGAGGAGTCGGAGCCGGTCGAGCAGGTGGAACAGCGGTACATCGAGGTCGCCCGCCGCGACAAGCTGACGGCGCTGCTGGAGGTGCTCGACCGCGACGAGCAGACGCTCGTGTTCCGCCGGACGCAGGAGGACGTGGACTGGCTCGTACGCTCCCTCAAGCGCCGGGGCGTCCGGGTCGAGGCGATTCACGGCGGCTTGCCGCAGGGCGAACGCAACGCGGTGATGCAGGACTTCCGCGACGGGAAGCTCAAGCTGCTGGTCTCGACGAACCTCACCTCGCGCGGCATCGACGTGCCGACGGTGGCCAACGTCGTCAACTACGACATCCCCGAGAGCGTCGAGGAGTACGTCCACCGCATCGGCCGGACGGCCCGGATGGGCCGCGAGGGCGTCGCCGTCACCTTCGTGAGCGAGTGGGACCTCGAGTTCTTCGACGCCATCAAGGCGCACGTCGGCGATGACCTCACGCCGATGGAAGTCTCGCTCTACCAGTCCGCCGCCAGCGTCTAGGCGCGCCCCTTCGTCATTCCCGCGAAGGCGGGAATCCACCCCCCCTCCGTGAGAGCGCCCTCCCCCGACGCGACCCTCGCTGCCCTTCAGGCGTCTCCCCGGGGGGGCAGGGTTCCTCTGGTATCCTCTGAGGTTATGAGAGCATCGCACTTTCTTTCGCGCACGCTGAGGCAAGACCCCGGGGAGGCGGAGACGGTCAGCCACCGGCTGATGCTCCGCGCCGGCATGATGATGCAGGTCGCCGCCGGGGTCTACACGTACCTTCCCCTCGCGCTGCGCTCGATACGCAAGATCGAGCAGATCGTCCGCGAGGAGATGAACGCGGCGGGCGGCCAGGAAGTCCTGATGCCGACGCTGCAGCCCGTCGAACTCTGGCGGGCAACCGGGCGCGACGAGGCGTTCGGCGGCAACCTGTTCCGGCTGCAAGACCGCCGGGAGCGGGACATGGTGCTCGCGCCCACCCACGAGGAGACGGTGACCGCCATCGCCGCCGCGCACGTGGAGTCCTACCGCGACCTGCCGCTCACGCTGTACCAGATACAGACCAAGTTCCGGGACGAGCCCCGTCCACGCGCAGGGCTGCTGCGCGGGCGCGAGTTCTCGATGAAGGACGCCTACTCGTTCGACGCCGACCAGGCGTCGCTCGACGCCACCTACCAGCGGATGCGGGTCGCCTACCGCAATATCTTCCGGCGCTGCGGCCTGCCCACCATCGAGGTGGAGGCCGACAGCGGGGCCATCGGAGGGAAGGACTCGCACGAGTTCATCATGCCCGCGGAGAGCGGCGAGGACGTCATCCTCGTCTCCGACGAGTCAGGGTACGCCGCCAACGTGGAGCGGGCGACCTCCGTCATCGACCCCGCGCCGGAGGGCGACGCCCTCCCCATCGAGCTGGTGGACACCCCCGGTGTCACGACCATCGCCGACCTGGCGGCGTTCCTCGGCATCCCGGAGGCGCAGACGCTCAAGGCGGTGTTCTACCAGGCCGACGACGAGACCGTGCTCGTGACGATTCGCGGCGACATCGAAGTCAACGAGGTGAAGCTGAAGAACCACCTGCACGCGCGGGAGCTGAGGCTGGCGAACACGGACGAGGTCGCGCGGGCGGGGCTCACGCCCGGCTCGACGTCGCCGGTGGGGTTGTCCGGCATCCGGCGGGTCGCCGATCCGTCGATCACGCAGGGGGCGAACTTCGCCGCGGGCGCGAACCAGCCCGACAAGCACTACCGGAACGTGAACTACCCGCGCGACTTCGAGGTCGACGAGACAACGGACATCGCAACGGCGCGGGAGGGCGACGGGAGCCCGGACGGGCGTGGCGAACTGCGGGCGGTGCGCGGCATCGAGGTGGGGCACGTGTTCAAGCTCGGCACGTTCTTCACAGACGCGATGGGCGTTGGGTACTCCGACGAGAGCGGCAGGCTGAACCCGGTGCTGATGGGGTGCTACGGCATCGGCGTTACAAGGGTGCTCGCGGCCGCCATCGAGCAGAACCACGACGAGAAGGGCGTCATCTTCCCCGCGCCCATCGCCCCGTTCCAGGCGCACCTGGTCGCGCTCAACGCCGACAACGAGGAAGTGAAGGCGGCCGCGGACGCGCTGTACGAGGCGCTGCAAGCCGCAGGGGTCGAGACGCTGTACGACGACCGCGTGGAGTCGGCTGGCGTGAAGTTCAACGACGCTGACCTGCTCGGCCTGCCGGTGCGCGTGGTGGTAAGCCCGCGCAACCTCAAGCAGGGCGTCGTCGAGCTCAAGCGGCGCCGCGCGGACGAGGCGGAACAGGTCGCCGCGGATGATGCGCCGTCACGGATGGTGGCGCTCCTCGCGCTGGACAAGTTGTAGGGATGCCGAGCCCCTCCGTCGCTCCTGCGACGCCGGGCAATTGAGCGCCCCTTCCCGTCCGCCGTATACTGTACGGTGGGAGGCGGGTATGACTACCAACGGCTCGCAGAACGGCAAAGAGACAGGGACGTTCTCCGTCAAGGCGGGGTTGGCCCAGATGCTGAAGGGCGGCGTCATCATGGACGTCGTTACGGCGGAGCAGGCCAAGATCGCCGAGGACGCCGGCGCGTGCTCGGTGATGGCGCTCGAACGGGTGCCCGCCGACATCCGCGCCGACGGTGGCGTCGCCCGCATGTCCGACCCGGGCATGATCGAGGACATCATGCGGGCGGTTACCATCCCGGTAATGGCCAAGGTGCGCATCGGGCACTTCGTCGAGGCGCGGATCCTCGAGGCCATCGGCATCGACTACATCGACGAGTCCGAGGTGCTCACGCCCGCCGACGAGGAGCACCACGTCTGGAAGCACGACTTCAAAGTCCCGTTCGTGTGCGGCTGCCGCGATCTGGGCGAGGCGCTGCGCCGCATCGGCGAGGGCGCGGCGATGATCCGCACGAAGGGCGAGGCCGGCACCGGCGACGTCGTCGAGGCCGTCCGCCACATGCGCACGGTGATGAAGCAGATACGCCGCGTGCAGGGCATGGGCGACGACGAGCTCACCGCGTACGCCAAGGAGATAGGGGCATCCGTCGATCTGCTCCTCGACGTCAAGCGCATGGGCCGCCTGCCGGTGGTGAACTTCGCGGCCGGGGGCGTTGCGACGCCCGCGGACGCTGCGCTGATGATGCACCTGGGCGCCGACGGGGTGTTCGTGGGCTCCGGCATCTTCAAGTCGGGCGACCCCTCGGCGCGGGGGAAGGCGATCGTGAAGGCGGTGACCCACTACAACGACCCCATGGCGATAGCCGAGGCGTCGAAGGGGCTTGGGGAGCCTATGGTGGGCATCAGCGCCCGCTCGCTGGCGCCCTCGCAGGAGCTTGCAACGCGGGGCTGGTAGGCCCGCCGGGTCTGTCCGCTCCGGATTCAGTCGCGGAGAGGTGAGCGCAACGGCAACCGTCGGCGTTCTGGCGCTTCAGGGAGATTTCGCCGAGCATTGCGCCTCGTTGGGCAGGCTCGGCTCGCGCGCCGTCGAAGTCCGCACCGCCCGCGAGTTGGAGGCGGTCGACGCGCTCATCGTGCCCGGGGGCGAGAGCACGTCGATGGCGAAGTTGATGGACGCCTACGACCTCCGCGTTCCGCTCACCGAGTACGCGCGCAGCGGGCGGCCCGTATGGGGATCGTGCGCGGGCCTCATCCTGCTGGCGTCCCGCCTTGCTGAAGACCGCCCGGCGCCGCTGGGGGTCGTCGATATGACCGTCCAGCGGAACGGGTTCGGGCGGCAAATCGACTCGTTCGAGGTCGACCTTCCCATCGCGGGCATCGAGGGCGGGCCTATGCACGCGGTGTTCATCCGGGCGCCGCGCATCCTCGAAACGGGGCCGGATGTCGAGCCGCTGGCTACCCTCGACGACGGCTCGATCGTCGCCGTCCGGCAAGGGAACGTCCTGGCGACGGCCTTCCACCCGGAACTGACTCCCGACACGCGCATGCACGCGCTCCTGCTGGGAATGATCGACGGCAGGGGAGCGCGGTGAGCAGAACGGAGGTCCATTGATAGCGTTCGACACACTCCCCAACGCCCCAACCCTTGAGGAGGAGCGTCTCGCGCTGTTCGCGGCGCTCCCCCAGCGAGTTCGCGACGCCATCGAAGCCGAACGCGGCGAGGACGACCTGTTGGAGGTCGTGCTCGACCTTGGGCGTCCCCCGGAGGCGCGCTACGCCGAGCGCAACGTGCGCCTCGATGAACAGGAGGTCTCGCGCGAAGACCTCGCCCACGTCATCGAGCGCGTCGGCGCGTTCGGCGACGACAACCGCGCGGGGATCGAGCGAACGCTCCACCGCATATCGGCCATCCGCAATCGCCGCGGCGAGGTGGTGGGCCTCACTTGCCGCGTGGGGCGCGCGGTGATCGGGAGCGCGCGCGTCGTCGAGGATTTCGCGATGTCGGGCCAGAGCATCCTACTCGTGGGGCGACCCGGAGTGGGGAAGACGACGATCCTGCGGGAGCTGGCGCGGGCGCTCGCCGCCGCCGGCAAGCGCGTCGTCATCGTCGATACGTCGAACGAGATCGCAGGCGACGGCGACATCCCCCACCCGGCGATAGGGGGGGCGCGGCGGATGCAGGTGACGACGCCCGCGCGTCAGCACGCGGTGATGATTGAGGCGGTCGAGAATCACATGCCGCAGGTAATCGTGGTCGACGAGATGAGCACGGAACTCGAGGCCGCCGCCGCGCGGACTATCGCGGAGCGCGGCGTGCAGCTCATCGCCACCGCGCACGGCAATACGCTCGAGAACCTGCTAGTGAACCCCACGCTGTCCGACCTCGTGGGGGGAGTGCAGACCGTGACGCTTGGGGACGAGGAGGCCCGCCGGCGGCGGACGCAGAAGACGATCCTCGAACGGAAGGCGCCGCCAACGTTCGACGTGCTCGTCGAAATCCAGGGATGGAACAGCGTGGCCGTCCATGCCGACGTCGCCCGGACGGTCGACGCGGTGCTGCGGGGCCGCTCCGTGGTCCCGGAGTTGCGCACCCTCGACGAGACCGGCGCGGTGCGCAAGAGCTACCAGCAAACCGGGGGCGCGCCCGAGTTCGAAGTCGCGCCGTTCATCTTTCAGCCTCAGGCCGGACGACGAGAGCGGCGGGAGCAGCCGAACGCGTCGCCGGAAAGGGCGGCGCGGCGGGAGCCGGGGCCGAGCCGTCCGACAACGCGCGTGCATCCGTTCGGCGTGAGCCGCGAGCGGCTGCAGCGTTCGGCGGAGGAGGCCGGCCTGCCGGTGAAGATCGCGGAGAGTCCGGGCGAGGCCGACGTGGTGCTGACGACCAAGGCGCACTTCCGGCGGCGGGCGGACGCCATCCTCACGGCGGAGGAGATCGGGGCACCTGTGTTCGTACTGCGCCGGAACACGCCGGGGCAGATAGCGGCCTTCCTGGAGCAGATCGCCGACGGCGAAGCAACCGCTGCAGCAACCGACGCGCGGCTGAACGACGGAACCCTGGAGGCGCAAGACGGCGTCGACCGCATCCTCGCCGGGGAGATGAACGAGATTGAGCTGCAGCCGCAGTCGGCCTTCGTGCGGCGCGTGCAGCACCGCATCGCCGAGCAGGCGCTGCTGCGCTCCCACAGCGTCGGGCGCGAGCCGCGCCGGCGGGTGACGATTTCCCGGGCGCGATAAGTGCGGCAAGTGTGCGGCGCGCGGGCGTTGTGGTAGCGTCCGCTATTCACAGGAGGCGCGCGTGAGCGGCGGGGTGTTCATCAGTTTCGAGGGCGGCGAGGGGGTCGGCAAGAGCACGCAGGCCGACCTGCTCGCGAAGCGCCTGCAGGACGGAGGGCGGCGGGTCGTGCCCGTGCATGAACCGGGCGGCACGCGGCTTGGCGAGCGCATCCGCGAGTGGGTGAAGTCGGAAAGCGCGCCGCTGACGCCGGGAGCGGAATTGCTGCTGTTCGCGGCGTCGCGCGCCGAACTGGTGAACCGCGTCATCCGTCCCGCGCTCGACGGCGGCTCGATCGTCATCGCCGACCGCTACGCCGACTCCACCACCGTCTATCAAGGCGACGGTCGCGGGCTGCCCGCCAAGGCCGTCAAGGCCGTCAACGAAATGGCGACGGGCGGCGTGTGGCCGCTCCTCACGTTCCTGCTCGATATGCCGGTCGACGCAAGTATGCCCCGCGTGCGGATGCAGGCATCGTTCGACGAAGAGGGGCGCATCGAACCGGTCCCGCGCGCAGGCGACCACGGCGAGCGCCGGTTCGAGTCGCTTGGCGGGAGCTTTCACCAGCGCGTGCGCGACGGTTACCGGCGGCTCGCGAAAGCCGAGCCGAAGCGCTGGGTGATCATCGACGCCTCGCAGGCCGTCGAGGCTATCCACGCCATCGTGTGGGAGCGGGTGAGGGAAGCGCTGCCGCCGCTCACGCCGGCGGGCGGGGGAGAGCCGGATACGGCCCCTCTCCGCGCCTGATCCGTCGCCCTGCGGAGAGTTCGCCGGCGTGCTCCGGCCGGATGCGGGAACGGGAGCGCGTCTGCGGGGCGTTCGCGGCGAAACCGCTTGACAGAGAATGGTGGGGCATATAGTCTAGGCAGGTTCCCCTCTTCGGGGGGAGCGAGAGTAGCTCCTTAACAGGTGAATAGTGGAAGGAAAGCGCCTGCGCGCCCCCTTGTGGGGTGCGCAAACCCTTGTCAATCGGACGCTACGAGCCTTGAGAGGCTCGAAGATTTGATTGAGAGTTTGATCCTGGCTCAGGACGAACGCTGGCGGCGCGCCTAATGCATGCAAGTCGAACGAGCGGACCCTTTCGGGGGCGAGCTAGTGGCGGACGGCTGAGTAACGCGTAAGCAATCTACCCACTGGCGGGGGACAACCCGGAGAAATTCGGGCTAATACCGCATGTGGTTGCCTGTCGATAGCGGGCAACGAAAGGCTTCGGCCACCAGTGGATGAGCTTGCGTCCCATCAGGTAGTTGGCGGGGTAACGGCCCACCAAGCCGTCGACGGGTAGCCGGTGTGAGAGCACGACCGGCCAGAGGGGGACTGAGACACGGCCCCCACTCCTACGGGAGGCAGCAGCAGGGAATCTTGCG
>DAOUKL010000029.1:0-3384 GCA_034421335.1 Dehalococcoidia bacterium | reverse complement strand
GGGGGAGAGAGGGCGGTCCTGTCGCCCGCGAAGGCGGGAATCCAGGGGGGGCGCCGAAATTGACGGGCGCCTTACAGCCCGTAGAACGCCTTGGGGTTGTCGCTCGTAATCTTTTGGATTACGCCGGCGGGGACTTCACCGCGGTCGACGCGCTCTTCGAGCATCCGGCGGAACTCCAGCTCGTGCGAGGTGTCCTGGTGGGTGTAGTCGGAGCCCACGATGAGATTGTCCTCGCCGATGTAGTTCAGGATCATATTGATGTCCTCGTCGACCTGACAGGCGACGTAGACGCGGTTGCTCTTGAAGAGATCGTCCCCCAAGTCGAATTCGAGCGTGCGTCCGGTCACGTTGCTGGAGAACTGATGGCGGTCGCTCAGGCGGCGCAACTGGTAGTCGACGAACGGGACCCACGAGGCGCCGGACTCGACGGCGCCGAACCGGAGCGAGGGGAACCGCGCGGGGACGTTGTCTTCGAGGAGGGCGTAGATGCCGTTGATGACGGGCGCCTTGGAGCGCATGAGGCCGCGCCGCTCGTCCGGGCTGCCGCTGCCGGTGTGGAAGCAGATGGGCATGTCGAGCCGTTCCGCTTCCTCGTAGATGGGGAAGAAGTAGGGGTCGTTCGGCTGATGCCCGACCTCGTCGTCCCCTTTCTTGAAGATGCCGCAGGCGCCGTGGTCCTTGGCGAACCGAAGTTCCTCTATCGTGGCCTCCAGGTCCACGAGCGGGGGCACGCACACCCAGCGCAGGCGGCCCCTCGACTCGGCGCAGCGGTCGGCGAGCCATCGGTTGTAGCTCCGGGCGAGGGCGATCTGGGCCTCGGGCGTCGATGCGGGCACGTGGAGGAAGAACGTGGGATAGATCACCTGGATCTCGGTGCCGAGTTCGTCCATGTGCCGGAGCCGCGCGTCCACGTCCAGAAGCTCGCGGGCCTCGACGCGGGTGCCGCTCTTGGAGTCGTTGCGCACCACGCGGCGGGTTCGCACGCCTTCGACGACCCAGTCCCGCAGCTCCGGGCGGTCCGGGGCGGCGTCGGGGTTGGGGTAGAGCTCGACGACGGGCTTGAAGCGCTGGTCCTCGGGCGGCATGTACTCCCACGTGGCCTCGGTCTCGTCGACGTGGGTATCGGCGTCGATGATGTTGGTCAGCTTCATAATGCGGCCTCCGTGAGCGTGTTCCGCGTCGAATTACGCGCTGAGGCCATGCTATTCCGGCAGGAAAGGATGCGCAAGGCGCGCACTCGTCATTCCCGCGAAGGCGGGAATCCATCCCCTGTCTCCCCCGAGGGGGAGGGGCGGGGGAGAGGGCGGAGGGGCGTGGGACAGAGAGCGCGCACTTCCGTCATTCCTGCGAAAGCAGGGATCTCGCAGCCTTGCAGAAGGGACGAGGTTCCTGCTTCCGCAGGAACGACGGACACCTCTTCCCCCTCGGCGCAGCTGCCATAAGGCAGAGAGGGTGGTCCGGCCCCTCCCCCGAAGACGGGGGAGGGCTGGGGTGAGGGTTTACGCGCGAAGCGCGTCTCCGGGGAGGAAGCGGCGGAGGTTACGCCGAGGGCGCCCCGGCCATGACGTCGACGAGTTCGCGTACGGCGTCGGCGGACTTGTCGAGGAGCGCCTTCTCGTCGGCGGTGAGGTCGAGCTCGACGACCTTCTCGACGCCGCCGGCGCCGAGGATGACGGGCACGCCCATGTAGATGCCGTCGATGTCGTACTCGCCCTCCAGCAGCGCCGCGCATGGCAGCTGCCGCTTCTGGTCGAGCAGGATGGCGTCCACCATCTCCGCCACCGCCGCGGAGGGCGCGTAGAAGGCGCTGCCGGTCTTGAGGAGCGCGACGATCTCGCCGCCGCCGCCCTGTGTGCGCTTGATGATGCGGTCGAGAGCCTCGTCGCTCAGCAGGTCGGCGATGGGCACGCCGCCCACGGTGGTGTACTTGGTGAGCGGCACCATCTGGTCGCCGTGGCCGCCAAGCACGTACGCCTGCACGTCCTTGACGGAGACGTTGAGCTCCTGCGCGAGGAAGGTGCGGAAGCGGGCGGTGTCGAGCACGCCGGCCATGCCGACGACGCGCTCCTTGGGGAAGCCTGCGATGCCGTAGGCGTGCTGCACCATCGCGTCGAGCGGGTTCGACACCACGATGAGCGTCGCGTTCGGGGAGCGGCTGACGACCTCGCCGACGACGGAGCCGACGATCTTCATGTTCGTGAAGAGCAGGTCGTCGCGGCTCATGCCCGGCTTGCGCGCGATGCCCGCCGTGACCACGACCACGTCGGAGTCGGCGGACTCGTCGTAGCCGTTCGAGCCGATGATGCTCGCGTCGATACCGAGCACGGGCCCGGACTCGGCGATGTCGAGCGCCTTCCCCTGCGGCATGTCCTCGACGACGTCCACGAGAACGACGTCCATGTAGCCGCGCTCGTAGAGACGCTGGGCGGTGGTGGCGCCGACGTTGCCCGCGCCGACAACGGTTACTTTCTTGCGTGGCATAGCCCTCTCTCTCCGGCCCTCCCCCGCCTTTGGGGGAGGGGGTGATTGTTGAATGTGCGCCCCCGTGGGGGAGTGGATTCCCGCCTGCGCGGGAATGACGGTATTCCCTCTCTGCTCTTCGGCCTAGCCCCGGACGTAGCCTTCCCACTTGTCCTTGAGGCCGGAGTCGTTGACGGTGTCGACGATGTACTGGCCGAACTCGGCGGTGGTGGCGCCGGTGTTGCGTCCGGTGGTTACGGCCTTGCGCTCGTACTGCCCGCACACGTCGAGGGCCATGTTGACCTTCTCGGCGAGGTCGGGGAAGCCGATGTGGTCGAGCAGCATGGCGCCCGCGCGCACCATCGAGCTGGGGTCTGCGTACTGGGCGCGGCCCTCGGTGACCATGCGCGGCGCGCTGCCGTGGATCGCTTCGAACATGGCGTACTCGAGGCCGATGTTGGCGGAGCCCGCGGTGCCGACGCCGCCCTGGATCTGCGCCGCCTCATCGGTGAGGATGTCGCCGTACATGTTGGGGAGCGCGAGCACCTGGAACTCGTTGCGCCGCGCCGTGTCGATGAGCTTGGCCGTCATGATGTCGATGTACCAGGCGTCCCACGAGATGCCGGGGTAGTTCTCGGCGACCTCGCGGGCGACATCGAGGAACTTGCCGTCCGTGGTCTTGACGATGTTGGCCTTGGTGACGATGGTCACGCGCTCCTTGCCGGTCTTCTGCGCGTGGGCGAATGCGGCGTTGATGATGCGCCGGGAGCCCTGCGTGGTGATGACGCGGAAGTCGATGGCGAGGTCGTCGGTGATGTTGATGCCGTTGGAGCCGAGGGCGTACATGTCCTCGGTGTTCTCGCGGAAGAACGTCCAGTCGATGTCCTCGGCGGGGATGCGGACGGGCCGGACGTTGGCGAAGAG
>DAOUKL010000028.1:0-10046 GCA_034421335.1 Dehalococcoidia bacterium | reverse complement strand
GATGGTTGGGAGGACAGTCCCATAGGGGGCGCGGACGTAGCGGAGTTTGCCTTGGGCCGCCGTGTTATGAGAACGGCATCGCGTGGGGAGACTGTCGAACCACGAACCCCTTCCGCTACGTCCTAACCCCGCACCGGCCGCTTGGCCAGCAGGAAGAAGAACCCCGCCACGAACGCACCGGCGGCATAGATGGAGAGGATGGGCTCGTAGCTGCCCATGCGCTCGAAGGCCGCGGCGGCCACCAGCGGACCCAGCGCCATCGACGGCGTGACGAGCACGATGGTGAACCCCGTAATGCTGCCGACGTGCCGGCGTCCGAAGTAGTCGGGCCACGCCTGCGACTGGAGTTGCTGCGCGCCTCCGATGACGAGCCCGACGAGCCAGGCGGAGGCGAAGAACGCGGGGGAGGAACCCGCCAGCACGTAGAGGGCGATGGCCAGCGAGTAGCTGAACCCCCACGCCGTGAGGCACACGCGGACCCCGAGCCCCGCCGTGGCGAAACCCCAGAACGGTCGCCCCAGCAGAGCGCCGAACCCGAAGAACGCGAACGCCCCGGAGGCGACCCCGAGCGAGAGTCCCTCGTCGAGGAAGTAGGGCACCATGTTGGCGATGATGCCGGTTGCGGGGAAACCGGTGAGAACGAGCGAGGCGACAATGAGCCAGAGCGTGGGCGTGCGGATGGCCTCCCGCAGCGTCCAGTTCTCTTCGGCGGAAGCGCGCCGAGGCGCGGGGCCTGCTCCTTCCCCCCGTGGGAGAGGGCCAGGGGAGGGGACAGGATCCTCTCTCCCCTCGCGGGAGAGGGCTAGGGTGAGGGGGAGCGCAGAACCTTCCTCCGCGGGGCCTGCCCCCTCCCCCCCTGGGGGAGGGCTGGGGAGAGGGTCGCCGTCGGGGCGCAGCCCGTGGTCTTCCGGCCTCCGCCGCACGATGAGCCACACCAGCGGGGCGAGCACGACGATCTCCACCACGCCCAGGACGGCCCATCCGGCCCGCCAGGAAGAGTGCTCGATCATCAGCGCGAACAGGGGGACCATCGTGAAGCCGAACACGGCGCGTCCGCCGCTCGACCATGCGAAGGCTGCAGCGCGGCGGCGGATGAACCAGTTGGCGATGGCGGTGCGGGGGCCGATGTTCTCGAGCCCCGTGCGGGCGACCCCGACGCCCACGCCGAGGAGCAGGTAGTACTCCCACGGGGTGCGGGTAAAGGCGAGGAGCACGAGGCAGGCGCCGCCGAGAAGGGCGCTGAGCGTCATGCCGAGGCGCGCCCCGCGCCGGTCGAACAGCGGGCCGAGCACGAGGCCGAACCCCGCGGAGACGAACGTCGCGACGGTGAGAGCGCCGACGAGCGTTGTCCGGCTCCAGCCGAGGCCCTCCTCCATCGGCACGACGAGCAGACCGAACAGGTAGCTCGTGGCCGCGCCGTGCGTGAACAGCGCCAGGAACGAGACGCCGACGATCCACCACCCGCGAAAGGTGGGGTAGAGGGCGAGCCGCCGCGCCGCCGGAAGACTGCTCATAACGCCCGGCATTGTCGCACGAAGAGGTCTACCCCCCTGACAGCGCAATCGTGGCCGCGCCGGCGACGATGAGCGCCGTGGCGCCGAGCTTCACGGGGACCGCGCCGGGCGTTGGGCGCTCGCCGAGCGACCCGCGCCAGACGAGCGAGAGCGCGATGGTGAACACGACGAGGAAGAACGTCCGCAGGCTCGTGAGCGCCGTGACCAGCGCGGCGGGGCCGAGCGACAGCGCCCACATGAACATCAGTAGTCCGAGGTTCCCCACGACGAACTGGTTGAGCGCGATGTAGATGAGCGCGGGGCTGCGTCGCCGGACGAACAGGCGCAGGTCGGCCAGGGGCCGACGTCGAAGGTTGAACGCGAGCAGCACGCCGCTGAGGGCGAACATCCGCAGCGCGTGCGTCGTGAGCACGGGGAGCTCCTCGACGGCGGACTTGCCGAAAACGTAGGAACTGCCCTCGACGGCGCTGCCCGCGATGAGCAGCAGGAACGCCCAGGGCGGCAGTCCGCGTCCGCCGCCGTCGCCGAACCGCATGGAGAGGAGCGCGGCGCCGGCCACGATGGCGAGGATGGCGAGCCAGGCGGTCGGGCCGAACCGCTCGCCGAGGACGATGAACGCGACGACGGCGGTGAAGAGAGGGTAGGTCTGGAAGACGGGGACCGCGCGCGAGACCTCCTGCGTGTAGAGCACGAACAGGAGAATCTGCGCCCCCAGCCCGTACAACGCGCCGGAGACCAGCGCCCATACGACGGGCTCGACGCCGGCGGCGTCCGGAACGCCGCTCGCCGCGAGGAGAACGGCCCCGACGAACGGCATCGTGAGGCCGATGGCGAGCGGCTGGGTCTTGGGCGTGCGCGCGTAGCCGACGATGATCCGCTTGTCGAGGATGTTGATGAATGCTGCGAGCGCGGCGCCCGCGAGCGCGACGGTGGCCCAGGTCATGGCGGGGCTACGCGCTGACCACGGCGATGGTGGCGATGCCCCCGACGATGAGGGCGGTGGAGGCGAGCTTGACGGTGATGGCGCCGCGCGTGGTCACCTCGCCGAGCGCCCCCTTCCACACCAGCGCAAGGGCGGTGCTGTAGACGACGAGGAAGAATGCGCGCGTTCCGGTGAGGGCGGTTACGAGCGAGGCCGGGCCGAGCTGCAACGCCCACAGCAGGAGCAGCAGGCCCGCTGTCGCGATGACGAGTTCGTTCATGGCGACGAAGCGGAGGGCGGGGCTGCGGTCGCGCACGAACCCCGCGATGTCGCGCCACGGCTCCGGCCGCAGGTTGAACAGCAGGAACACCGCGCCGAGAGAGAGCGACCTGAGCGCGTGCGTGAACAGCACCGGGAGCTCGTCGAGCGCCACCTTCCCGAGGATGTACGCCAGCCCCTGGAGCGCGCTGGAGATCATCAGCAGGATGAACGAGCGGTGCAGGAACATTCCCCGGTAGCTGGAGCCGGGGCGCATGGAGAGCGCGATGGCCCCGGCCACGACCGCCAGGACGGCCAGCCATTCGACGGAGCCCAGGTGCTCGCCCAGGAAGAAGAACGCGAAGATCGCCGTGAAGATGGGCGCGCTTTGGATGACCGGAACGGTGCGGGAGACCTCCTCGCGGAAGAGGACGTGCATGAAGAGCTGCCCGCCGCACCCGAAGACGGCGCCGGACGCGAGCGCCCAGAGGACGAGGGCGGGCGTCGCGCTTTCCGGGACGCGGACGGCGGCGAGCACGGCGAGGCCCACGATGGGCTGCGCGACGCCGATGAGGAGCGGCAGGGTGCGCGGCGTGGTGGCGTAGCGGTAGATGACCGTCTTGTCGAAGATGCTGATGAGACCGGAGATCGCCGCTCCCGCCAGCGCTAGCCAGACCCAGGACAACCCTAGCCTGCGGCTCCGTTGCGCGCCGCCCCGCCGTTGGCGTTCGCCGCCTCGTAGTAGCGGTTCCTAACTACGTGGCCGGGCAGCGCGCCGGTGTGCTCGCCGTTCTCGATGAGCACCTCGCCGTTGACGATGGTGTAGGGGATGCCGTGCGCCACCTGCTTCAGCCGCATCGAACCGCCGGGCAGGTCGTACGCCTCTTCGGAGTCGTACAGGCCGAGGTTGTCGTAGTCCAGCACTACGACGTCGGCCCTGGCGCCCGGGGCGAGCCTGCCGCGTTCGGGGATGCCGAAGATGTCGGCGGGGACGGAAGTGAGGCGGCGGACGCCCTCCTCGATGGGCATGATGCCCTTGTCGCGCACCCAGTGGCTGAGGAAGTGGACAGCGTAGCCGTAGCCGCCCTCGCGGACGACGTGGGCGCCGGAGTCGGACAGCCCGATGAGGGTGTGCTCGTCGTTGAGGATGGCGGACATAGCCTCGTCGTCGTTGTTCTGCTGGTTTCGGGCGAGCCACGTCTTGCAGCGCTCCTCGATGGCGAGGTCGAGGAAGGCGTCGAGCGGGTCTTCCCCTCGCTCGGCGGCGATGTCGGCGATGGTCCTGCCCGTGAGAGGCTTGTTCTCTTCGAGGACGGGCTTCACGACGACGACGTGGTCCCACCTGCCGGAGAAGCCGAGGGCGGTGGTGTTGCGGTTCTCGGCGACCTCGCGGGCCAGTTCGGCGCGGACGGCGCGGTCGGAGAAGGCGGCGATGCGCTCGTCGAGGGGGCTGTTCATGATGCCCTTCCAGGTGGGCATGAGGTTGAAGAACTCGGCGCTGTCCATCTGGAAGAAGCGGAGGCCCGGTCGCGGGTTGATCTGGGGGTGGATCTGGGCCGTGCCGCGGGAGGCGACGTCGTCGAGGTGCGCGAGGTGCGCGCGCCACTCGTCCGGCTTGAGCGTGCTCTGCACGATGGAGAGGTAGGTGACGGGCCTTCCCGCGCACTCGGAGATCTTGGTGCAGATCTCGTCGCTGAGCTCCTGCCCGAGGGGGTCGCCGACCTGGATGACGCCGGCGTCGAGTTCCTTGAGCGTGCCGGCGATTGCGTAGAGTTCGTCGATCCCGGCCGCGTTGGCGGGAAGGGGCCGCCCGTCTAGGCCGACGTGCCGGGGGTTGCGGTCGAAGGAAACGCCGAGCGCGCCGACTTCGAGGCTTTCGCGGACGACGCCGCGGATGGCCTCGATCTCCTCGCCGGTGGCCTCGCGCTCGTGGGCGTCGTCGCCCATCACCCACCGGCGGGCGGCGGAGTGGCCGAGCATGGCGCCGAAGTTGATGCCGAGGCGGTTGTCGAGCGATTCGAGGTAGTCGCCGAAGGTGGTCCAGCCCCAGGTTACGCCGTTGATGAGGACGTCGTAGGGGATGGCCTCGACCTTTGCGAGCATTCCGGCGAGGGCGGTTTCGTCGCCGGGGCGGACGGGCGCGAGGGTGAGGGAGCAGTTGCCGCTGACGACGGTGGTGACGCCGTTGTAGCACGAGAAGGTGCAGAGGGGGTCGAACGTAACCTGACCGTCGTAGTGGGTGTGGTGGTCGATGAAGCCGGGCGCAACGACGAGGCCGGTCGCGTCGATGACGCGCTTGGCGGGGCCGTCGAGGTCGCCGATGTCGGCGATGCGGCCGCCGGCGATGCCGAGGTCGGCCCTGCGCGGCGGCGTTCCGGCGCCGTCGACGAGCAGTCCTCCCTTGATGAGCAGGTCATACGCCATGGCCGCCTCCTTCGAGTCGAACTGGCGGGTATGTTAGCACTTGGCGGCCTCTTTGCGCCCTGCGGGCGTCTCCGCCACGGGGGGAGACGTTGCCCCCTCCCCCTGAGGGGGAGGGCTGGGGAGAGGGCGGGGAGGTTAGGGGGAGAGGATCGCGGTTGCAGGCGACGCGCTCCGCCCTCTCTGCCTTCGGCATCTCCCCTCGGGGGGAGAGTGGTTCGTCGTTCCTGCGGAAGCAGGCGACGGGTACGCGCTTCGCGCGCAAACCCTCTCCCCAGCCCTCCCCCGTCTTCGGGGGAGGGGGCCGGATGGATTCCCGCCTGCGCGGGAATGACGAAGGCGCAAACCCTCACCCCAGCCCTCCCCGGCTTCGGGGGAGGGGGCCGGATGGATTCCCGCCTGCGGAGGCGCGCCCTGTCTCCCTCCGCCCTCTCCCCGGCCCTCCCCTCGGGGGGAGGGGGGCTAGCCGTTGCCGAAGTGGGGCATGACCTCTTCGGCGAAGCGGGAGAGCTGCTCCTTGAATTGCTCAGCGGGCATGCCTTCGGGCCAGCGGAACATCACCTGGTCGAGGCCGGGGAATTCAGCCTCGTAGGCCTTGAGCTCCTCGGTCACGAGTTCGGGCGGGCCGCAGAGCCACGCGCGCTGCTGCACGCCGTCTTCGATAGCGGGGACTCGCACGGGCGCGCCGGGCGTGCCCCAGGGCCGGCCGTCCTCGTCGACGTAGCGGACGAACCCGAACGGGGCGAACCACTTGTACGCCTCGTCGTGGTAGGGGCGGACGGCCTCGACGGCCTCCTCGCGGGTGGGGGCGATGGACATGGCGACGCCGAGGACGAGGTCTTCGCCGAGTTCGAGGTCGCGTCCGGCCTTGGCGGCCTCGTCCCTGTAGGCGTGGAAGATCTCGCGGGCGAGCTTCTCGCCGTTCTGGGTGATCATTCCCTTGATGCCGTTCTGGGCCATGTAGGGAATGGACCTGCCGCTGGCGATGGCCTGCCAGATTTCGACGGGCTGGTGGACGGGACGGGGGACGAGGGTGACCTCGGTGGGCTGGTAGCCCCGGAAGGGGGAGGGCGCGGGGATAGTGTAGTGCTTGCCGTGGTGGCTGAAGGAGTCCTGGCTGAACGCCTTCAAGATGATTTCCATCTGCTCCTCGAACAGTTCGCGGTTGGCGGCCTGGTCGAGCAGCGGCGCGCCGAGGGTCTCGACCTCGCGGGTCTGGTAGCCGCGCCCGACGCCGAAGATGATGCGTCCGCCGGTGAGGATGTCGGCGAGGGCGAAGTCCTCGGCGAGCCGGATGGGGTGCCATACGGGGCCGACGTTGAAGGCGCAGCCGATCTTGAGCCGTTCGGTGTAGGCGGCGAGGTAGGTTCCCCAGAGGATGAGGTTGGGGACGACCTCGTAGCCCTCGCGCTGGAAGTGGTGCTCGGCGCCCCAGAGGGCGTAGAAGCCGAGCTTGTCCATATGCCTGGCTACGTCGAGGGCCATGGGGTAGGCCTTGGCTATCTGGTCGTTGTCGTAGCGGCGCTCGTCGGGGGGCGTTCCCCCGAGGCCGACGTTGTCGAGTTCGGTGAAGCCGACGTAGAGGACGGAGAATTTGGTGATCAAGGGACAAGCCTCCGGGGTTGGTTGGGCGCTTTGCGCGGCGATTCGATTCTAACCGGTGTTCGCGGTTGGGGGGCGAGAACACGCGCTGCGCGCTCCGCCTTTCGCCCTCTCTGCCCCTTCGGGGCATCTCCCCCTCAGGGGGAGAAAGGGGCGAGATTCCTGCTTTCGCAGGAATGACGGAGGCGCGCAGGAATGACGGACACGCGCTGCGCGCGTAACCCTCACCCCAGCCCTCCCCCGTCTTCGGGGGAGGGGGTCGGATGGATTCCCGCCTGCGCGGGAATGACGGAGGCGCGCAGGAATGGCGGAGGCGCCCTTGCGGGCGCAAACCCTCTCCCCAGCCCTCCCCCGACTTCGGGGGAGGGGGCCGGATGGATTCCCGCCTTCGCGGGCGACGGAGGCGCGGCCCTCTCTGCCCCTGCGGGCATCTCCCCCACAGGGGGAGAAAGGGTTAGCGCCAGCCGTCTCGGGAGTAGCGTTCGAGCGCCTCGTTGTCGAGGACAACGCCGATGCCGGGCTCCTGAGGGAGAGCGAGGCCGTCGCCCTTGACGGCGAGCCGGTTGCGGAAGACCTCCATGATGTTCAGCACTTCGGTGTCGGTGAAGAACTCGACGTAGGTGGCGTTAGGGGTCGCTGCGACGAGGTGGACGTGAATGTCGGCGAGCCAGTGAGGGGCGACGGGGATGTTGCGGTCGTGGGCGTAGGCGGCGATGCGGCGGAACTCGGTGACGCCGCCGCAGACGCCGGCGTCGGGTTGGATGATGGACGCGGCCTGCCCGTCGATGATGTCCATGAAGTCCCATCGAGTCTGGTGGATTTCGCCGGTCGCGATGGGGACGCGGACGCGGGAGGCGATGGTGGCGCTGGCCTCCATTTCGTCGGGCATGGTGGGCTCTTCGACCCATCCGAGGTTGTAGTCCTCCCACTGGCGGATGGCCCGGATGGCGGAGGTGGCGTCGTTCCACGCGTTGTTGGCGTCGGTGAAGAACTCGACGTCGTCGCCGATGGCGCGCCGGACGGCCGCGATGCGTTCGGCGTCC
Source organism: Dehalococcoidia bacterium (assembly GCA_034421335.1). Taxonomy (GTDB): domain Bacteria; phylum Chloroflexota; class Dehalococcoidia; order Lucifugimonadales; family Australimonadaceae; genus S5-327. Next base: position 2,286 of record DAOUKL010000028.1, on the reverse strand, counting down.
TCGCGCGCGCTGACGCGCCCGACCTTGATCTTGACGGCGCGGAAGCCCATGTCGACGTAGTCGGCGCACTCGCCGGCGAGGTGTTCGGGGCTCTTGCCGTCGAGGTAGTAGCCGCCGCTGGCGTATGCGGGGACGGCATCGAGCTGGGGGGCGCCGAGGTAGCGGTAGAGGGGAAGTTCTGCGGCCTTGGCGCAGGTGTCCCACAGGGCGATGTCGATGGCGCTCATGGCGCGGACGACGGCGCCCCGGCGGCCCATGAGGAGGGCGTCGCGGTACATGGCGTCCCATATCGCCTCAGTGTCGTGCGGGTCGCGCCCGACGACGTGTTGGGCTAGGAGGTCGCGGACGATAGTCGTCACGACCCATCCGGCGCTGTTGCCGCAGTAGCAGAAACCCAGCCCCTCGCGCCCCTCGTCGGTGTGGACCCTGACGAAGGTGTAATGGCGCTCGCTGACGGTGCGCGTGGAGAACGACGTCACAGTGCGGAGGGGAATGACGGCGGTGGTTGCCTGCACCTGGGTTACTCGCATAGGCGCTTCCCTCCTAGGGGAGTTGCGCGGGCCGCCCGCCCGCCCACGGGTTGTGGAAGGTGATGCCGGAGGTGATGTAGGCGCCGGCCTCGTCGGCGCCGGTAAAGTCGCGGAGCACCTGGGTGATGCGGACGTCCATCACGGCGAAATGGGGACCCGCTCCCACGAGGTGGGAGGGGATTTCCTTCGCCGCGCCTTTCACGTAGTAGGTCATCCGCTCGTCGACGAAGGCGACGGTAACCTTGCCGTTCTCGCGCATATTGCGGGTGGTGGTGCTGCCGTTGTAGGTGACGAGCCGGAGCGTGTTGCGGTCGCGCGCGCCGACCTCCCGGAAGGAGAGGAGCGCGGGGTGAGGCCAGCCGTTGGCGTCGGCGGTTGTGATGAGGATGGCGCGCCCGCGCTCGCCTGCGACGTCCTCGTTCCACAGGGCGTCGAAGAGGTCGTCGGGCAGTTCGTTGCCGATGTCGTCGGACATACCGGTCCTCGCGCTAGTCGCCGGAGGGGTCTTTGCCCTCCCAGCGTTTGAATTGAGTGTTGTCGACGCCGAGCAGGTCGAGCGTCTTGCCGACGGTGTGGTTGACGATGTCGTCGACGGTCTGGGGGCCGGAGTAGAAGCCGGGCATGGGGGGGAGGATGACGCCGCCCATGTCGGTTACGGAGAGCATGTTGAGAAGGTGGCCGCGGTGCAGGGGCGTTTCGCGGGGGACCACGACGAGCCTGCGGCGCTCCTTGAGGCAGACGTCGGCGGCGCGGGTGATGAGGTCGTTGTTGTAGGAGTTGGCGATGCCCGCGAGGGTCTTCATCGAGCAGGGGACGACGACCATGCCGTCGGTCTTGAAGGAGCCGCTGGAGACGCTTGCGGCGAGGTTGCCGGGGTCGTGCACCACGTCGGCCATCGCCTCGATCTGGGGAATCTCCCACTGGGGGGCCTCGTAGCGAATGGAGAGGTGGGCGCCTTGGGAGAGGATGAGGTGCGTCTCGATGTCGGGGGCGTCGCGCAGGGCGCGGAGAGTATAGATGCCGTAAATGGGAGCCGAGGAGCCGCTGATGCCGACGATGATTCTGCGCATGGCGCAATTATACAAGGCGGGGGAAGGGGGCTGAGGGGGGACGGGGGGGGCGCCCTGACGGGCGCAAACCCTCACCCCAGCCCTCCCCCGACTTCGGGGGAGGGGGTCGGATGGATTCCCGCCTGCGCGGGCGACGGACATTCCGCCCTCTCTGCCCTTTCGGGGCATCTCCCCTTCGGGGGAGAATTCGGAACCCCTCCCCCCGAGGGGGAGGGGCAGGGGAGAGGGCGGGGTAGAGGACCGCGGTTGCAGGCGACACGCTCCGCCCTCTCTGCCTTCGGCATCTCCCCCTCAGGGGGAGAATAGATTCCCGCCTTCGCGGGAATGACGGATGCACGCAGGAATGACGGATGCGCCCTTGCGGGCGCAAACCCTCACCCCAGCCCTCCCCCGACTTCGGGGGAGGGGGCTGCGAGGTTCCTGCGAAAGCAGGAACGAGGGGGGGCTAGGGGAGGCCGAGTTCGTCCCAGCGTTCGCCGACCTTGTCGAGGATCTCCATGGTCGGCTTGGAAGGAGGAGGAACAGGGAACTCGGTCGTCTTGTGCTCGCGAGTGGCGTCGAGCCCCATGCCTCGGCTGGGCGGGACGAAGTCCATCTCGCCGGGGCGTCCGAGGTGGCGGGGGAGTTCGGCGCCCACGTGGGCGTGGTTGGCGGGCTCGCAGAAGGAGACGATGCGCCACCACACG
>DAOUKL010000027.1:0-23876 GCA_034421335.1 Dehalococcoidia bacterium | reverse complement strand
TCGAAGACGGGAAGGTCGAGGCCCATCCCGGCGGCGAGTTCGTGCGCCAGTTCCTGGTCTTTCGACGTCAGGTACGCGGAGCCGTCCTTGCCGAACTCACGGCTGAGGATGCGCGGCGCGTTCCGCTCCCACGTGCGGCTCGCCCCCGACGCCGTCCGCACCACCTCGAAGAGCGCCTGCGGGTCGAGGCCCGCCTTCACGGCGAACAGCAGCCCCTCCATGGCCACGGCGAGGTTGGCGGCCATCAGCACGTTGTTCACGATCTTGGTGAGCGCGCCGGAGCCTGACGGCCCCATCAGCGCGACCGTGCGGCCCATCGCCTCCATCGCCGGCCTGGCCCGCTCGAACGCCTCCGGCTCGCCGCCGCACATGATCGTCAGCTCTCCGCGCTCGGCCACCGGCCCGGAGCCGGACACCGGCGCGTCGATGAACGCCGCGCCGCGTTCGGCGGCGAGCCGCGCAAGCTCCCGCGCCGAATCGGGGTGGATCGTGCTGTGATCGACGAGCAGCAGACCGGGACGCGCCGAGTCGAGCAGCGTCGCCATCACCTCCTCGACCGGCTCCGTGCCCGGCAGGCAGAGATGAATCGCGTCGAGTTCGGCGGCCATCTGCGAGAACGACGCGCCGGGCGTCGCGCCGAGGGCGGCGAGCTCGGCCACCTTGCCCTGGCTCCGGTTCTGCGCCGTAACGTCGAACCCCTTGCGAACGAGGTTCTCCACCATCGGGCGCCCCATGCGCCCCAGCCCGATCCAGCCGATCTTCATGGTGTTGCGACTTCCTCCGTGCGAATGAACGGCAGTTTATGCCTTCCCGCTCTCCTCCACCCTCTCCCCTGCCCCTGCCCCTCGGGGGGAGGGGTTGACCGTTCTCCCCCCGAGGGGGAGATGCCGAAGGCAGAGAGGGCGGGAGGCCCCCATCACGCCGCGACGGCGATGGCGCCGGCGGCCGCAAGGACCATGCCGAGCAGCACGAGCGGGTTGAACGCCTCCGTCCGGCGGTTCAGCAGGAACGCCGCGCCGAGGCCGAAGAACGTCATCGTCTCCGTCAGCGGCGACACGACCGCCGCGTCCGTCGTTTCGAGCGCGGCGAAGCGGAGCACCTGCGCGAGCGTCATGATCAAGCCGACGCCGAGAAAGAGCCGCGCCGCGGGCCGGTCGATGGCGCCCAAGCTGCGCGCCCGCGCGGGAATCGCCAGCGACGCGGCGAGGATGAGCGCCGCCGCTCCGTGCGCCACCAGCGCGCCGAGCAGCGTGAGGCCGGAGTCCGCCAGCGCCCACCGTAGGATGACCGTTGAACCGCCGTACGTCGCCGCGGACAGCAGCCCCCACACGATCCCTCGCGCGATGCGCAGCGAGCCGAGCTGCACAGTGGGCGGGCGCGCGAACGCGATGAGCGGCGCCGCGATGAGGAGCGCGATGCCGACCCCGCGCAGCAGTCCCACCTGCTCGCCGAGCAGCGTGATGCCGAGCACGGCGCCGAACAGCGCCGAGAGCACGCGCATCGGCGCCGTGAGGTTCGCCCCCACCGCCTGGATCGCATAGAACTGCGAGAGTCGCCCGCCGAGGAAGTTGAGGACGCCTCCCACGGCGAGCGCGAGGTACTGCCAGCCGGTGAAGTCGCCGATGCGCGAGAACTGGCCCGAAACGAGCGTCAGCGCCGCGAAGAGCGGCACGGACAGCCCGATGGAGAGCACGATGCCGTCGTAGGCCGATGCGCGCAGGACGCTGCGGCGGACGATGGCCGTATTCAGACCGAGCATCGCCGCCGCGGCAAGGGCGAGGAGAGCGCCGCTCACGGCGCGGTTACTGCTCCGCGCCCTGCACCTGCGCCTGCGTGCGCACGGGCAGCCCGTAGACGGAGATGAAGCCCACCGACGCCTGATGGTCGAACGCGTCCCCGGCGTCGTACGTGGCGAGGTCGTGGCGGTAGAGGGCGTCGTCGCTGCGGCGGCCCGTGACGACCGCCGAGCCCTTGTGCAGGCGCACGCGCACCGAGCCGTTGACGTGGCGCTGCGTGCTGGCGACGTAGGCGTCGAGGTCGCGCCGGTGCGCCGTGAACCACAGCCCGTTGTACACCATGTCAGCGTACTCCGCCGCCAGTCGCTCCTTGAACCGCGACTGCTCCTTGCTGAGGCACATCTGCTCGAGCGCCCGGTGCGCCTGGTGCAGCACGACCGCAGCCGGCGCCTCGTAGATCTCGCGGCTCTTGATGCCCACCAGCCGGTTCTCGACGTGGTCGATGCGCCCCACGCCGTTGCTCCCCGCAACGTCGTTCAGCAACTCCACCAGCGCCACCGCGCCCAACTCCTCGCCGTCGATCGCCACTGGAACGCCGCCGGCGAAACGGATCTCGACGTAGTGTGGTTCGTCGGGGGCGGCGCCGGAGGCGACCGTCCACGCGTACGCCTCCTCCGGCGGCTCGGCCCACGGGTCCTCCAGGTCGCCGGCCTCGATGCTGCGCCCCCAGATGTTTTCGTCGACGGAGTACGTGCTGCGCTTGTTGAGGTCGAGCGGAATGGCGCGCTGCTGGGCGTAGGCGATCTCGTCGTCGCGGGTCATCCCCCACTCCCGCGCGGGAGCGACGACCTTGATGGCCGGCGCGAGCGCGGCGGCGCTGACCTCGAACCGCACCTGGTCGTTGCCCTTGCCCGTGCAGCCGTGGGCGATGGCGAACGCCCTCTCCTCCTGCGCGATGCGGACGAGGTGCTTGGCGATGAGGTAACGCCCTAGCGCGGTGGCGAGGGGGTACACGCCCTCGTACACGGCGCCGGCGCGCAGGGCGGGCCACACGTACTCGGCGATGAACTCCTCGCGGGCGTCCATCACGTCGACGCGCACGGCGCCGATTTCGAGCGCGCGGCGCTTCGCGCCGTCGAGGTCCACCTTGCCGCCGAGGTCCATCGTGAGGGTGGCGACCTCGGCGCCGTATGTTTCCTGGAGCCAGCGGATGGCGACCGAGGTGTCGAGTCCTCCGCTGTAGGCGAGCACTATCTTGTCAGGCATGGGATGTCCTTTCGGTTTTCTATCTACTGGCGCGCCAGCACGGTGGCGAGCGCCCGGCCGAGCTTGGCCAGGCACTCGTCGATTTCGGCCTCGGTGATGACGAGGGAGGGCATGAAGCGAATGGCGTCGGGAAGCACGGGGTTGAGGAGGACACCCTCGTCGTTGCCGGCGGACGCTACGGCGCGGGCAATTGGGGAGTCGAACTGGAGGGCGAGCAGAAGACCGACTCCCCGCACGCTCTTCGTCGCCGGCGCATGAGCGTCGCGGAACGCCTCCAGTTGCGCCTTGAAGTAGGCGCCCACGCGCTGCGCATGGCCGGGAACGTCGTGCTCGATCATGTAGCGCACCGTGGCGTTCCCGGCGGCGGTCGCGAGCACGTTGCCGCCGAACGTGCTGCCGTGGTCGCCCGGCTCGAGCACGTTGCAGCTCTCCTTGCAGAGGAACGCGCCTACCGGCACGCCGTTGCCGAGGGCCTTCGCGATCGTCATCACGTCGGGCTCGACGCCGAAGTGCTCGTAGCCCCACAGATGCCCCAGGCGGCCCATGCCCGTCTGCACCTCGTCGAATATCAGGAGCAGATTGTTCTGGTCGCACCACTCGCGCAGCCCCTTCAGGTAGCCCTCGGTGGGGACGTTCACGCCGCCCTCGCCCTGGACGACCTCGACCATGATGGCGCACGTCTCGTCGGTCGTCGCCTCCCGGATGGCGTCGAGGTCGTCGTAGGGCACGTTGGTGAAGCCGTCGGCGAGCGGCAGCCATGCCTGCTGGTAGGCGGGTTGCCCGGTGGCGGCGATCATGCCGAGCGTCCGCCCGTGGAAGGAGTTGAGGACGGTGATAACGCTCTGGGCGCCGTTCCGGTGGAGCCGCCCGTACTTGCGGGCGAGCTTCACCGCGCCCTCGTTCGCCTCGACGCCGCTGTTGGCGAAGAACACCTTGTCCATGCAACTGTTCTCGACGAGCGCCTCGGCGAGTTCGAGCTGGGGGACGGTGTAGTACAGGTTCGACATCTGCAGGAGCTTGCCGGCCTGCTCCCGGATGGCCTCGGCGACGGCGGGGTGCGCGTGGCCGAGGTTGTTGACGGCCAGCCCCGCCGTCATGTCGAGGTACTCCTTCCCGTCCACGTCCCACACGCGCAGTCCCGCGCCGCGCTCGACGACGATGGGTTGCCTGTTGAACGTGTGAACGTAGTACTCGGACTCTTGCGCCATCCAGTCTGCCGATGCCTTCGCCATTGAGAGCTCCTGCTCTGTTGTAGTCGTACCCCGAAGGCGCGTCAGCCGGAGCCGCCGTCGCCTGCGAGTTCGCGAAGAGCGGCAAGGCCCTCTTCCAGGCCCTCGGCGCCGCTCTCCAGAGATTCTAACGCTTGCAGCAGCGAGTCCAGCACGCGCCGCAGCTCTTCGCGAGAGACTCCGTCCTCCACGACGGCGGACGGGCCCGCAGCCGCGGGACGGGCTCCCGCCAGCAGAGCCGCCACCGCCGCGTTCAGCGTGGGCTCCATCACCACTTTCTCGTTGGTGGCGAGCACGACCCGCTTCAATTCGGGGAACGTGAGCGACTCGGCCTGCAGGTAGATCGGCTCGGCGTAGAGGAGCGCCTCGCCGATGGGTATGACGAGCAGGTTGCCCCGGAACACCTGCGAGCCCGACTGGTTCCACAGCGTGAACTGCTCGGAGATGACAGGGTCGTTGTCGATGCGCGCCTCTATCTGGCTCGGGCCGTTGAACAGGCGGTCTTTCGGGAACTCGAAGACGATGATCTCCCCGTACCGCTCGCCGTCGGAGCGCGCCGCCATCCACGCTACGAGGTTCGGCTTGTCCTTCGGCGTGAAGGGAAGGATGAGGACGAACTCCTCGGACTGCTCGCCGGCGAGCTTCATGATGACGTAGTACGGCGTGATCGTCCGGTTCCGTGGCCGCGCGTCCCCCGTGTCCGGGTCGACGATGACGTCGACGCCGACGACTTCCTGGGCGAGTTGCCACTCGTCCTCCTTCAGGAAGAACTCCTTCACGTCGGTCATGTGGTACTGAAGGAAAGCGTCGGCCTGCGCGCGGAGCAGCTCCTCCGGGTAGCGGATGTGCTGGCGGAGGCCGGCGGACATCTCCCCGATGGGCGTGAACAGGCTGGGGAAGATGTTGCGGTACACCTGCAGGATTGGGTCGGGCCCGCTCGCCTCGATCGTATAGAACGTCATCGAACCGTCGTAGGCGTCGATGACCACCTTCACAGTGTTGCGGACGTAGTTGAAGGGTCTCTCGAAGCTGTCGAAGTCTCCCGCGCCTCCGACGCGGGCCGCGTCAATGCGGCGCGAGTACGGCAAACGGTCGGTCGTGGTGAAGGCGTCCTGCACCCAGTACAGCCGCCCGTCGTCCACCACCAGGTACGGGTCGTCGTCGAGTTCGAGGAACGGCGCGACAGTGTGGACGCGCTCGCGGATGTTGCGGCGGTAGAGCACGCGGCTCTCGGGCGTGAGCTGGCGGCTGAGGACGATGTTGACGTCCAGCATCTCCCACGCGAACGCGGCCCGCCGGACAATGCCGGAGAGGCTGACGCCGCCGGCGCCGTCGTAGCGGTCTATGTATACCGGGGCGTCCCTCGCGCCGGTCGCCGGACGGTCGAATTGGGGCTCGGTGGTGTTGACGATGACGGCGTCGTTGGTGACGACGCCGGGCCGGACTGCGTCGGCGTCCTCCGGCGAGAGGGAGAGCCGTGCGGCGTAGTCGGCGCGGTCGATGCCGTAAGACTCGCCGTAGTAGATGCGGGGTTGTTCTATCTCGAACGCGCCTACAGGAGGAACGTCGCGCACGACGAAGTTCGGCTGTCCCGCCTGCGTGAAGTCGGTCGCGGGGCTCATCACCATGCCGTAGCCGTGGGTGTAGACGAGCGTGCGGTTGACCCAGTTCTGGGCGGTTTCGTCGAGGCCGTTCTGGAACATTTCGCGGGCGCCCAGCAGCACCTGCCGGTAGTCGCCGTCCACCACGTAGCGGTCGACGTCCACGTCCAGGAAGCTGTAGTACAGGCGCAGGTGCTGGAGCTGGTTGAGCACGGCTTCGAGGGGCCGGGGGTCCCACAGGCGGATGTTCTGGATGGTTTCGGGGTTGGCGGCGACGTCCGCCGCCAGCGTCTCCTCCCGCACGTCGTACGGGCGCACGTCGATCGGGTCGAGGTCGAACCCACGGCGCGTCCATTCGATGTTGCGTTCGATGTACGGGCGCTCGCGCTGGAGCTCCGAGGGCGACACGGCGAGGCGCTGGGTGAGCATGGGCCACAGGAGTCCGGCGAGGAGCGCGATGATGACCCACAGCCCGAACCCCGCGATGATGAGCCGGAGCGACTGCCGGAGGTTGGCGACGCGGAGGGAGAAGAGCATGATGCCCGCGGCGGCGACAGCCGCCAGCGTGAGCAGGATGAGACCGGGCAGCCGCGCGTTGACGTCGGCGTAGGTGGCGCCGGTCACGGCGCCGAACGACGAGAAGAGCGTCTCGTAGCGGTCGAGGAAGTGGGCGGGGGCGATGGTGAGCATGAGCGCGGCCCCGGCGATGGCGAGGTGGGTGCGCGACGCCGGAGTGAACGCCGGGTTTATCCCCCGCACGCTGTAGATGAGCAGGTAGAGCAGGGCCGTCGTGAAGATCACGACCATCGCCAGCCCCATGAGCCATCCCTGCACCGCGTGCAGCACCGGCAGCGTGAAGATGTAGAAGCCCACATCGACGCCGAACTGCGGGTCCTCGACGCCGAACTGCGCGGCGTTCGCGGCGCGCAGGAAGAGCTCGTAGCGCTCAGCGAGCTCGGAGGCGAAGCTGAAGGAGAGGACGGCGACCAGCAGCATCCAGCCCAGGGTGATGCCGCGCCGTATGAAATCGTACGTGGCGGGCGGGAACGGGAGAAGCGTCGGCCCCCAAGCCGCGCGGTGGGCGGCGCGGTAGGCGACGATGAGCGCGGCCGCCGACACGAGCAGCCCGACCGTGAACAGCGATACCTGCGTGATGAGCACGGTCCAGAAGACGCTGCTGAAGCCGAGTCCGGAGAACCACAGCCAGTCGGTGTAGGCGCCGCGCGCGAAGTCGAGCAGCAGGTAGCCGAGGAAGAGCGCGCCGATCCCGACGCCGGCCTTTACGAACCGGTCGGCGTACAGGCGCGCGGAAGACGCCCCGCCGCGTCCTTCGTCGTCCGGATTCATCGCCACGGCAGCGCCCCTACACGACGGTGGTGCCCATGCGGGAGCCGTTGAGGCAGGCGGCGAGCGCGCCCGCGACGGCGCCGTTCACGATGCTCGCCCGCGCGCCTGCGGCCCGCGCCTGCATGCACGCCTCGAGCTTGGGGATCATCCCGCCCTTCACCACGCCGGAGGACATCAGCTCCTCGCAACTCGCAAGCGGCACGCGTTCGATCAGACGGCCCGTCGCGCCGAGGATGCCGTCGACGTCGGTCAGGAAGACCAGGCGCTCCGCGTTTAGCGCGGCGGCAAGCGCTCCCGCCGCAGTGTCGGCGTTGACGTTCAACAGTTGCGCGGCATCCGAGGCGTCGACCGCGATAGGCGCAACAACCGGCGCGTATCCGGCGGCAAGAAGCGCCTCGATTGGAGCGGGGTCGACCTCCAGCGTTCCGGCGACGAACCCGAGTTCGGGATGAGTCACGTTCCCGCGCAGCAGTCCCCCGTCGGCGCCGGAGAGGCCGACCGCCCGGACTCCGGCCTCCTGTAATTCGGCGACAAGCTGCTTGTTGATGAGGCCGGCGAGGACCGCGACGACGACATCGAGGCTCGGGGCGTCAGTTACGCGCAAGCCGCGGACGAACTCGGCGCGGACGCCGAGCTTGCCCATCCACGCGGTGATGGCCGGGCCTCCGCCGTGAACGACCACCGGCCGAGCGCCCTCGCGCTGCAGCGCGGCGATGTCGCCGAACGACGTGTCGTCCGCCCCCAGGGTGCTGCCGCCGATCTTGACGACTATTATCGGGCCGCCCGCTTCCATTTCTTACGTGGTGTAAGCACTGTTGAACACGACGTACTCTTCCGTGAGTTCACAGCCCCACGCGGTCGCGGCGTGCTCTCCCATGCCGAGCGTCACCGTGAGCGCGACCTCGCCCTTGCTCATGATGGCGATGACGCTCTCCCTGTGGAACGGGATGGGCGTCCCCCCCTCCATGATGGCGACGTTGTTGATGAAGAAACTCACCTTGCTCACGTCGAGCTCGGCGCCGCTGTAGCCCGCCGCGCAGACGACGCGCCCCCAGTTCGGGTCGTTGCCGTGTATCGCGGACTTCACCAGCATCGAACCCGCGATGGCGCGCGCCGCGAGGCGGGCGTCTCGCAGGCTCGCCGCGCCCTCGACGCGCACGGAGAAGATCTTCTCGGAGCCTTCGGCGTCGCGCACGAGCTCGCGCGAGAGATGCGTGCAGAGCGCGCGCAACGCCGCAGTGAACGCTTCCGCGTCCGGGGTTCCCTCGCGTATCTCCGCGTTCCCCGCAGCGCCGTTGGCCAGCAGCAAGACCATGTCGTTCGTGCTCGTGTCCCCGTCGATGGTGACCATGTTGAACGTATCGTCGGCGCAGTTGCGGAGCGCCGAGTCCAGGAAGGCGCCGTCGACCGCGGCGTCCGTCGTGAGGAACGCAAGCATCGTCGCCATGTTCGGGTGGATCATGCCGGAGCCCTTGACGCAGCCGCCGATAGTCGCCGTCTCCCCGCCAGAGCAGGTGAACCTCACCGCGGCGGACTTCTGCACGCGGTCGGTGGTCATGATGGCGCGGGCGAACGCGTCGCCGCCTTCCTCGCTGAGGCTGATGGTGGACATGCCGCCACGGATGAGCGCCATCGGCATTTCGACGCCGATGACGCCCGTCGTGCCCGCGCCCAACTCGTCGGGTTCGACGCCCAGGTGAGCGGCGGCGAGCGCCAGGCACTCCCTGATGTCGGTCATGCCCTGCTCCCCGACGCCGGCGTTGGCGATCCCGCTGGTGACGAACATGCCGCGCACGCGGCCCGCGTCGACGTTCTGCCGCGTAAGGGTCACCGAAGGCGACACGAACTTGTTGGTGGTGTAGACCCCCGCCGTTCGGCACGGCGCCTCGGAGAGCAGCAAGCCTACGTCCATCTTGTTCGGAGCGTAGGTCTTGAGGCCCACGTAAGAACCACCCGCAATGAAGCCCTGCGGGCTGGTGATCAGACCTTCGGGCAAGAACTGGACGTTGTCGCTCATTCACGCGCTCCGTAACACAGCTAGCGGCCCCGCCCGGCCGGGCTGGGGCCAAAGGGGGAGTCTAGCAGGAAGCCGCCCCGCCCTCAACGAGCGTCGGGCAGCTCCTGCTCGCGCGGCGCCCGCCTCGCAGCCTCCTCCGGCGTCCGCACGTTCCTGAACATGAAGTAGAGCGACAGCACGTACGTCACCTTCACGAGCGCGGACCCCACGAGCGGGGCGCTGAGCGCTATCGCCTGCAGCACGCCCGTGGAGAGCGTTGGCCCGATGGTGCCGGAGATGGAGCGTCCCACGATGTGGATGCTCCCCATCGCCACCCGCTCATACGGCTGCACCACGGACATGATGTAGGAGTCCCGCGCAGGCACGTCGATCTGGTCGAACAGCGACCTGATGAGAAGCAGCGCCACCGCCAGCCACACCCACGGCGAGAACGCCACGCCCAGCAGCAGCAGCCCCGACGGCAGGTGCGCCAGCGACATGGTGTTGATGAGGCCGATGCGGTTCGCAATCTTGCCCGCCGCCCAGAGCGACGCGACGCCAATGATCTGCGCGCCGAAGAAGAGCACGGCCAGCGAGCCGAGGTCCAGCCCGAACCGCTCGACGAACCAGAGCGCCAGCAGTCCGCGAACGATGATCGCGCCCGCAAGCTGGTCCAGGCTGAACAGCGCCGTGAGCGTGAATATCCTGCGGCTGGACGGGAGCCGGAGCGGGTTGATCCACTCGCGCCGCTCGCGCTCCGCCTCCACCTGCGGAGAGAGCAGCGTGAACAGCAGCGCTATCACGAGGCGCAGCCCCACCAGCCCCCACAGAACGATGCGGAACGACTCCAGTTCGCTGACGCCCGCGAACGATTCGAGGAGCACCGGCAGCCCCGCCCCCAGCGCCCCCAGCGCGGCTGCGCTCGACGCCGCGACGCGGTACAGCGCGAAGAGTTCCGTCCGGCGGGCGGGCGCGACAACTCCCGCGATGGCCGCCTGCTCCAGCGATTGCGTCGGCCCGACGTTGCCCGCCGCCCCATTGAACGAGCCGATGAACGCGAACACCAGGAGCGCCAGAGGGTCCGCCGTCGCCGCCACGACCACGCCGCCCGCCAGCGTCATCCCGGTATAGAAGACCATCAGCCCGCGCCGCCCGACACGCTCGCTGACGAACGTGGAGAGGAACGAGAAGGCCGCCGTGCCGGCGAACCCCAGGCTGAAGAACAGCCCCACCTGGAAAACGGACATCCCCAGCTTCGCCAGGAAGACGCCCAGCAACACGGCCAGCAGGCCCTGCGAGAACGTGTGCAGCGCCCGCGCCGCGATGATGAGGCCGGCGTCGCGCGTTATCCAGCCGTTCCTCCGTACGGCCATGGGCCCCCGCTAGTCCAGCGCGTACAGAGCCGCGCAGTTGTCCCACAGAATCTTGCGCTTCGCCTCGTCCGGCAGGTCATCGTGGCCCAGGAACTCCCTCACCGACTCCGGGAACTCCGAGTCGTGGTGCGGGTAGTCGGAGGAGAACACGATGTTGCCGTCGCCGACCGCGTCCACGGTGTAGCGGAGCTCGTCCTCATCGGCCTCCGTGCCCACGTAGCAGTTGCGTTTGAAGTACGCGCTCGGCGGCATCGTGAGGAACGGCGCGTCCCACTCGCGATAGAGGCTGTAGTCGCGGTCCATGCGCCCCAGCCAGAACGGGACCCACCCGGCGTTCGCTTCCAGGAACGCCGCGCGCAGGCGGGGAAAGGTCTCGAACACGCCGCCGCAGATCATGCTGATCGTGGCCTTCATCATGCCGATGGGGTGCGAGCAGGCGTGCAGCATCAGCCGGTTCACCCCGAACTCCGAGCCGTCCTGACGGTACGCGGAACCCGTGCCCTCGTGGAAGCCGACGGGAACGTCGAGCTCCTCCAGCGTCGCCCACAACTCCGCGTAGTCCGCGCTGTGCAGCGTTACGCCGTTGACGAAGTTCGGACGCATGTAGGCGCCCACGGCCCCAAGCTCGCGCACGGCCCGCCGCGCCTCACGCGCCGCCTCCTTCGGGTCGTGCTGCGGGAGCATCGCGGCGACCTTCATCCGAGCCGGGTCGGTCTGGCACAGGTCGTACAGCCAGTTGTTGTACGCCCGGCATACCGCCGCCGAAAGCTGCCCGTCCACGCCGTCTATCCCGTTCGGGACGTACAGGCACACCGTGGGGTACATCACCGCCACGTCGATGCCCTCCATGTTCATCGCCTCGAGCTGCGAGGGGCCGTCGTAGCCGCGCTCCCGCATCGGGCGCGACGCCTCGTCGGCGCGGCTGCTCATGCCGTGCATCCGGTGCGGGTAGTCGACGTCGCACGACGGCATTCGCTCCCCCTGGAAGCGGAAGACGCCTCCGCGCTTGCCGGGAGCGCGGGATATCTGCGGCGCCCACGCCGCGAACTTCCCGTCGAGGTACCGCTCGAACATGTCTGAGGGCTCGATGACGTGCATGTCCGAGTCCATCACCTTGTAGCCGTTCTGCGCCATACGCGCTCCTTTGCGAGGTATTCGGGGGCGGCGCGGGCGTCAAGCCCCGCACAATCTTAGACGAAGCGGGTGCGCTTGCTGCGCGCCTTCTGCGACGTCGGGGTCGGCAGGTCTTCGGAGGCGAGCGTCTCGTACACGAGCCGTGCGAACAACTGGCGGTCGGCGCCGCTGATGACGGCCTGCTCGTGCGCCTCCTGCAGCGCGAGCGGGTAGCCGTGGCCCATCTCCGCCTGCGCGAGCAGTCCCGCGTGGGCGAGACCGACCGCCTCCGGGCCGGCCCACGCAAGCGTCTCGATTCGGGCGACCTCCTCGCCGAGGTGGACGTAGAAGAACGCCACCTGGTGCGGGCCGTAGCGCTCCCGCACGATCTTCGAGTCGCTGCGGAAGAGCGGCGACCGCTCGCCGGGGCGGAGCGTGGCGGCGAACAGGTCGGCGTCGGTCACGCCCGCGACGATGTCGCAGTTGCGGTCGCCGCGCTCGAGCCGCCCGCAATTGGCGTCGCAGTTCACCGTCTCCCACCGGCAGACCTCGCGGGAGATGCGCACGGCGCCGACGACCTCCGAACTGCGGGGGAGGCTGATGTGGCTGGCGACGGCGATCGGGCGGCGTTCCGACTCGGCGCGCAAGCGGTCGAGCGCTGCGACGAGCCGGCGGTCGATGATCTCGTCACGCACGAAATCAGGGTAGGCGTCGCCCGACAGCCCCCACAGCACGAGCGCACCGTCGAGCAACGCGAGGACGGGCAGGCCCTCCGGGCAACGCTCGACGGCCTCGGCGAGCGCCTCGATCTCCATGACGGCGCGGGTCATGCCGAGCAGCGCGCCCTCAATGGGGACTTCACGCGGGCCGAGCGGGTCGCGCAGCGCGAGCGACGCCTCGTCGGCGCACAGCGTCGGCGCGCTCCACAATTCCGCGTCCGGCTGCTCCCCGTACCGCAGCGCGACGCCCCCGATGTTCACGAGGCTGCACCGTGCGGGCGAGTGCCGGTCCACGTCGATGTGCGAGCCGTCCACCGCGACAACTACGTGGTCGACCGGCACCGGCGGCGCGTCGAAAGCTCCCGCCAGCCCCCTGTCGACGCCGGCGGCAAGCCACGTGAACTTGCCGCTCGCGCGGCGCGCCTCGACGTCGAGCGGGTCGGCGGACTCCAGATGCCGCACGGCCGCGGCCAGGGCGTCGATCTGGCCAGCGCGCTGCCGCCGCATCGGTCCGGCGGCGGCGTACAACTGGCCTGCGGTTTGGGAGATGTCGAGCGCCATGCGCGGATGGTCGACCACGCGGCCTTCCGGCGCAAGTGGGGGCGCCCGCCCTGCGAAGGCTGTCTAGGCTCCCGGCGCCCGGTAGGAGATGTTCTTCTTGATCGCCTCGTCCACCGTCTCGGGCGTGATGAGCACCGTGATGTCCACGTTCAGGGCGCCCGCCGCGCCGACGGACAGCGAGACCGCTGTCGCCGTTGCGTCATCGGGAAGGTCGGCGGTGATGTACAGGTCGCTGCCCCCGAACGCGTAGTACAGGGACTCCAGCGTTCCGCCTGCGCCCTCGATTGTCTGGGCCAACGCAGCCCTGCGGCGCGAGCCGCCTTCCTTCAGCAGTCCCGCAAGACCGCTCTGCGTGTAGTTGGCCCGTATCAAGTACTTGCCCATTCTGCGCTCCTCTCAAGAACCGAGTGTCCCCATCATTGCAATCCGCAGGGCCGTGGTCAAGGCTGCGCGGGCCCCGCCACCACGCTTACAGCAGCACGCGCTCGTCGCCGAGGCGGCGGGTCGCCTTGTCGTCGTCGAGGCGCTCGAGGAGAGCGAGAGCGTACTTGCGCGAGGCGCCGATGATGTCCCGCGCCTGCGCAACGGTGATGCTCCCGTGCGCCCGCAGGTGCTCCTTCACCTGCCCCGCGAGCCGCTCGTAAACGGCGGCGGCGAACACTACCCCCTGCGGAGCCCGCACGACCCGCCCCTCGTCCGCCAGCAGCGCGAGCAGGTCGGCGGGCAGCGTCGGCGCCTCCACGGGGAAGGGCTCGCGTTCGAGCGCGGCGACGAAGGCGTCCATCGCCGTCCGTTGCGCATCGCTGACCGCCACCGCGTGGCCCGGCAGGCGCAGCGTGCCGGCGTCGTCGACGAAGGCGCCGCTCTCGGCGAGGCCGGCGACGACCGCGGGCGCGAGGCTTCCGCGCAGGCCCAGCCGGCTTCGCAATTCCTCGCGCGTCATGCCGGCTCGCAGCGGATTCTGGGCGTGGAACGCCGCCAGCGCCTCCCTCGCCGCGGACGCCAATCGTCCCCACGTCGCGGCGGTGTAGAGGCTCGCCGACAGGCCCAGTTCGCCGCCGACCACCACCACCGAGCCCTCGGCCGCCGCCTCGCGCGCCAGCGCCAGCGAGTCGGCTTCCGCGATGTTGGCGCGCTTCGCGAGCGAGGCGACGTCGGCGGGCTCGCGTCCCTCGAGCGCGGAGAGCAGCTGCGCAGTCGGGCTGCCCTCGGCGAGCCTCGCCAGCCGTTCGAGCGTTGGGCGGTGACGCCTCCGGTGACGCCTGGCGTCCACGTCGACCACCACGCCGCCGCCGAGCGTCGCGTCGGGCGAGCGAATCACGAACCGGTCGCCCCGCACGAGCGCGATGGGGCGTTCGAACCACAGCTGCGCCCAGGCCTCGCCGCCCGGCTCGAGCTCGTCGGCGTCGAGCAGGCGCACCCGTGCGGGCGTCTCCGCGGCGAATGCGTGGAAGGTGGCGGGGTAGTTGTGGCGGACGCCGTGCGGGGCGGCGTCGAGCAGCCGCAGACGCGCGTCGACGGCGCGGGTCGGCTTCAGCCATCCGGGGAGCGCGACGACCTCGCCGCGCGCGACCTCGTCGGCGCCTACGCCGCCGAGGTTGACGGCCACCCGCGCGCCCGGAGCCGCCGCCGTGATCTTGGTCTGGTGCGATTGCAGCCCCCGAATGCGGGCCTGCCGTCCGCTCGGAACTAGTTCGACGGCCTGCCCGACCTCCAGGGGCCCGTCGATGAGCGTGCCGGTGACGACTGCGCCGAACCCGGAGATGGTGAACGCGCGGTCGACGGGCAGGCGCGGACGCCCCACGTCCCGTCGCTGCTGCGTCGCGTCGAGGGCGGAGTCGATGGCGGCGGCGAGCTCCGGGATCCCCGCGCCCGTGGCGGCGGACACGCTCAACACGGGAGCGCCGGCGAGCGTAGTCTCCGCCAGCAACTCCTCCGTTTCGAGCTGCACGAGCGCGAGGAGGTCGTCGTCGGCAAGGTCGGCCTTGGTGATCACCGCGATGCCGCGCGTAACGCCCAGCAGGTCGAGAATGGCGAGGTGCTCGCGCGTCTGGGGCATTACCGATTCGTCGGCGGCGACGATGAGCAGCGCGAGGTCGATGCCGCCGACGCCGGCCAGCATGTTCTTGATGAAGCGCTCGTGGCCCGGCACGTCGACGATGCTGACCTCGCGGCCGCTCGGCAGCGTGAGCCACGCGAACCCCAGGTCGATCGTCATCCCCCGCTGCTTCTCCTCCGCGAGGCGGTCGGGGTCGATGCCCGTGAGCGCTTGCACGAGCGTGGACTTGCCGTGGTCCACGTGTCCGGCTGTGCCGATGACGTACATGCGCCAAGGTTAGCGCACCGCCCTGCCGCGTGCGGGCGCCCGCTGTGCCCTTCGGACTCCCCTCCCGGGAGACCTGCGCAATCCCTCCGTCGTTCCTGTGAAAAGCAGGAACCTCGCTCCCCTCCCTCCGTCATTCCCGCCCCCTCCGTCATTCCCGCGAAGGCGGGAATCCATCCCCTCTGGTTCGTGGTGAGCCTGTCGAACCACGGGGCAACTTGGCGCGGGCTACCCCTGTGGTAACCTAGCCTCGCCCGTGGCGCACGGGCCCATCGACCGCGAAATCGTCGCATCCCGGGAGGGGAAGTATGGCTGCTCCGCTCGTAGACTCCACGCCCGAATTCGTGGAGGAGGCCTACCGCAAGATCGAACAGCGCCTGGAAGTCGTCCGCGGGCGACTCGGGCGACCGCTCACCTACGCCGAGAAGGTGCTGCTCGGCCACCTCGACGACCCCGGCGACGCCGAACTGCTGCCCGGCGAGAGCTACATCAACCTCCGGCCCGACCGCGTCGGACTGCAGGACGTCACCGGCCAGATGGCCATCCTCCAGTTCATGCAGGCCGGACGCCCCACCTCCGCCGTTCCCACCACAGTCCACTGCGACCACCTCATCACCGCCTTCGAGGGCGCACTCGCCGACACCACGCTCGCGCGCACCGAGAGCAAGGAGGTATTCGATTTCCTCCGCTCCTCAGCCGCCAAGTACGGCCTCGGTTTCTGGGGCCCCGGCTCCGGCATCATTCACCAGGTCATCCTCGAGAACTACGCCTTCCCCGGCCTCATGATCATCGGCACCGACTCCCACACGCCCAACGCCGGCGGCCTTGCCGCGTTCGCCTCCGGTGTCGGGGGCGCCGACGCCGTGGACGTCATGGCCGGTTTCCCCTGGGAGGTGCTCTACCCGCGCCTCATCGGCGTCAAGCTCACCGGCTCGCTGAACGGCTGGGCGGCGCCGAAGGACGTGATACTCAAACTCGCCGGCATCCTCACCGTCTCCGGCGGCACCAACGCCGTCGTCGAGTACTTCGGCCCCGGCACGGCGTCGATCAGCGCCACCGGCAAGGCGACCATCTGCAACATGGGCGCCGAACTCGGCGCGACGACGTCGATATTCCCGTACGACGAGCGCGGGGCCGTCTACCTGCGGGCCACCGGGCGGCCTGAGCTCGCTGAACTCGCCGAACAGCGCCGCTCCCTCCTCTGCGCCGACCCCGAGGTCGAGGCCGAACCGGAGAAATACTTCGACCGCGTCATTGAGATCGACCTCGACACGCTCGAACCGCACGTCGTGGGCCCCCACACGCCGGACCTCGCCCGGCCCATCTCCGAACTCGCGGAGGCCGTCATCAAGGAGAACTACCCCGACAGGCTCTCCGCGACACTCATCGGCTCGTGCACCAACTCGTCCTATGAGGACGTCTCCCGCGCCGCGAACGTCGCGCGGCAGGCAGCGGCCCGCGGCGTCAAGGCCGCCGTCGACCTGCTCGTGACGCCCGGCTCCGAGGCCGTCAACGCCACCATCAAGCGGGACGGCCAGATGGACGCGCTCGAAGAGGCCGGCGCCCGCGTCATGGCCAACGCCTGCGGCCCGTGCATCGGACAGTGGAAGCGCCCGACCATCAACAGGGGCGACGTCAACTCCATCGTCACTTCCTTCAACCGCAACTTCCCGGCGCGGAACGACGCCAACCCCGCGACGATGAATTTCATCGCCAGCCCGGAAATGGTCATGGCGTTCGCGCTCGCCGGACGGCTCTCCTTCAACCCGCTCGCCGACACTCTCACGGACGCCGACGGCCAGGAATTCAAGCTCGACCCGCCCGGCGCGGCGCCGGAGGCCCCGGAGCAGGGCTTCGCCGGTCGCGGGTACGGCTACGAGCCCCCCGCCGAGGACGGCGGCGCCATTGCCGTCAACGTCGACCCGGAGTCGTCGCGCCTCCAGCTCCTCTCGCCGTTCCCGCGTTGGGACGGCGCGGACTTCGAGCGCCTGCAGGTGCTCGTGAAGGCGCAGGGCAAGTGCACGACCGACCACATCTCGCCGGCAGGGCCTTGGCTCCGCTTCCGGGGCCACCTCGACCGCCTCAGCGACAACGCCTTCCTCGGCGCCGTTAACGCCTTCACGGGCGAGGCCGGCGAGGGCCTCAACCAGGTTACCGGCGAGCGCGCCCCGTTCCCCAAGGTCGCCCGCTACTACAAGGAGCACGGCCTCGGCTGGATCGCCGTCGGCGACTTCAACTACGGCGAGGGCAGCTCCCGCGAGCACGCCGCAATGTCCCCCCGGCTCCTCGGCTGCAAGGCCGTGATCGTCCGCAGCTTCGCCCGCATCCACGAGACGAACCTCAAGAAGCAGGGCATCATCCCCCTCGCGTTCAGCGACCCCGATGACTACGACAAGATCTTCGAGGCTGACACCATCAGCGTTACGGGCCTCTCCGACATCCGCCCCGGCCAGCCGGTCAAGGCCGTCATCCACCACTTCGAGGGCGGCGACGAGGAGATCGAGCTCCGCCACACCATGAGCGACGAGCAGCTCGAATGGTTCCGCGCCGGCGCCGCCCTCAACATTTTGGGGAAGTAGGGGAGCTTGAGGGGAGCGATTCGCCCTCTACCTGGTTAGGGAAAGCGGCGAGAGTGCGCCTCACTCCACTCTGATACCCTCCCCGCCGTGGCTGCTGAACGGGAGGATGCGGGGGCGGAGGCGCCAAGCCGCTGGGGGGCGCTGGCGTTCCGCGACTTCCGATTCTTCTGGGCGCACGGGCTGCTGCAGAACCTCGCGCGGAACATGCGCGAGACGCTCGTCTTCTACCTCGTCTGGGACCTGACCGGCTCCGAGTTGGACCTCGGCATCACGGCGGTGTTCCAGGCGATCCCCGTCCTGGTGCTGGGCCTGCTCGGCGGAGCGCTCGCCGACGCGGCGGACCGCAAGAAGCTGCTGATCTACACGCAAGCGGCGAACTTCGCGGCGATGGCCCTGCTGCCCGTGCTCATCTTCACGGAGACCGTGGAGGTGTGGCACCTGTGGGTGCTCACGACCTTCTGGTCCGGAACGAACATCCTGGGGCGTCCGGCGCAGCGGGCGTTCTTGCCCCGGCTGCTGCCGCGGAGCCACGTGATGAACGGCATCACCTGGTTCGGCGCGCTGAGCCAGGGAACGCTGTTCGGCGGGCCGTTCCTCGCCGGCACGCTCATCGCCGTGGTCGACGTGGGGTGGGCGCTCGTGGTCAACTCGGCGATCCTCTTTTTCGCCATCGTCGCGACCATCGCCATCCGCACGTCGGGGAAGCAGGTGGGGGAGCAGCGCAAAGTGTCGCTCGCGGCGATATGGGAGGGCGCGCGCTTCCTGAAGACGAAGGAAGTGCTGTGGGGCACGTTCCTCATGGACTTCGGCGTGATGTCGTTCGGGTTCTTCCGGCCGCTGATGCCGGCGCTCGCGGACTTGTACGGCGTGGACGAGGTGGGACTGGGGATGCTCTTCTCGGCGCCGGCGGCGGGCTCCATCCTCGGCACCCTGATCCTGCTCCGGCTCGGGGACCCGGCGCGCAAGGGCAGGATGGTCGTGCTGGCGTACGTCGGCTACGCGCTCGGACTCGTCGCGCTGGGACTGGCGCCGTGGTTCCACATCGGGCTCGCGGCGCTGGCGTTTCTCGGCCTCATGGACATTATCAGCTTCACCGCCAGGCAGGCGCTCATCCAGCTGGCGGCGCCCGACCAGTACCGGGGCCGCGCTGGCAGCTTCTCGTCGATCCTCGCGGCGCTGGGGAACTCGGCGGGCGGCGCGGAGATGGGCGCACTTGCGGCCGTCGTCGGCGCGCCCGCGGCGTTCATCATCAACGGGTGCGTCGGCCTGGGCATCACGACGGGCACCGGTCTGAAGTGGAAGGGCGTGTGGCGCTACGACCAGCGCACCGAGCCCGTGCTGGACTAGGGGCGCCTACGCGTTGAGTTCCAGGCCGATGGGGCAGTGGTCGGAGCCGTAGACGTCCGACAGTATCCAGGCGCGCTCGACGCGCGGCGCCAGGTCCTCGCTCACCACGAAGTAGTCGATGCGCCAGCCGATGTTGCGCGCCCGCGAGTTGGCCCAGTTGGCCCACCACGTGTAGTGGTCCGGCTCGTCGCAGAACAGCCGGGACGTGTCGACGTACCCCGTCGCAAGCCATTTGTCGATCCACGCCCGCTCCTGCGGCAGGAAGCCCGAGACCCTGGAGTTGGGGCCCGGACGCGCAATGTCGATCTCCGTGTGCGCCGTGTTCACATCGCCGCACACGACGATGCGCCGCCCCTCCGCCCGGAGCGACTCGATGCGTTCGAGGAATGCGTCGTAGAAGCGCATCTTGAAGTCGAGTCGCTCGGAGCCCATCCGCCCGTTGGGGAAGTAGACGCCGAACAGCACGAACGCGCCGTAGTCGGCCTGCACCAGGCGTCCCTCGGCGTCGAACTCCGGCACGCCGAGGCCGAAGGCGACGTCGAGCGGCTCCTCGCGGGTGTAGAGGGCGACGCCGGAGTAGCCCTTGATCTCCCCGGAGTTGAAGTAGGCGTGGTAGCCCTCGATCTCCAGCAGGTTGGGGTCGAGTTGCTCCGGGAGGGCCTTGATCTCCTGGAGGCAGAGCGCGTCGGGCTGCTCACGCAGGAGCCAGTCGACGAACTCTCCACGCTTATGGAGAGCGCGCAGACCGTTGACGTTCCAAGAGAGCAGGGTGCGGGTCACTGAGCTGCCCGGCCCTGCGCGGCGACGGCGGCCACGGCCGCCTCCACCTCGGCCTGGTCGCCGAGGTAACGGTTGCCGGTGGGGCGCAGGTTGTCGTCGAGGTCGTACACGAGCGGAACGCCGGTGGGGATGTTCAGGTCGATGATGTCGGCGTCCGAAACGTTGTCGAGGTGCTTCACGAGGGCGCGCAGGCTGTTGCCGTGAGCGACGATGAGGACGCGCCGTCCGGCGGCGATATCGGGCGCTATGACGCCCTCCCAGTAGGGAACGAACCGCGCGACCGTGTCCTTGAGAGCTTCGGTGAGGGGGAGCTCGGCGGGGTCGGCGCCGGCGTAGCGGGGGTCGCGTCCGGGGTGGCGTTCGTCGGAGGGTTCGAGTTCGGGCGGGGGCACGTCGTAGCTTCGCCGCCAGAGGAGCACCTGTTCGTCGCCGTGGCGTTCGGCGGTCTCGGCCTTGTTGAGTCCCTGCAGGGCGCCGTAGTGGCGCTCGTTCAGCCGCCAGTCGCGCACGACGGGGATCCACATGAGGTCCATTTCGTCGAGGACGATCCACAGGGTGCGGATCGCGCGCTTCAGCACCGAGGTGTAGGCGACGTCGAACGAGAAGCCCTCTTCGGCCAGGAGGCGGGCGGAGCGCGCGGCCTCCTCCCGACCGGTGTCGGTGAGGTCGACGTCCGTCCAGCCGGAGAAGCGATTGGAGAGGTTCCACTCGCTCTCGCCATGTCGCAGGAGCACTACCTGGGGCATCACACCACCTCCGCGTCAAGCGCCGTCGTCATTGTGCCACAACGAGAGCGCTCTCCGCCTTTCGCGGGGCGCGCTTTCTCTCCTCAGGAATCTCCCCCCACGGAAGGAGAATAGGAGGCGAGATTCCCGCTTTCGCAGGTGCCGGAGTGCGCCCTGGCGGGCGCAAACCCTCACCCCAGCCCTCCCCCGTCTTCGGGGGAGGGGGTGGGATGGATTCCCGCCTTCGCGGGAATGACTGTGGAGGCGCCCTGTCGCCCTCCACCCTCTCCCCGGCCCTCCCCCTCGGGGGGAGGGGGCGAGATTCCTGCGTTCGCAGGCGACGGGAGCGCGCTGGCGGGCGCCCTTGGGCTTGTGGGGAAGGGGTTCTTGGTAGACTAGCCGAATGCCGTCCGCGCTGGCCCTGTACGTTCATATCCCGTTCTGCCTGTCGAAGTGCCCTTACTGCGACTTCAACACGTACGCGGGCATCGAGTCGCTGATGCCGACCTACGTCGGCGCGCTCGAGCGCGAGATTGAGCTGTGGGGCGGCTGGCTGGGGCGGCCGACGCTGTCGAGCGTCTTTTTCGGCGGCGGCACCCCCTCGTACCTGCCGACTCGCGACATCGCCCGGCTGATGCGCGCCATAACCGCCGCGTTCGATCTCCCGCCCGACGCCGAGGCGACCATCGAGGCGAACCCCGGCGACTGCGCCCGCGAGCGCGTCCGCGCCATGCGGCGCGCCGGCTTCAACCGCATCTCAATCGGCGTGCAGTCGTTCGACGACCACGAACTACGGATGCTAGGACGCCGCCACAGCGCCGACCGCGCGGTCCAGGCCGTTGCCGCGGCCCGCGCCGCCGGATTCGACAATCTCAGCATCGACCTCATGTTCGGGCTGCCGAACCAGTACCTCTCGTCGTGGGAGCACTCGCTCGAACAGGCCGTCGAGCTCGGCGTCGACCACCTCTCCGCGTACGCCCTCACCCTCGAGCCCGGCACGCCGCTCGAGGCCGACGTGCGGCTTGGCCGCGTCCCGGAGCCGGACGCCGACCTCGCCGCCGAGATGTACGCGCTTGCGCAGTCGACTCTCGCGGGGGCGGGGCTCGCGCAGTACGAGATTTCGAACTGGGCGCGGCCTGGACGCGAGAGCATCCACAACCTCGCCTACTGGCGCAGCCTCCCTTACCTTGGCGTAGGCCCCGGGGCCCACAGCTATCTCTATGGCGGCGACGCCGGGCCGCTCGGCTTCCGCTTCGCGGCGGTGAAGCCTCCCCGCGTCTATATCGAGCGCGTCGAGGCCTGGGCGCCCACCGGCCCCGTCGACGCCGTCGGCGTCGCCGCCATAGCCGGAGAGTGCGACGCGCTCGACCGTCCGACGGCAATGGTCGAGACGATGATGATGGGCCTGCGGCTCAACGACGGCGTCGCCGACGCGGATTTCCGCGCCCGGTTCGGCGTCGGGATCGCCGATGCCTTCCCCAAGGCCGTCGCCGAGTGCGTCGAGCTCGGCCTTTTGGAGTGGGTCGACGGTGCGCTGCGCCTCACCGACGCAGGTCGCCCGCTCGCCAACGAGGCGTTCGTGCGGTTCGTAGGGGAGTAGGGGCGGCCGCACGGCGGCTTGGGCTGCTTGCATTGTCGGGTAGATATAGATGGGAACCACTAACAGAGAGGAATACCTGATACAGTGAGGTAGGGAAGCAGATACTCAAGGGAATACTGATAGGCCTGGCGTGGTGAGGTGCTCACTGGGCGCTCGTACGATGACGAGGCTGGCTACGTCTACATCATGGAAGCATCCGGCTACCCCGACGCCAAGCGGCTTGGCGCGGAGTAGCGCAATGAGGCTGACAGTAACCGTAATCCTTGCCGCCCTCTGCCTTATGGCCTTCCCTCCAGGCCCTCAAGCCGGGGCCTACTCGGAAGAGGCCAAGTTCATTCCTCAACAGTTTCAAGGAGTTGGCGCATACCAGACAGAGATTGAGATGGGGCCTGGCATGTACGCCTTTGGCGTGAGCATCCGCGGCAATACGCAGCCCGAGTTCACCGTGAGAGTCAACAATAAGATGGTTGTGAGCGAGGAAGTCGAGACGTGGAGCGGCGCAGCCATAATCCGCGTAGGCGAGGGAACGGGACGCCTCAAGCCCGGCATGGCGACGCTGAGCGTTGAGTACACCGACGGGCTTTGGGGCGTGAGCATAACGAAAGTACAGTAGGGGATGGATTCCCGCCTGCGCGGGAATGACGGATGGGGCAGGCGCCGGAGTGCGCCCTGGCGGACGCAAACCCTCACCCCAGCCCTCCCCCGACTTCGGGGGAGGGGGCCGGATGGATTCCCGCCTGCGCGGGCGACGGGCAATCCGCCCTCTCCGCCTTCGGCATCTCCCCCTTGGGGAGGAGAACGGGGGCTAGACGTTGAACAGGAAGTTCACCACGTCGCCGTCGTGCATGACGTAGGCCTTGCCCTCGGCGCGGAGCAGCGCCTGCTTGCGCGCCTCGGCGGTGCTCCTGACGCGCGAGAGGTCGTCGTACGACACGACCTCCGCACGAATGAAGCCTCGCTGGATGTCGGAGTGGATCTTCCCTGCGGCCTCGACGGCGCTGCACCCGCGCAGAATCGTCCACGCGCGCGTCTCGTCCGGCCCTGTCGTGAGGAATGAAATCCACCCCAACAGGGCGTAAGACAACCGGACCATGCGGTCGAGCCCGGGTTCGCCGGCCCCGAGCGACTCCCGGAACTCGGCCTCGTCTTCCGGCGTCATCTGCGCCAGTTCCATTTCCAGTTTGCCGCTGAGAGCGGCGACGCCGACGCCGGGCCGCCCCAGGCGCGCCGCCATTTCCGCCTCGATCTCATCCGTGCGCTCAACGTCGTCCTCGCCGATGTTGAACACCGCCATCAGCGGCTTCGCGCTGAGGAGTTGGAAGTTGTCGAGGAGGGGTTTCGCCTCCGGCGGGAGCTGTTGCTCGCGCACCGGGATTTCGCGTTCGAGGCCGTCGCGGATAGCCTCGATCACAGACTGCTCGCGCGTCAGTTGCTCACGCTCGGTCGGTTTCGCCGACCGGAGTTGGGAGGCGATACGGCCCTGGCGGCGCTCCAGTATCGCCAGGTCGGAGAACATCAGCTCGAGTTCGAGCGTCGAGGCGTCGCGGTACGGGTCGGTCGTCTCCTCCGCCTGTGGGACCG
>DAOUKL010000026.1:0-19779 GCA_034421335.1 Dehalococcoidia bacterium | reverse complement strand
GGGGGAGGGCCGGGGAGAGGGCGGGGGAGGTTGGGAGAGAGCATCGTCGTTGCAGGCGGCGCGCACCGCCCTCTCTGCCCCTCCGGGGCATCTCCCCCTCAGGGGGAGAACGGTCAGCGCGCAGCGCGCGTAAACCCCCTCCCCCCGAGGGGGAGGGTTGGGGAGAGGGCGGAAGAGGTTGGGGGAGAGGATCGCCGTTGCGCCCAACGCGCTCCGCCCTCTCTGCCTTCGGCATCTCCCCCTCAGGGGGAGAACGGTCAGGGGACGCCCTCTCTGCCTTTGGCATCTCCCCCTCAGGGGGAGAACAGTTCAGCGCGCCTAGCGCCCGGCGGCGCGGCGGATGGCTTCGAGCACTCCCTCCATATTGGCGAGCACGTCGTTGTTCCAGAAGCGCAGCACCGTGTAGCCGAGGCCGCGGAGGTCGCGGTCGCGCTCTTCGTCGCGCGGGCCGCCGTGATGCCCGCCGTCGACCTCGATGATCACCATCGCGGGTTTCATGGCGCAGAAGTCGACCACGTAGTGGCCGACGACGACCTGCCGCCGAAAGTGCAGGTCGCGCACGGCGTTGCGTCGCAGCCGTCGCCACAGGGCGGCCTCGGCCTTGGTGGGGTTCGAGCGCATGGATTTGGCGTGCTGGAGCATGTCGCACAGCCTGGCGCAAGCGCGGCCCACCCCGCAAGGGGCAACTGTCAGATTAACCCCCTCCCCCGAGGGGAGGGCTGGGGAGAGGGCGGGGGAGGTTGGGAGAGAGCATCGCCGTTGTGAGCGACGCGCACCGCCCTCTCTGCCCCTCCGGGGCATCTCCCCCTCAGGGGGAGAACGGTCAGGGCGCATGCGCGCGTAATACCCCCTCCCCCCGAGGGGGAGGGTTGGGGTGAGGGCGGAGGAGGTTGGGAGAGAGGATCGTCGTTGTGGGCGACGCGCTCAGCCCTCTCTGCCCTGCGTCCGCCCTCTCTGCCTTCGGCATCTCCCCCTCAGGGGGAGAACGGCCCACGCGCGTGCGCGCGTAATACGCACCGCCCTCTCTGCCCCTCCGGGGCATCTCCCCCTCAGGGGGAGACAGGGAGCGTGCTACCATCCGCGGGTGCTGCCCATCAGCCTGACGCTCCGGAATTTCCTGTCGTACCGCGACGCGGCGCCTACGCTGCAGTTGGAGGACGTGCGCGTGGCGTGCCTGTGCGGGCCGAACGGCAACGGGAAGTCGGCGCTGCTCGACGCGGTGACGTGGGCGCTGTGGGGCAGGGCGCGCGGGATGCGCGACGAGCTGCTGCATCACGGGCAGGACGATATGTTCGTGGAGCTGGTGTTCGACGCGGGGCTGGCGCGCAGCCGCTACCGGGTGACGCGCCGGTTCTCCCGCGCGCGCCGCAACGCGCAGAGTTCGCTGGAACTCCACGCGCAGGCCGCCCCCGGCGATTTCAGCCCCATCACGGGCGACCGCATCGCGCAGACGCAGGAGCAGATCGACCGCCTCATCGGGATGGACTACGAGACGTTCGTGAACAGCGCGTTCCTGCAGCAGGGCCGCGCCGACGCGTTCAGCCGCGCAACCCCCGCGAACCGCAAGGAGGTGCTCGGGAAGGTGCTGGGGCTGGGGCTGTACGACCGGCTGGAGGAGCGGGCGAAGGCGCACGCGCGCGATCTGCGAGGCGACGTCTCGGCCAGGAGTTTCGCGCTGGAGCGGCTGCGGGAGCGGGCGGCGCAGGCCGGCGAGACGCGGGCGGCGCTCGAAAAGGCGGAGGGGGAACTCGCGGCGGCGGACGCGGTGGTCGGGGGGCTGTCGGAGCGGCTGGAGCGTCTGCGGGAGCGGACGGCGGCATTGGAGCGGCGGAAGGACGACGCGGCGGAACTGGAGGGGCGCGGCCGGCGGGCCGCCGAGCAACGCGCCCAGGCGGAGTCGGAAGCGGACGGTCTCGCGCGCCGCGTCGCGCAGTGGCGGGCGGTGGTCGAGCGGGCGGACGAGATCGAGGCGGGGTCCGCGGCGCTGGGGAGGGCGCGCGAGCGCCAGCGGGAACTGGCGGCGGGCGCGCAGGAACTCGCGGCGCTGCTGGGCGAACTGGCGCCCCACGAGCAGGCCGTCGCGTCGGCGCTCACGGCGCTGCGGCGCGACGCCGGCGCGCAGCGGGCGCACATCGAGGAGTTGCAGGCGAGGGCGGACGGGTTGCCGTCGCTGATCGAGGGCCTCGCCGCCGTCGAGCGGCGGAGCGGCGAACTCGCCGAGGCGTCCGAGGAGGCGGCGCGGAAGGAGTCGAGGGCTCGTCAACTGGCGCTCGACCTGCAGTCGCGGCGGGAGCAGATGGCGCGGACGCAGGCGGACGGCGAACTGGCGCGGGAGCGGCTGGCGCTGCTCGACCACAGCCACGCCGACGGCGGGACGTGTCCGCTGTGCAACAGCGAGCTCGGCCCCGACGGCGTGGCGCGCATCCGAACGGCGTACGAGGGGGAGATCGCCGGACTCCGCGAGCAGTACGCGCGGCAGAAGCGGGAGTCCGGCGAACTCGAACAGCAGGCCGGGTCCGCCGAGCGGGAAGCGTCGGACGCGCAGGCGTCGGTGGAGGCGGAGCGCTCGCGGCTGGACGGCGAGCAGGCGCGGCTCGAAGCGCGGAAAGAGGAGGCGGAGCGCGCCGCCGCGCAGCGCGAGAGCCGCGCCGCGGAACTGGCCGCCGTCGAGGCCCGCATCGCGGCAGGCGACTACGCCCTCGACGAGCAGGCGGCGGCCCGGTCGCTCCGGGCCCGCATCGACGCCCTCGCGTACGACGCGGACGCCGCCGAGCAGGCCGACCGGGAAGTCGCGGCGCTGTCGCGCTGGGAGGCGGAGCAGCAGGGACTCGCGACGGCGCGGGCGCGTCTCCCCGACGACGAGACGTCGCTGCAAGGCGCGCGCCGCCGGGCGTCGGATGCCGCGGAGGAGGGGGAGCGGGTCGAGCAGGCGCTCGCGGCCATCGCCGCGGAACTGGCGGAGTTGCCGTCGTACGCCGCGCAGCGCGACGAGGTCGCCCGGGAACTGGCGGAGCAGGGGCGGGAGCGCGACGCGCTGCGCGACCGGCGCGGGTCGCTGGCGCAGCAACTGGCGGAGTCGGAGCAGGCCGCCCGTGAGGCGTCGGCGCTCGAACGCGACCTGAAGGCGGCGACGGACGAGGCGGGGGCGTACGGGGAACTGGCGCTCGCGTTCGGCAAGGGGGGCGTGCAGGCGCTGCTCATCGAGGCGGCTATCCCGCGCCTGGAGGACGAGGCGAACGAATTGCTGGGGCGCATGACCGACGGGCGGATGTCGCTGAAGTTGCAGACGCAACGCGCGCGCCGGACGGGCGCCTCGGAGGGGGAGGCGGTCGAGACACTGGACGTGTTCATCGCCGACGAACTGGGGACGCGTCCGTACGAGCTGTTCAGCGGCGGGGAGCGCTTCCGGGTGGACTTCGCGCTGCGGATAGCGCTGAGCAAGCTGCTGGCGTGGCGGGCCGGCGCCCCGCTGCCGACGCTGTTCATCGACGAGGGTTTCGGCACGCAGGACGCCGAGGGCCGGGACCGCATCCTGGACGTGGTGCGCGCGATCGAGGACCGCTTCGAGCGGATCCTGGTCATCACGCACATGGACGACATCAAGGAGGCGTTCCCCGTGCGCATCGAGGTTACGAAGGGCGCCTCCGGCTCCACGTTCACGATTACGTGAGGGCGCTACACCGCCGCGCGCTGCTGCGCGCTAAACCGCCCACCTTTCGTCATTCCCGCGCAGGCGGGAATCCATCCGGGCCGTGTGACGGCAGGAGGACGCAGGAACGGCGGGGCGGGGCTACCTCAGGATGTCCTTGTAGAGATTGCGAGGATCCACGTCCCGGCAACGTGCGCGCATCCGGCAACCCGCGTAAACGAGCGGCAGCACCGGATGGATTCCCGCCTGCGCGGGAATGACGGTAGAGGGCGAGGGAATGACGGGCGTGCGCGGGAATGACGGAGGCCCCGACGGCCCGCGCCTACACCGCCGCGTGCAGCTCGGCGGCGTGGTAGGAGGAGCGCACCAGAGGGCCGGAGGCGACGTGCGCGAACCCCATCTCGTAGCCGGCGCGCTCGATCTCGGCGAACTCGCGGGGATGGTAGAAGCGGTCCATCGCGACGTGCTGCGGCGACGGGCGCAGGTACTGTCCGACGGTGAGCAGGCTCACGCCCGCCCCGCGCAGGTCGCGCATCGTTTCGAGCGCCTCATCCATCGTCTCGCCGAGGCCGACCATCATGCCGCTCTTGACGGGAACGCCAGGGGCGAGCTCGCCCGCGCGCCGGAGCACGCGCAGGGAGAGGTCGTAGTCGCCCTTCGCGCGGACGCTCTTGAACACGCGGCGGACGGTCTCGATGTTGTGGTTGAACACGGCGGGGCCGGCGTCGAGCACGGAGCGTAGCGCGTCCTCGTCGCCGGCGAAGTCCGGCGTCAGCACCTCGACGCGGCAGCCCGGAGCGAGGCGTCGCACCTGGCGTATGCACTCGGCGAAGATGAACGCGCCGCCGTCCGGCAGGTCGTCGCGGTCGACGGAGGTGATGACGCAGTAGTCGAGGCCGAGCGTCGCGACGGTGCGGGCGAGCCTTGCGGGCTCTTCGAGGTCGAGCGGGGCGGGCCTGCCGCTGGCGATGGCGCAGTAGCGGC
The DNA here is from genome assembly GCA_034421335.1 of Dehalococcoidia bacterium. GTDB lineage: Bacteria > Chloroflexota > Dehalococcoidia > Lucifugimonadales > Australimonadaceae > S5-327. Next base: position 15,146 of record DAOUKL010000026.1, on the reverse strand, counting down.
AGGCGCGGGTGCAGACGTCGCCGAGCACCATGAACGTGGCGGACTTGCGCTCCCAGCAGTCGCCGATGTTGGGGCAGCGGGCCTCCTCGCAGACGGTGTGGAGCTCGGCTGTCCGCAGGAGCCGCCGCACCCGGAGGTAGTTCTCGCCGCCCGGCCACGGGACCTTGAGCCACTCCGGGAGGCGGCGCGCCCCGCCGTCGGGGGAGGAGCTGCGCGATCGCGCGGTGGTCATGCGTCTACGTTCCCTCCGCGCCGTCGAGCCACATGGCGATTCCGGTGGCGCCGAGCACCATCGGCAGGAGGGTGTCGACGGCGGCCCAGATGACCCACGCCTGATGGTTCGCGGTCGCGGCGTTCGCGGACGAGCCGAGGTAGTCGGTCCCGGCGGCCAGCAGCGAGAACCAGGCGTGAAAGAACAGGATGGCGATCGCGACAGTGGCGTAGAAGGCGACGCTCGCGGCCAGGTAGCGGCGCAGGTCGCCCTCTCCGGCGGGGCGCCTGCCCTCGGCCAGCTTGCGGCGGAAGTTGAAATCGAGCGCCGGGAGGAGCGCCAGCGCCATCAGGACGTCCAGCGTCAGCCATATCGGCACGGTGTCGACTCCGGCGTCCGCCACCCACGGGTTGATGATGAAGAACCCTCCGACGGCGACGGCTACGAGCACGAGGTACGCTCCGCCTAGCTTCTTCAGGGCCGCCATAGCTCCCTCCTTGGTTGTTGGTTACAACTCCGCCATCAATGCTAGCAGAGGGCGCCTTCTCCGCCGCTTCCGATTCACTGCGTCATTTGGCGGTTGCGCGGTTGCGTTGGGGGCTCGTACGCTGGAATTGCGCAGCCGACTGCGAACGCGAGAGGGAGGCGACTCCGTTGACGGCAACGACCGGCGAAGCGGCGGCGGAGTCCCCGCAGGCCGCGCCTTCCCCCGCCGCCTACGTCGAGGTGGCGGTCGACGCGCCGGTGATGTCGCCCCCGACGTTCACGTACTCGGCGCCGCCGGAGTTGGACCTGCGGCCCGGCTGCCTCGTGCGCGCGCCGTTCGGGCGGCGCACTCTCCACGGCGTGGTGATGGAAGTGCGGGACGCGCCGGACGTGGGTTACGTCAAGGCCGTGGAGTCGCTGGCGGCGCCCGCGCCAGTGATCTCGGGGGAGCGTCTCGCGCTCGCCCGGTGGATAGCCGACTACTACATGGCGCCGCTGTACGACGCGCTGGCGCTGATGCTCCCGCCCGACCTGCGGATGCGCGCGCACACGACCCTGCGGTTCGCAGCGGAGCCCGCCGACGCCGACCGGCTGGGCGGCGGCGCGCAGCGGCTCCTCGCGCAACTCCGCGCTGCCAGGCGTCCGCTGCGCATGAGCACGCTCGAACGGAGGCTCGGCCCGTGGGCGCGGAACGCGGCGCGGGCGCTGATCGAGGCCGGTGCGGCCGTCGAGGAGCAGGAGACGGCTGTTCTTCGCCCGCAGGGCGCGCGCGAGCGGCAGGCGCTCACGGCGGCGAGGCCGGCGGCGGAGCTGCTAGCGTACGCGGAGGCGCACCGGCGGGCAGCGCGGCAGGTTGCGCTGATAGGCGAGCTGATAAAGGGGAAGCCGCTTGACGCGGCGGGCGTCCGCAAGCGGTTCGGCCCTTCCGCAGTGAAGGCGCTGGTCGAAGCCGGAGTCGCGGAGCTTGTCCGGGCAGCCCCGCCCGCCCCGGAGCCCGCCGCGCCGCCGCTGCTGCCGACGGCGGCCCAGCAGGCCGCGCTCGCCGCCATCAACGGCGCCATCGACGACCCCGCCTCCGCTCCACGCGTGTGGCTCCTGCACGGCGTGACCGGCAGCGGCAAGACGGAGGTGTACCTGCAGGCCGTCGCCCACTGCCTCGACGCCGGGCGCCGCGCGATCGTCCTCGTGCCGGAGATAGCGCTGACGCCCCAGACGCTCCGCCGGTTCGAGTCCCGCTTCCCGGGGCGCGTGGCGGTGCTGCACAGCGGCATCGCTCCGGGGCGCCGGGCCGCCGAGTGGCGGCGCGTGTTCCACGGCCAGCGCGACGTGGTGGTGGGGCCTCGGAGCGCGCTGTTCGCGCCCGTGGAGAACCTCGGCCTGATCGTGCTCGACGAGGAGCATGAGGGCTCGTACAAGCAGGAGGACGCGTCGCCGCCCTACCACGCGCGAGACGTCGCCGAACGGCTGGCGGCTCTCACGGGCGCCGTGGTCGTGCTGGGCAGCGCGACGCCGGACGTGGTTACGGCGCACCGGGCGGAGCGCGGAGCGATAGGCAAGCTGGAGCTTCCGTCGCGCCTGGAGCCGTCGGGCGCGACGGGGACGCTCGCGCGCGTCGAAATCGTCGATATGCGGGAGGAGTTGCGAGGGGGGAACCGCGGGATCTTCAGCGCCGCGTTGCAGGAGGCGCTGGGGGCGACGCTCGCGGCGGGACGTCAGACGGTGCTGTTCCTGAACCGCCGGGGGGCAGCGACGGTGGTCTCGTGCCGGACGTGCGGGCGCGTGATGACGTGTCCCCGGTGCACGACGCCATTCACATACCACCGGCACGCGTCGGGGGAGGGGCGTGACGTCAGGGAGGAGCGGCTGGTGTGCCACTACTGCGGCGGGCGGCGGCGCGTGCCGGGGCGCTGTCCGCAGTGCGGGAGTGACCGCATCCGCTACCTAGGGCTGGGCTCCCAGCGCGTCGCCGAGGAGGTGGCGAGGCTTGCGCCTGACGCCCGCGTGCTCCGCTGGGACAGCGACGCCGCGGGGAGCGCCGGCGCTCACGAGCGGCTGCTTGAGACGTTCGCGTCGGGCGAAGCCGACGTGCTGGTGGGAACGCAGATGGTCGCGAAGGGGCTCGACGTTCCGACGGTCGATCTGGTGGGGGTCGTGCTGGCCGACGTGGGGCTGCATATGCCGGACTACCGGGCGGCGGAGCGGACGTTCCAGCTGCTGACGCAGGTCGCGGGCCGCGCCGGCAGAGGCGGCGCGCCGGGACGCGCCATCGTGCAGACGTACCTGCCCGATCACTACGCCATCCGAACGGCGGCCGCGCAGGACTACGACGCCTTCCGTGAGACGGAGACCGAGTTTCGCCGGTCGCTCGGCAACCCGCCGTTCAACAAGCTTGCGCGTCTGCGGTTCGCGCACTCCAACCCGCGCGCCGCCGCCGCCGAGGCGTCGCGGTATGCGGGCCTGCTCCATCGCATCCGCCGGGAGTGGGACATGGGGGAGGCGGAGATCATCGGGCCGGCGCCGGCCTATCCCCCGCGACAGCGCAACGGCTGGCAGTGGCGCATCATCGTCCGCGCGCCCGAGCCACGCGCCCTTCTCGACCAGGCGGGCCTTCCCCCCGCCTGGCGCGTGGACGTTGACCCCGCGCAGGTGGTGTGAATCCCAGGACTACCGGCGCCTGGGCCGTCGGTTGCGCCTGGGAGGCGAGAGGACGCGCCATTCGAGGCCCTCGGGCGGCGTCACGGTCATGCGCTTCGCCGCCACGTCCACGTCCACGATGACGCCGCTCACGGCGGGCAGCAGCAACTCGCGCCCCTCGGCGGTCACGACGTACACGTCGTTCGCTCCGCCCGCGGGCACTATCTCCGTGAGCGCGCCAAGCTCCGCGCCGGACTCGTCGACCACCGTCATGTCGATCAGCTGGTAGTGGTAGTACGCGCCGGGCGGGGGCGGCGGAAGGTCGGACTCGGGGACCTCGATCATAGCGCCGCGCAGGGCGAGCGCCTGCCGCCGTTCGTCCACGCCGGCGAGTTTGAGCAGCAGTTGGGGGCCGGCGGCGGGCTGGGAGCGCTCGACCTCGTAGGCGCTCCCGGCGATGTACAGCCGGGCGCCCCGCCGGAACCGCGCGGCGTCGCCGGCGCTGGGGAGGACGCGGATGCGGCCGTCGCGGCCATGCGCGCCGGCGACGGCGCCGACTTCGACGAGGTTGTCGCGCGAGGGAGACGGCTGCCCTGCACCGGCGGAGGTCACGCGCGGCGCGCTACACGATTTCGAGGTTGGCCCGCGCGTCTTCCTTCACGGCGGCGACGCGGATGAGGGTCCGCATCGCCTGGGCCACGCGTCCCTGGCGACCGATGACGCGGCCCTTGTCGTCGGGGTGCACCTCGAGGCGAATGACGATCTGGCCATCCTCTTCCGACTCGGTGACCTTCACTTCGTCGGGGTGGCTTGCAATGGCCCTGGCGATGTACTCGACCAGTTCCTTCATGGCTAGCCGGCTTTCTCGACGACTCCCTGCGCCTGGAAAATGCGCTGTACCGTGTCGGAGGGAGCAGCGCCGCGGCCGAGCCATTGCCTGGCCTTATCGGCGTCGACCACCACGGTGGGAGGATCGGTGAGGGGGTTGTAGTGGCCAACCTGGTCCACGAAGGCCCCGTCGCGCGGCGCGCGAGCGTCGGCAACGACGATGCGGTAGCTGGGCTGCTTCTTTTTGCCAACTCGGCGCAGACGTATACGGAGCATGACGGTTGGGGGCCTCCAAGTTCGCGCGAACGATAGACTCCGGCAGATTCTAGCACACTCGGCAACACAGGGCGCCGGCAACCCTCCTCGCGCGCGTCCGGCCCCCTCCCCCGAAGACGGGGGAGATGCTACCGCCCAACGCTGAGGCGGCTGATGAGGGGTTCCGGCAGGCCCGCCTCCGCCATCGCCCGTTGCGTCGACGCCACGTCGTACCACGCGCGGCGCAGTTCGAGCGCGCCGACCTCGTCGTCGTACACCGCATACGCCGCCCTCGGGTCGCTGTCGCGCGGCTGCCCCACGCTCCCGGGGTTCACCACGAGCCGGGCCGGGCCCCGGAACGCCGTCAGTCCCTCGGGGCCCGGCTGCTCCAGGCCGAGCCCCGCGGTCGCGGCGAACTGGTAGTGCGTGTGGCCCACCAGCACATCTGGCGTCGCCGCTCGGTCCCACGCCTCTATCGCCTGCGGATACCCGAACAGGTAGTCCCACAGCGGGTCTTTCGGCGAGCCGTGCACGAGCGTGAATCCGTCCTCGTGGAGTGTCTCCGGCAGGCCGGACAGGAACTCGCGGGCGTCGGCGTCGAGCCGGCTTCCGCTCCACCGGCACGCCTCCGCCGCGTAGTAGTTGAACGTGTCGAGCGACACGAGCCCTACGGCGCCGGCGTCGTGGTTGCCCTTGATGCACAGGGCGCCCAGCGAGCGCACGCGTCGCACCGTTTCGAGCGGGTGCGGCCCGTAGCCCACGATGTCGCCGAGGCACCACGCCTGGTCGATCGGCGCCTCCTCCTCGGCGGCGGCGACGACCGCCTCGAGCGCGGCGAGGTTGCTGTGGATGTCGCTGACGATGAGCGTCCGCATGGGGTCATGGTAGCGGATTCGGGGAGGAGGGAGGGGCAAGGCGGGTTGAGATGAATCCTGCGACGGGATTGCTTATGGTTGCGCTACGAAGAATCGACAGAAGAGGAGGGACAGCCATGCCGACGCCGTTTCGCGCTGACCACGTGGGGAGCTTTCTGCGGCCGCCGGAGGTGAAGGAGGCGCGGCAGGCGCTGGAGGACGGGCGCATCGACGAGCAGGCGCTGCGCGCCGTGGAGGATGAGCACATCCTGCGCGTGATCGAGTTGCAGCGGCGGGCCGGCGTCGGCATCTTCACCGACGGCGAGCTGCGGCGCAGCGGCTGGGCCGGCGACTTCGGCGAGGCCGTCGAGGGGTTCGTGGTCGGGGAACCGCCGGTGCGCATGCCGTTCCAGGGCGGCAAGGGCGAGTGGGCCGGCCCGGGCATCACAGCGGAGAACCCGATGGGCGCGACCCCGGGCACGACGGGGGGCCGCATCATCGGGGAGCGGCTGCGTCAGCGGCGGCGGCTCACGGGCCACGAGTCGGGGTTCATCAGGCAGCACGCGCCGGGGCCGTACAAGGTGACGATGCCCGCCGCCAGCTACGTCGTCGCGCGCGGCTACAAGCCGGGCGTTACCGACAAGGTGTACGAGTCCCGCGCCGCCGTGCTGGCCGACGTTACGGCCATCATCCGCGACGAGGTCGCCGCCCTCATCGGCGAGGGCTGCCCGTACGTGCAGCTCGACAATCCGCACTATCCCGACTACATCCCGGAAGAGCGCCGCGCCCAGTGGGCATCCCTCGGCGTCGATCAGGACCGGGCGCTGCAGGAGGACATCGACGCCGACAATGCGTGCCTGCGCGGGTTCGACCGCAGTGGGACGATTCTGGCGATGCACCTGTGCCGCGGCAACGGCGCGTTCGGGGCGTGGCACACCTCCGGGGGCTACGACCGCATCGCCGAACAGTTGTTCAGCCAGCTCGAGGTCGACGCGTTCCTGCTCGAGTACGACTCGGAGCGGGCCGGCGGCTTCGAGCCGTTGCGGTTCGTCCCCAGGGGCAAGACCGTCGTCCTGGGCCTCGTCACGACCAAGGCCGGCGAGCTGGAGCCGCAGGACGTCCTGCTCAGGCGCATCGAAGAAGCGTCGCAGCACGTCGACATGGATGACCTCGCGCTGAGCCCCCAGTGCGGGTTCTCGTCGACCCTGCAGGGCAACCCGCTGACGTGGGACGACCAGTTGCGGAAGCTGGAACTGGTGGTCGACACCGCGCGGCGCGCCTGGGGCTAAGGAGCCCTCACCTCACCCCTCGCTACGCTCGACCCTCCCCCCTCATGCGGGGAGGGTGGGATTGCGCCTGCGGCGCTCCGGCCCCCTCACCCGTCTCCGGGTGAGGGGTTTGCGCGCGTCAGCGCGCACTTCGCTGCGCTCCCCTGCGGGAACCTAATCGCCCCCTGCCGCGTCTACATACCAGCAGCCGGACGAGGGAGTTCCGCCATGAAGCAGTCGTTCTACGCCCCAATCGTGCTCGTTCTCACGCTCGTCGCGCTGGCGCTGGGATGCGCCGGCAGTAGCGACGAGACCGCCGCTCCCGCTCCCGACTGGGAGTTCGTCGCTCTTGACGACGCCGAGGCCTCACGAGGCGCCGACGCTTCGGCTGCGTTTCTGGACCCCGAACCCTACGCCGAGCCGGCGCCTCCTCCCGGCCCAACTCCTGCTCCCGAAATGGCCTCGGACCACAAGGGGCGCGCAGAGGCGGCGGACGGCGGTTTCCTCACGCAGGCCGCAGCGTACGCAGCAGCGCAGCAGACGCCGCAAACGCAGGATCGGATCATCGTGCAGACGGCCACGATGGCGGTGGTCGTCGTCGACGTCCCGCACGCGATGCAGGATTTCGCAGGCGTCGCGCGCGAGCTGAACGGCTGGGTGGTCAGCCTCGAGCGCCAGTCCGCCAGCCACGGCTACGTCGCGGTGCGCGTCCCGGCGGACGTTCTGGGCGTCGCCATGGAGCGCATCGCCGGTATGAGCGTCCGCGAGGAGTCCCGCGCCGTCTCCAGCCAGGACGTCACCGAGGAGTTCGTCGACAGCAAGTCGCGCCTGACGAACTTGCGCGCGACGCAACAGCGGTTGCTCTCCTTCCTGGAGAAGGCGGAGGACGCCGAGGACGCCCTGCTCGTGCACAGGGAGTTGACGCTGCTGGAAGAGGAGATCGAGCTCATCCAGGGGCGGCTCAACGCCCTGCGCGAGACGGCGGCCTACTCCCTCCTGCAGGTCAATCTGCGCATCGCGCCCGTCAACATCGCCGTCTCCGCGGGCGACGACGCCGCCGCGCGGGTCGGCGAACTCGTGCGTTTCACCGCGACCTTCGACCCCGTCCCAGGGATTGAGAACTTCACGTTCACGTGGGACTTCGGGGACGGCGGCCACGCGAGCGGTTCCGGGAGCGCGCTCACGCCGGACGGCAAGCGCGTCACCTCAACCGTCAGCCACGCCTATGGCGACCACGCCGGCAGCCCCTACATCGTCTCCTTCACCCTCTCAGGCTCCGGGGAGGGCGGCATCGTCGAGGGGTCGGACACGCTGCTCATGACGGTGCTGAGCATTCCGCACATCAGCATCTTCGCGGGGGGAGACCGCAGGGTCGCCGAGGGCGAGGAGGCCGATTACAGCGTGTCTTTCACCCGTCCCGAGGGTCTGCGCGACTTCGAGTACCGCTGGGACTTCGGGGACGGCTCCGCATCGGCGCAGGGCGAGCCGGAAGAGGGCGCGACGCGCGTGACGGTCTCCCATGCCTACGACGTCTACCACCCCGACCCATACCCCGTGCGGGTAACCGTCTCCGCGGTCAGCGAAGCCGGGCCCGTAACCGCCACCGCCTTCTTCTACGTGAGCACCACGCCCGCCGAGGGCCTTATCGTGGAGATATTCGACCTCGGGGCGACGGCCCGCGCCGCCGTTCGGGCGCTGTCGGCGCTGGCGCAGGGGGCTGTGGTCGCGGCCATCTGGGCCGCCGTCTTCCTGCCCGTCGTCGCGGCGCTCGCGGTCGGCGGCCGGCTCGTGTGGCGGCGGGCGCCTCGGCGCAGGCGGCCGGCCCAACTCTCGCCCGAAGACGCGGCAGACGCCGTGTAGGGGGGAGGGATCAGCGCATGGACGGCATGCCCGTGCGGGCGAACGGCAGCGTGAAGAGCACCACCACCAGCGCCGCGGCGCTGATCAGCGCGATGTACCAGAACAGCGACTGGAACCCCCACGCGGCCACGACGAGGCCGACCAACAGCGGCCCAACGCCCGTGAAGATGAAGTTCGCTCCGTCCAGCACGCCCAGCGTCGAGCCTTCCAGGTTGCGCCCGTGCGCGATGTCCAACGCCCACGTCTGCACCAGCGGATTGACGACGAAGTTGAACGCGCCCATCACTCCGACGAGCAGCGTGAACATGATGCCCGGGCCGGTGAGCCCGAGGAGCACGGCGATCAGCACCTTGGCGGTCAGCGCGATGAAGATGACGGGCATGCGCCCGATGCGGTCGGACAGGTACCCGAAAACGGGGTTGGTAATCGTGCCCATCGCCGTCAGCAGGGCGAGATGGAACCCGATGCCCGCAGTGCTCATCCCCACGTGCTCCGACAGGTACAGCGGCAGCCACAGGAAGAGGCCGCCCTGCCCGAACCCCGCGACCGCCTTGATGAGTATGAGCAGCGTGAGGATCCGGCCGTTCTCCCTGAAGAGCCCCTTGATGTCGCTGAACTGCTCGCCGATCGGGCGCGCCTGGCCTCTCGAACGCGCTCCTACGTTCTGGAACGCCTCCGAGCGGCGGAGGAGCGTCCAGAGGAAGAACATGAACAGGAGCGCCAGCGGAAACGCTGCAAGGAATATCTGCTCCCAGAGCAGGTACGCCAGGAGGAACCCCGCGAGGAGCGGTCCGGCGGTGTCGCCTATCGACCCGGCCGAGCGGTCCACCGTGATCATGAACCCCCTGCGCCGCGGGTATATCTGGGACAGGAGGCCGCGTGCGGTGGGGTGCCATATCGACCCGGCTATCGAAGCGACCATCAGGGCCCCCAGGATCAGCACGTAGGTCGGCGCGGCGCCCACCAGGAAGTACCCCAGCCCCATGGCGGCGAGGCTCAGGTACAGGATCAGGAGACGCCGGTGCTGCAGCCGGTCCACCAGGAAGCCGCCCACCGTCGAGGAGACTCCGCTGCCGACCTGTCGCATGGTCCCGACGAGGCCCGCCGTTATCGGGTTGAGCCCCAACGCTGCGTAGATGGTGGGAAGTATCACCCAGAACGCGTGCCCGTACAGATGCTGCAGGGTGTGGCTGGTGATGACGGCGCCAGCCGCAACGTGGTCGCGCAACTCGGGTTCAGTAGAGACTGGGGTCGCAGTGGCCATTCGTTCGTCCTCCCCGGTCGCGTGCGGTTGCGGTCTGCCCGGTCGCGATTGTACTACTGCGAAAGTTTCCCTGCAGAGGGGCGGCGCGGAGTTGCGAAAAGCGTCAGCCCCTGTACCGCGCCAGACCGGACACCGTGAGCAGCGCGACAATCAGCGTCGCGGCGCCGATGGCCGCGCCGACGAGCAGCGCGTTCGGGGCGAGGAGCGCCGCCGCCATCGCCCCGACGATCACCTGCCCCAGCGACGGGCCGCCGCGGTTGGAGAGCTGCAGCACGGCTGTCGTGCGTCCGCGGATGTCGTCCGGCACGGCCATCTGCACGATGGTCGAGCGCATGATCGCGCCGATGCCGTCGGCGCCGCCCACAACCGTGAGGGCGGCGAGCGAGAGCAGGTAATTGGGCGAGAGGGCGAACACCACGATCGCCGCGAGGTAGATGGCGTACGAACCCACGACGACGGCGCCTTTGTTCCTGAAGTCTCCTGCGAGCAGCAGCGCGCCGGAGCCCAGCAGGAACCCCGCCGCCGGCGCGGAGAAGAGTATGCCGTAGCCGAACTCGTTGACCTCCAGGATGTCCTTGAACACCGGCATGATGCCCCGGTGGTTCGTGAAGAGCATCGCGACGACGTCGAGCAGCAGCATCACGAGTATGACGCGCGCGCCGAACACGAACCGGAAGCCCGCGAGCATCGAACTCAGGCTCACGCGCCGACCGCCGCCCCCGGCGTCCGGCGGCATGGGGGAAACCAGAAAGAGGGCGCCGACGGTGGGGATGAAGATGAGACAGACCGCGGCGTACGTCCACCCGGCGCCGAAGAAGCCGATGAGGAAGCCGCCAATCGCCGGCCCAATGAGCATGGCGGCGTGGCGCGCGGCCTGGTTCATCGTGATGGCGTTCATCAGGTAGGAGCGCGGCACGAGCCGGGGCAGCATCGCCATGCGCGCGGGGCCCTCGAACGTGTTGACCGCGGAGGTGACCAGCGTCGTGCCGTAGATGTGCCACACTTCGAGGTTGCCGGTGAGCATGAGCGCCGCGAGGACGCCGGCGAGCGCGAAGTTCCCGGTTTGCGTCAGGATCAGCAGCGTCCGCCGGTCGACGAGATCGGCGATCGAGCCCCCGACGAAGACGAGCACGAGCATGGGGGCGAACTGGAAGACGCCGAGCAGGCCGAGGCTCAGCGGCGAGCCGGTGATCTCCCAGATGACCAGAAGGTTCGTGACCTGCCGCACCTGGAAGCCGATAAACCCGACGACGAAGCTGACGAGCACCCAGCGAAAGTCGGAGAACGCCAGCGAGGCCCACGGCTTCACCTTGCCATCGGCGGGGGCGGCGCCTGCGGCGCCCGCTTGTCGTTCTGGGAGTTCAGCCACGCTCGCTCTGCGCTTCGCGCGCCACGACGGCGGCTACGCGGTCGTGGATCGCGGCGTGCAGGTCGGCGTCGAGCGGTCCCGCCTCCGCGGCGGCGATGTTCGCCGCCAGGTGCTCCAGGTTCTGCGTCCCGTTGATGAACGTATGGGCCGACGGATGCCCCAGCGCGTACCGGAACATCGTCGACACGAGGTCCATCCCCTCGAGCGTTTCCGACAATCCGGACTCCACCCAGCGCCTGCGCACGGTGGGGAACTCGCCTCCCCTGCCCTGCTCGCGCAGCGGCGCGCCCTTCACCGACCCGCCCCGGATAATCGTCCCCGCCCCGGCGGCCTCCGCCGACGCGATGGTCTCCTCGTGCTCCGGTTCGAGCGCCGAGTACACGATCTGGAACGCGTCGAACACCCCCCATTCCACGAACGTCGCGATGTCCGGCAGGATCGCCGACACGCCAATGAAGCGCGCTTTGCCCGAAGCCTGCACTTCCTTGAGCGTCTCCACGCAGCCGTGCGCCTCGACGTCCTCGACCTTGGGGCCGTGCAGCTGGAGGAGGTCGACGTAGTCCGTCTTGAGCCGCCCCAGGCTCTCGTCGATGGAACGAAGGATGTCCGCTCGCGACCACTCGGACTGCGCGTGCGCGACGCCGGTCTGCGGCCGGCCGCACTTGGTGGCGAGGTAGTACTCGCCGCGCCGGTCCGATATGAAGCGCCCGATGAACTCCTCGCTGCGCCCGTAGCCGGGGGCCGTGTCGATGAAGTTGATGCCGCTGTCGAGCACGGCGTTGAGGACGACGCCCGCGTGTTCCTCGCTGGGGAGCCGCCCTCCGTTCTCGACCACGTCGCGCATCTCGAGCGCGCCGAAACCGAGCCTCGTGACCTCCAAGCCCGTCCTGCCGAGCACAACCTTCTGCATCACGCGCCTGCCCTCTCTGCCCCTCCGGGGCATCTCCCCCAAGGGGGGAGAACTTTGCGTAACTCGCCACCCTGCCCACCCGCTCGCAGACGGGGGAGGAGCTGAATCCGCCCTCTCCCCGGCCCTCCCCCACGGGGAGAGGGAGTCAGTCCACCCTCGCCATCCCCTTAGATGCCGTAGAAGCGCCGCGGGTTGTCGTCGATGATCTTGCGCGCTACGCCGGGGGGCAGTTCGCCCTCCGCTTCCCGGCGTTCTATCACGTCGAGCGCCCGCAGCTCGGCCGACTGGTCGGCGTGCGTGTAGTCGGTGCCGACCATCAGGCTGTCCTCGGTGCCGAAGCTCAGGATGTAGGGGATGTCGTCGGTGGTGTCACACGCCACGTAGAAGCGGCAGCGGCGGAAGAGGTCTGAGCGGTAGTCGAAGGGGTGGAAGGTGAGCTTCTGCTGCTTGGCGAGAAGGTCGGCCATCAGGAAAGGCACCCACGACGCGCCGGTCTCGATCCAGCCGACGCGGAGTTCCGGGAACTGGTCGGGCACGTCGCTCATCGCGAGGTCGGTGAAGGCGGCGATGGCGTTGAACCGCCCGCCGAGGTCGATGCTGGGCGCAGGCGGGTTGCCCGTGCCGGTGTGGATGCAGATGGGGAGGTTGAGGCGGCTCGCTTCTTCGTAGAGCGGGAAGAAGTAGGGGTCGCTGGCGCTGCGCCCGCACTCGATGCCCTTCTTCATGACGCCGCAGGCGCCGTTCTCCTTGGCCCAGCGCATGCGGCGCACCGCCTCGTCGATGTCGAGCATCGGCAGGAGCGCGACCCATCGGAGCCGTCCGCCGGAGTCGTGTGTGGCGTCGGCCATCCAGCGGTCGTAGGCGCCGGTGAGCGCGCGGTCGACCTCCGCCCTGCCCGTGAAGCCGCCGAGAAAGAGCGTTGGGTACAGCACCTGCACGTCGACGTTCAGCTCGTCCATCTGGGCGAGCCGCGCGGGAACGTCGGTCAGTTCGCGCGTGGCCTGCACCGTGCCCGTCCGCACGTCGTCGCGCCAGCGTCGCAGCCGCGTGCCGCCGTCGATGAGCCACAGGCGGTGGGGGCGCTTGTCGCCCGGCACGGTGGGGACGCCGGGGTCGGTCGTAATCGGCTTGTGGGCGAGTTCCGACTCCTCCAGGAACTCCCACGTCCTGTCCGTTTCGTCCACGTGAGCGTCGACATCGATGCGCGCCATGAGCAGCCTCCTTGCAGGCGTGTCGCTTTCCGGGGGTAGCGTACCCCTTCCGCCGCATCCGCGCATCCGCCGCGCGACGGGGGGAGGGTCTGTGGCGAGACGGGATACCATGACGGCATGAAGCGCGAACGGCAAGGCTGGGCCCACCGGATCCGGAGGCTGCTGCCGCGTTGGGGATTCCGCAGGCGCTACACCGGCATGATGGCGCTATCGAGCGACGGCCGCGGCGTTCCCATCCGGCAGACGAAGCTCGCCCCTGAAGGGGTAGAGTTCTGCGAAGACGTGTCGGACGCGAAATGGGTGGAGGAGAGCCTGTCGGACTTCGGCACGCTGCGCTCGATGCTGCCCGGCGGGTTTCCCGCCTACGCCCGCATCTTTCATCCCGCTTACATGAACGGCGACAAGGGCCAGCCCGTGCGGTGGGCGATAGTGGCCTCGTGGACGGGCCGCGCGGCGCATCCGCTCATGCAGTTCGAGCGCATAGCCGGCCTGCCCGAAGATTCCATGTACCCGGACCCGCCGTGGGGCAAGCATCCAACGGTCGGCTCCCTGCCGGAGGCGGAGTGCCGCACGCTCATCGACATTCTGCGGGGCTTCACCACGACTCCCGGCGACTGCCGCTTCTGCCTGTGGGAGGGCTACGGGAACATCGACGCCCGCCTGTACCGGGCCGCCGCCCGCGTGAAGGCGCCTGGGCGCGACTACCTGCTGTTCCGGGGCCCTATCGACGCCGCGCTGACCTTCACCGTCGGCGAGTTCCCCTTCTGGGGAGACTCCCCCAACATCTGGTGGCCGGAAGACCGGGCCTGGTGCGTGGCGACCGACATCGACCTGTTCGATACCTACGTGGCTGGGAGCCGCGAGTGCGTCGACGCCGTGCTGAGCGCTCCGGGGCTAGAGGCGCTGCCGACGTCGCGGGATGCGCAGGTCAGCCTCGACGCCGACACGATCAACGCCCCGGATAACCCACGAGGCGGCGGCTAGCCGTTCTTCGCCCTCCGGGCCTGGCGCTCGTAGTAGCGGAGGTAGCTGACGACGACCGGCAGGTACGAGCGGTCGGCCTTGCGCGGGTCGGCGAACAGGTGGCGCAGCACGTCCTCCTCTATCGCGGCCTCGCTCTTGCCGGCGGCCATGCCGGCCTTGACGATATCGCCGAGCTCGATGGTGACGCGCTCGACGGCGTCGATGGCGAAGGCCGGGTTCGTGGCGAGGAAGCCCGAATGTACCGGCAGCAGGTACTTGGGGGCGAGCTCCCGCGCCTTCCGGATCGACGCGAGGCTGGCGTCGACGTCGAAATAGGGGAGCGTCATGGGCGGGTCGGGCATGAACCGGTGCGGCTTGTAGTTGCCGAGTCCGTGGCCGCAGTAGAGCGCGCCCCGCTCCTCGTCGTACACGCCGATGTGGTCGAGCGAGTGGCCGGGCATGAACACGATGCGATAGTCGCCGCCGCCGGCCTGCAGCCGGTCGCCGTCCTCCACGGTTACGAGGCGGTCGTCGGGCACGGGCAGGATGGGGCCGAACACGTCTTCCCACGTCTCGCCGAACACGTCGGCGGTCCCTGCGATGAGCCGCGCGGGGTCGCGCATGAAGGGCGCGCCGCGCGTGTGAAACACAGCCTTGGCCCTCGGCAACTGGTCGAGGAGCCAGCCGCTTCCGCCCGCGTGGTCGATGTGGATATGCGACGGCACGACCCACTCGATGTCGTCGGTCTCGCCGCCGAGCTTGCGGATGGCGTCGAGCAACTCCTCGCCTATCGACGTGGGCCCCGGGTCGAGGATGGCGGAGCGTTCGCCCTCGACGAACCAGGCGGCGTGCGGCATGGGGCCGTCGGTGAACAGCTCCGCCGTGTCGCGTCCGTAGGCGGTGCGCAACTCCCACACGCCCGGGAAGACCTGCTCGACCTCCATGCGCCTCCTTCACCCTCTCCCCTGCCCCTCCCCCTCAGAGGGAGGGGTTGACCGTTCTCCTCCCTCGGGGGGGGGGGGGGGTGGACGCC
>DAOUKL010000025.1:0-28640 GCA_034421335.1 Dehalococcoidia bacterium | reverse complement strand
GCCGCTATAGCGGGGGGTCCGCCCTTCGGGCCGCGCCGCCTTCTCCCCGGTCTCCCAGTCTTCGGGAGCAGGCGCTGGAATTCCGTCAGCGGACGCCCTGTTACTCTTGGGGTGGGCATAGTACAATCGCGCCAGCCTATGTCCGGCGGCGTGGGCCGCCCACGGGTTGAGGAATATGACTGAGCGCTCGATTTCCTGGCAGGTACTGTACGCGGTAGTGATGTCGTCCCTCGTGTGGGGGTTGGCCCTGGCGGCCGCATGGTTCGCGGACAGGACGGGGTCGTCCCTCGGCTATGGACCGCTTCCGAGCGGGCTTGCGGCGAGCGACGCTTACCTCTCGACGCTGATCAGCGTGGTGCTGGGCGGTTTGGCCGGCGGCTTCATGCTGGTGGGCGTTCGGCAGGGCAGGTACGTCACCCGGCGATTTGCGTGGGTGCTGTACTTCCTGGTCGCTCTTCCGATGGCGCTGCTGCTGCTCACCCCCATGCAGCGGTTCGGCGATGAGCCGTTTCTCGGCTTGCCAGACTTCCTGATGGGGGCCCCGGGCCGGATGGTGCTGGCGGTCGCCATGGGGGCGCTGGTGATCGGGGCGATCGACCTCCGGCGGCTCTTCCCCGGAATGGTGAACGAGCAGGTTGTGCGCGCCCAGCAGCAGACCCGGGTTACCCCAACGTCGGTGCGCGGGCTTCCGGGACGGTTCACGCCGCCGGCGTGGCGGGCGCTTTCGGCGATGCAGGAGGAGGCTCAGCGGTTCGATCACGCCTACGTCGGCACCGAGCACCTGCTGTTGGGGATGCTGCGGGACACGCGTTCGCACGCGGTGCGCATCATCGTCAACCTGCGGAGCGACCCCGCGTCGATGCGACGGGAGCTGGAGGGTTCGATCAACCGGCGTGGCTCGTTGGCGCCGGGCGGGACCGGGATCACGCGGCGGTGCCAGCAGGTGATCGAGCAGGCTGCGCGGCTTTCGCGGGCGGCAGGCGAGCGCTCGGTGAACTCGGGGCACCTGCTGCAGGCGATGGCCGAGAGCCCGGAGGACGTGGCGGGTCAACTGCTGGAGAACGCAGGACTGTCGACGGAGCGCATAGCGGGCGAATTGCGGCAGCTCGGCCCGGAGGGCGAGTAGGCTCCGGACGCCGCGCAGACGGGCCGGTAGCTCAGTTGGTCAGAGCGGGCGACTCATAATCGCCTGGTCGCGGGTTCAAGTCCTGCCCGGCCCACCACGCGTTCCCGGGCGGGCCGCGCGCCCGACCGACGGGCTGCGGAGACCCCGTTCCCCTGTGGGGGCCATGCGACGAGGGGATCGGCGCGCCCGCCGTCGACTGCGCCGGCGGCGTTCAGCACTCGCGAGTGCCGACCGTCTCGAGCGTTTTGCCGGCTATCGACGCTGTCGCTTCGGCCGCGGCCTCGTGGTCAACGCCAGTGGGGACCTCGAGCCACGTGCGGTCGATGCGGATGATGCTGAGCCCTGTGGCGATTCGGCACCAAGGCGCGTTCCCTTCCACCTGGGTGCGGCGGACACGCAACCCGACCCGCGCTATTTCGTCAAAGGGCACGGCTTCGCTCTCTTGGGTGTACAGCCACCGGGTCTCGAGGGATACGACCCTGGCGTCGCCATCGACGGCGAGGCCCTGCGCCGACGGGTAGATGATCGATGCTGCGAAGCCGATGGCGATGATCAGCCCCCCGGCGGCGGTCCATGTGCGGCTACACGCCCGTGAGTCCGCCTGAAACGCACTGCTCCAGACCAGGAAGAAGAACCCGATGATCCCCAGCGTCAGCGTTACGCCGGTGGCGATCCAGAGGGTCTGCCGTTCGTGCCGCTCGTTGGGAAAGAGGAGGGCGCCCGGCCCCACGTCGATTGCGAGCCACTCAAACAAGAGTTGGTCCCAGGCGAACCACCCGCCAGCCGTCCAAGCGATGATCAGCAGTGCGACGGGCAGCCGCTTGCAGAAGCCCCTCAGCCGCACGAGCACACCCGCCGCCAGCCGGTCATGGCCGGGGCCCCGTGCAGGACCCGCGGTTCGAACGGACGTGCGAATGGGCGACGCGCTTCCGCCGGTGGGACTCTGTTAATGATGTCGCACTCGTGGAACCTGACCTGGTCGTAGATCATCGCCGGGTGGACGAAGGAGCCGATAGGCAGGCCCAGTATAAACTCGTTATCGAACGAGTCGAATGCCCGCATGGATATGCAGCGCGAGCGATCAGTGCGATGGATCTTTCGAGGGCGGCCAGGTCAGGCCGCCAGACTGAAAACGGGCGGGTCCGGCCACTGCGGCCGGGCCTATTTCGCCGTGGCGTACGCTAGGAGTTGGGCTGTCGCAGGACGGCGCGGCGGTGTGCCGGGCGTTCAATTCGCCGCTCAACTATCGTTGCCGTCAGTCCGGGTCATACACAAAGCGCCAAAGTGACGGGAAGGAGGCGGTATGCTGCAAAGGGGAACGGAGTTGGCGGCCATCCTGGCGCTGTCCCTCGTACTGGCCGCGTGCGGCGGATCAGCCGCAACACCCACACCCACGCCTACGCCTGCGCCCACGGCGACTGCGACGGCCACGCCCACGCCCGCCGGGAATGCGTCCGGGGACGCCGCCTCCGCAGAGTCCATGGAAGTTGCGGAACATATCCGCGAAAAGACCATGCGGCTGTGGGACGTCTACAACACGTACGACGTAGACGCCCTCAGCGCCTTCTACTCGGAAGACTACTGGGGAGAGGAAGAGGAAGAGGTCCGGTCGAACATCAAGCCCTTCGAGAGCCGCGGCTTGACGTTCACGGCGGAGGAGACGTCTCCGCCCACGGAAATCGCCCCGGGCCAATGGGAGATCAAGCATACCGCCCGCTTCCACGGGGGGTTGGTGAACATGGTGTTCGTCTACGAACAATTCGGGGAAGACTGGCTGCTCACCTATGCAAAACCTGAGTAGGCCGGGGGGTACGCCATGCATTTGACGGAAAAGCAACTCGGCGGCTGGTCTCTGCTGCTTGGGACAGCGGCGGTGGCGTTGGGCTATGCGCTCTCGCCAGGCCGCGGGGTGGTGGACACTGTTCCCAGCGCCAATCTCACCGACCTCACGCTGGCGATGGCGCGCAACGCTGCGCTGGCCTACACCGTGCCCGTCGTAATCATCTGCGGCGCCCTGCTCATGCTTCACGGCCTCCTGACCCTGCGGCGGTACGCAGGCCCCGTAGCGCGACTGGGCCTCCTGGGGATGGCCGTCGCCCTGGTCCTCCAGATGGTGATGCGAGGTCTCGACTATATGATCGTCGGTATGGGAACGGCGGCGCTGGAGAGCGACGCGGCGCGGTCGCAGGAATGGCTCCAATCCGCGCTGGAGATGCAGCGGATGGTGTTCGGGTTGCACTTCACCTCCGGCGTAGCCGGCTACGCCGGGACGGCGGTTATGGCGCTGGGCCTCGCCTTCCGGCCTGGGCCCGTCCGTCTGCCCCCTGCGCTGCACGGGGTCGTTGCGGTGCTGGCTGTGGCGTCGCTGGCGGTGTTCATCACCGCGTGGCACTCGGATAGATTGGAGTTGGCGTTCGCGCCCGTGTTTGCGGCAATGTCCGTAGCCGGACTCGTCTACATGGGTCTGTTGGGGTGGGGATTGGCGTCACCGAAAGACGGCCAGGCGAGCAGTCCTGAGGCGGAAGCCTGCTGACGCTTCATGGCGACCGGTATGGCTTTGCTCATTGTGTGCGGGCCGCAGTGGCCCTTGGCGGCCGACATGGCGACGAAGTCCTTCTCTAGGCGGAAGATCGGGGTACCCTAGCTGACGCGTTCGGCGGAATCGGGCGCGGCCGCCCGGATGACGACGCGCATCCGCTGGAGCGCGTCGCGAAAGTCGGGCGCTTGCGCCGCCAGGTATTCGTCGATTTCCTGAGGCGCGTGGCGGTTCGGATCGGGCTTACTCATTCCGAAACGCCTTCTCCAACTCAGCGATGTCCAACTTCTTCATGCTCAGGAACGCTGCGGTGACACGCTCGGTTGCAGCCGCGTCGCCACTAGCCAGCATTTCGTCCAGCGCTATAGGCACGATCTGCCAGGACACGCCGAAGCGGTCGGTGAGCCAGCCGCATTGACCTTCCTCGCCGCCGGACGTCAAGCGTTCCCATAACGCGTCCACCTCCTCCTGGTCTACACACTTGATTCGAAGCGATATCGCCGGGGTATGTGCGTAGATGGGACCGCCGTTGATGATGCAGAACTCCTGCCCCGCCAACTCGAACTCGGCGGTCATGATATCTCCGGTCTCGCCCATACCGGCCTCGCTGTAGCGTGCGACGTGGGCAACGCGCGCGTCATCGAAGCACGACGTGTAGAGCTCGAGCGCTTCCTCGACCCGACCGTCAAACCACAGATTGACGACAATCTTCTGCATGGTTTAATCTCCGCCGCTCAATTTGACTGTGGACGATTACGGGCACGTGCGAACTTCCTTTGACGTCATCATTCTCGAGAGAGAAGCACTCACAATGGGGGACAACACGCCGCGTTTGGAAGTATAGACTAGCCTTTGGGATAATCAGCCGTGCTCGTGGAAAGGAAAGGCGAGGAGCGCCAAACGATGTTAACCCGGCAGAGGACGCCTCCGAGCGACGCGCCGCTGCCCCCGTTCCCAGAGGGCTGGTGGTTCGTCGCCAGCCGCAAGGCCCTTATGAAGGCGGGACTCATCCAGAAGACCTGGATGGGAGAGGACATCGTCGCGTGGGTCGACGGCGACGGGCGGGTGTGCGTCGCCCAGTCCGTTTGCCCGCACCTCGGCTCCAGCCTGGGGCCCGCCGCGGGAGGGCGCGTGCGCGCCGGCCGCCTCGTCTGCCCCTTCCACGGTTACGAGTACGACGCAACCGGCCAATGTGTCGCCACTCCCTACGCCGACCCGCCAAGGAGCGCGCGGCTGCGCGTCTTCGAGACGCAGGAGATACAGGGGCTGGTATTCGCCTGGTGGGGCATTGGGGGACGGCCTCCGCAGTGGCGCCTGCCGGAGGATGAGCTCGGTGAAAATGGGTGGAGCAGCCAGGCAATCCGCACCTTCCGCTTTCCCGGCCATCCACAGGACACCACGGAGAACTCGGTCGACCTCGGCCATCTGCGCTACGTCCACGGCTACGGCAGCGTCGACCGAGTCGACTCGGTTACGGTGGACGGGCCCTGTCTGCGGAGCGACTTCGACTTCAGGCGCACACGGAAGATCGCCGGGGTTGCACGGCTGACTTACGAGGTCTCCGCCCGCACCCGCATCTTTGGGCTGGGCTACTCGTTCGTCGATATCCGCGAGCGCTCCATCGGCATGGACATGCGCATGTGGGTGCTGGTGACGCCCATCGACGGCGAGCTCATCGACATGACGCTCGTCTCGCAGGTGCGGGAGATCCGCAGTCCCAGGCGCCGGATAGTCGGCCTGGGGTTCCTGCCGCCAGGGCTGCGCGCTCCCCTCATGAACAAGTTCATCTCGGCGTTCCAGGACCGGGACGTGCGGCAGGACGTGGTCATCTGGAGCCGCAAGCGCTACCGGCCGCAGCCGCGCCTCTGCCGCTCCGACGGCGAAATCATGCCTTTCCGGGCCTACTGCGCCCAGTTCTACTCCGACCCAGCCGACGCCGCGAGCCCGCTCGTCGGCGCACTGGGAGAAGATGGCGTAACGACGCGCCGGTCGGCAGGCCCGGCCTCGAGTCCCACGGCAGGATGACCCGCAACGCAACGGGAATAGGTGTGAGGTTATGAGCGACATACTTGACAGGCTGAGCTGGCTAATCACGGTTCGCCCTTGGCTCACCATCCTTGTGCTCGTGTTCGTCACCGTGGGAATGGTCGTAGGGGCTACGTTCCGAGCCGCGCCGACGGAAGGCGCCGACCTCGCCTTCCTTCCGCCCGACCACCCTCTCGTCACAGCGACGCAGGAAATCGACGAGTACTTCGGAGACTCCAGTGAGATCAGTGTCGTAACGCTCCTCTTCCGCGGCGACGCACTCACGCCCGACGGGCTCGCGCAGATGAACGCCCTGTTGGACGACGTCGCCCGCGACCCGGCCGTGAGCGGACTGCTGGCGCCCGCCAATTCGGTAATCGCGCCCTCCCACCTCATAGCCGCTGCGCTGCAGGTGGACAGTTTCGAGTCGGTCTCCCAGGCGCAAATCGACGCCGTCCGCGACGCCCCGGGAATGCGGCAGGCCCTCGCCGCGTTGACCGGGTCAGACGCGAACGGCGCTCCCGTAGCGATAGCCACCATTCGCCTCATCGACACGGGCGATGAGAGGACGCCCGACGCTGAGCGAGCCATCAGCGAGATGGCGCCCGGCAACGAAGGGCCGCTGCGCGTGAGCAGCCTCTCGCCGGCAATCATCGAGGATGAGTACAGGCAGGCCACGGAGGAGGGGATGGGGCCGCTCATCGGGCTGGCGCTGCTGCTGATAGCGGCGCTGTTGCTGCTCTTCACCCGCGCCCTCTCCGATATGCTGCTGACGCTCACGGGGCTCGTGCTCTCCATCATGTGGGTTGTCGGTGGGGAGGGTTGGCTCGGCCCGAACGCGCTGGGACTGATAGGCGCGCCGAGTTCGCTCACTGCGCTCGTGCCGGTGATCATCATCAGCCTCACGGTGGACTACGCTATCCAGGCCGTCTCCCACTATCGCGAGGAGCGGATCGCCGGCGAGGGGGTCGTGGCGGCGGTACGGAAGGGCCTCGCCAACGTCACGGTCCCGCTGACGCTGGCCGCCGTAACCACCATAGCCAGTCTGCTGGCGGCGCTGTTCTCGCCGATCGGCGTGGTGGGCGACTTCGGCATCGTCGCGGGGATGGGCGTGGGGATGAGCCTCATCGTCATGCTGACGCTGATACCGGCCGGACGAACGATCATCGACCGGCGCCGCGAGGCTCGCGGCAAGCTGGCCCCGGCCCGCCCTATCTCGAACGCATTGCCCGGCATCCCGAAAGCGGCCGAGCTGCTCGGGAAATGGGTCACGCGCCGCCCGATGCCCTACCTCATCATCGTGCTCCTCGCAGCCGGCGGCCTCGGGTTCGCCGCAAGGGGCCTGGACTCCGAGTTCAGCATCCAGGACGTCCTCCCCCGAGGCGGGAGCGTGTTGGAGGACATGACGACGCTGCAGAGCGCCGTCGGCGGCTCGACAGAGAACGCAACCATCCTGTTGAAGACAGAAGTCACCGAGAGCCGCACGCTCTTGAATCTCCACGACCTCTCAGCCGCCTTCAACGACGAGCAGCGCCGGCCAGGGGCGGCCGCGGGGCCGCTCCATGAGTCGTTTGGAGAACTCGTCACCGACTGGACCACCGACTCCGGGCAACCCGGCGACAAGTACGACCCCGAACTCGCAGCGCTGTTCAGGGAAGCCTCTCCCGGCGTTGAACTCGACCCGGCGCTGATGCAGCAGTTCGTCGACGAGCTCGTCGCAAGAGAGCCCGAGCTGGCGCGCTTCATGGTCAACGATCCTTCAGGCGACGATGTTTTGCTCCTCCAGTTCCCGGTTTACACGGACAACCCCGCGCAGACGAGGAACGTTCAGGAGGAAATCGAAGAGGTTTGGCTGGGTGACGACGGCGCCGTCACCGCCACTTCGGGCGTCATTGTTGCGATTGCCGTAACCGACCAGATCACGGAGGGGCAAACGGAGTCGATCAGCGTAACTATCGCGGTGGCCCTCGGCGTTCTGGCCTTGTTCTTCTGGGTCACCTTGCGCCAGCCCGCGCTCGCCTTCGTCGCAGTCGGCCCCATCGTGCTCGTCCTCATCTCGGTGCTGGGCACGATGGCGCTGCTCAACATCCCCTACACGCTGGTCACTTCCATAATCACAGCGCTCTCCATCGGGATCGGGGTCGACTACACCATCCACGTGATCCATCGCTACCGGGAGGAGTTCTCCCGCCGCCGCAACCCGGAGAAGGCCGCGATCCAGACGCTCGCGACCACCGGTTCAGCTCTGCTCGGCTCGGCGCTGACCACCGCGTTCGGGTTCGGAGTGCTCATAGCGTCCCCGCTGGCGGCGTCCCAGCAGTTTGGCATCACCGCCACCATTACGATCGTCTACTCGCTCATCGTCTCGGTGTTTGTGGTGCTGCCCGCGATGGTTGTCTGGGGCGCTTACCAGAACGCGCGCTTGCGCTCGATGGTCGAGCGCACGTGGGAAGAACTCGACGTCGCTCTCGAAGAAGCGCAGGTCCATCCCCAAGGGTGACCGACATGTGGCGCTTGGCGAGGGAGTTGAGAAATGCGTACCGTGGCACGGACGTTGCGCGCCGGGTGCGCCACTTCGACGGCTGGATCGACCGTGCGGCGCCGGAGGCCGGCGACGCAGGCGAGTACGACCACGCCGAGACGGTGAAGGACTACTACGACCTTTGCAGCGGGTTCATGGTGTGGGGCTGGGGCGAGTCCCTGCACTTCGCGCCCCTCGCGCCGCACGAGACGCTGGAGGAGTCCCAAACCCGGCATCAGCGGTTGATGATCTCCAAACTGGAGCTGGAACCGGGCATGACGGTGGTCGACGTCGGTTGCGGGATCGGCGGCCCAATGCGCCGCGTCGTCCGCGAGGCGGGCGTCCGGGTTACCGGCGTCAACATCAGCGCCGTTCAGTTGGATAGGGCAAAAAGATTGAACGCCGAGGCGGGGATAGACCACATGGTCGATTACGCGGCGTGCAGTTTCATGGACATGAGTGTATTCGCAGACGCCACGTTCGACCGGGGTTACGCCATCGAGTCGACGTGCCACGCGCCGGACAAGCAAGGCGCGTTCGCGGAGATATTCCGCGTGCTGAAACCCGGAGCCCTGCTCTGGGGCCAGGAGATGTGTCTGACGGACAAGTTCGATCCCGGCGACAGCCGGCATCTGGCCATCAAGCGGGAGCTCATGCAGGGCATTTCGCTGAACGACATCGCGACGTTCGGGGAAGTGGACCGCGCGCTCGAAGCGGCGGGATTCCACGTTATCGAAGGGACGGACCGTGACATCCAGGAAGGGCCGTCCACGCCTTGGCGCCAACCGATGGAGAGCCGCCACGGGACGTTGGGGAGCGCCTTGCGCAGGCTTCCGATGGGCCGCAAGGCGGCCATCGCAGGGTCGAAGCTTGCCGAAACGCTGCGGCTGTTTCCGCAGGGCTCCACCGAAGTCGTCCGGCTCCTGGACCGTACCGCCGACGCTTACGTCGCGGGCGGCAGGGAGGGCATCTTCACGCCGCTGTACTGCTTCCTGGCCCGCAAGCCCCTGTAGGCCGATGCTACGCAGGGACGATTGCTCACGTATCGCCCAGGGCGCAAGGGCGCTCTCGCGCTAGGCGGGCAGTTCTCGCCGCTTCTCGGCGAGGGTGAAATGCAGCTTCTTGTTCGGCTTCAGCGACGGCACCCAGTCGATCTTCAGCTTGTAGTTCTCGGGCGCCACCCTGAGCGTGAAGTAGTGGGCGACCATCAGCACGTTCACGGCCAGCTGCAACTCCATCCACCGGTGCCCGAGGCAGGTGTGCGTCCCAAGTCCGAACGGCGCGAACCCCGAACCGTGGTGCTCGTTGCGCGGAGGCAGGTAGCGGTCGATGTCGAACGTGTTGGGGTCGGGGAAGACCTCGTCCATGTAATGAGTGGCGCTCTGGGCGATGAAGAGCCGCGTTCCTAGGGGCAGCACGTAGTCCTCAAGGAGGCAGGAGTTCATCACGGTGCGTATCGACATGGGGACGATGGGGTACATGCGCATGCATTCCATGAGAAAGCGGTGCGTGACGTCCATGGAGGCCGGGGTGAAGTCGTCGCCCGAGGGGTCGCCGTTGGCGAACAGGGCGTCGGCCTCGGCCTGGATTTTTTTCTGGAGCTCGGGCTGCGACGCCATCGCGTAGAGCGCGAAGCAGAACATGTCGCCGAGGTAGACGCTGGCGACCAGCGCCGCGGAAAGGGCGAACCGCAGGTTCGACTCGGGGAAGAACTGCGGGTCGCTCGCGTGGAGGCTCAGGACGTCGTCGGCCAGGTCGCGCGGGGCGTCAACCCGCTGCGCGGGCGTATGTATGCTCTGGACCCGTTCCATCAGGTCGTCGATGGCCTTCACCTTCCGCTTCATCCCGGGGGTGCTGAGCAGGAACTTCGGCAGGATTCTCATAATGTGAACGGCGATCGCGCGTTCCTTGTACTTCATCAGGTCGTTGATGATGTCCTGCGAATCGACGCTCAGGAAGAGCGGGGAGATTTGGGCGTTGATCATGCGCCGGCACATGGCCACCGCCTGGAAGACGTCCCCGGCTTTCCAGTCGGCCATGTGTGTCCGGGCGTACTGGTAGAGTTGGTCCATCTGTCCTTCCAGCCGCCCGCGGGAGTACGTGGCGGCGAGGGACTTGCGAAGCCGGAAGTGGTCGGCCCCATCAAGGGCAGGGAGTACGCCGCTCGCGCCGTATATCTTTTCGAAGTCGCTGAAGTAGTCCTTGGCCCTCAGGTACATCCGTCCGTTGCGGTGCGCCCACCGGTTGGTCTGCGGCCCGGCCAGAAATATCATGGGTTCCTGGAAGGGAGGATCGATCTGAAACACGGGGCCGTACTCGTGCGCAAGGTCGGCGAAGAACGCCGGAATATTGCCGCGGCGAAGGTTCGGATTGAACATCGCGCGGCGCAGCGAGATGGTCGGAATCTTCCTGGTGAAGGCGGAACGCTGCAGCAACGGGCCGGCAAGGTTGTGGGATACCGCGGCGGCGATGGAGCGGGCGATGAGGTCCATCTGGCAGATGAACTGGATGCGCTCCTCCGCCTCGTCGTCGAGCTGGAAGATGAACCGGAAGACGTCGCACGTATTGATCAGGGAGATGATGATGACGTCCCTGGGGTCGGGGATCTCGTTGCTGAAGATCTCGTTGCTGATGCGGGTCTTGACGAACTGGGCCGCAGTGCCTTCCACGGCGCTGCTTCCCATCGTCCAAGCGGTGCGGGAGAGCGTCCAGAAGTCACCGTCGTGATGCTCCAGTATCTTCAGGCCGACCAGGCGGTCCAGCGTCAGGTCGATGATCTCCTCCGCGTGAGGAGCGAGCCGTTCGATCCAGTACTGGGTGTTGCGCTGCCCCGGTTCGTTCGCGATCTGCTCCAGGATAGGGTCGAGGGCGGCGTTGCCCGTCGGCGTGCGATCGAGGAGAAACAAGGACTCCATGTCCGTGTCGATGCGGGACATGAGCGAGAGTTCGCCGAGCGCGGCTCCGGCCACCGCGCAGTTCAGGTCCCACCCGGGCACCTGGTGGAAGTAGCCGTTCTCCTCGTTGAGGAGCATCAGGATGAGCTCTTCCGGCAAACTCAGCGTCGGACTCGCAATTGGCTCTGCTGAAAGCGTCATAGCCCTGTCTCCGTCTGTCCTCTACAAACCCCTTCAACTCCCTTAATAATACACCCGCCAGACGGCGGCCTGTAGTCAGTCCCGGCGCCCCCACGAATGAACTTCCTGCTAAAGCCCCCTCTGAGCGGGGTCAGGAGCGGGCGCCCCCCACGAGGGCGGGGAGAGCTTCCCGCACGGTGCGCGCGGCGATGGCGAAACCGAAGCCTTCTATGGAGATGTCCGCCCCGGCGTCTCGAACGACGGCGGTGTTGATGCCGATAACCTCACCCTCGAGGTTGAGGAGCGGGCCGCCGCTGTTGCCGGGGTTGATCGCCGCGTCGGTCTGCACCATCCAACGCCCGTCGTCTTCGTCGTACCAATGACCGGAGATGACGCCTCGGGTTACGGTAGCCCGGCTCAATCCCAGGGGGTAGCCCATCGCAAACACCGTCGTTCCGTCGATGGGCATGGTCTCGCTGCTCAGGGGAACGGCCTGGAACTCGTCGGAGCAGCAGATGCTGAGCGCCGCGAGGTCCTTGTTCGCGTCATAGCCCAGAACAGTCGCCCTATGCCGGTCGGCGTCGTTCACGATTACGGTGACTGTTCCTCCGTCGTCGATCACATGATGGTTTGTCACCACTATGGCCCGTCCGTTGCTCTCCACCGTGACGATGACGCCGGAACCCAATACGGTACGGGTTTCGACTTGCACAACGCTCGTTCGTACGCTCGCAACGACCGCGGCGAGGTCCGGCGTCGGCGTGGGAGTCGGCATTGCGGTGGGAGTTGGAGTCGCGGTTGCAGTGGGCGTAGGCGTGGGCATTGCGGTCGCCGCCGCCGCTATGGCGGCCGCGATGGTCGCCTGCAAGTCCGGCGTCGGGGTTGGAGTGAGCGTCGGGGTCGGAGTGGGAGTAGCGGTAGGCGTGGGCATTGCGGTCGCCGCTGCGGCTATGGCGGCTTCGATGGTCGCCTGCAAGTCCGGCGTCGGGGTTGGAGTGAGCGTCGGGGTCGGAGTGAGGGTTGCGGTCGGCGTGGGCATTGCGGTCGCCGCCGCGGCTATGGCGGCTTCGATGGTGGCCAGCAGGTCCGGCGTTGGCGTCGGGGTTGGAGTGAGCGACGGGGTAGGGGTAGGTCTGGCGGTCGCGGTGGCGGCGATGCCGGCGTCTATGGTGGCCTGGGCGTCAGGGGTGGGGGTGGGCGTGTGCGTGGGGAGCGCAGTGGCGACTCCAGCCCGCACGGTCGCTTCGATGTCCGGCGTCGCCGTCGGCGGGCCGCTTCCTCCCGCGCAGGCCGCCACGAGCGCGAGGGCCATTGCCACGACGGCGAGGGCGAGGAGATCCGTTGGCCTCATGCCGTCATTCTAGCCTGTCGCCCCTTCCCCACTCCCCTCCGCCTGCGGCGCCTTCCCCAGGAGGGAGAGCAGATTGCGCGCTGCGCGCGTGCACGGGCGATACACTATGTCTATGGCGAACTCGGTACTCGGCGCTGCGGGGCGGACGTTGCTGGCCGTTCCCCCCATTGAGTTGTGCTATCGCACCTTCAAGGAGACGCAGGCCGACGACGCGACGCACATGGCCGCCGGCGTCGCCTACTACGCCATCCTCTCCCTCTTTCCGCTCGCGCTTGGCGTTATGGCCGTCTTCGCGCCTCTTCTCCAGACGCAGGACGCCCAGGGCCAGGTGCTGGCGTTCGCGGAGACCTACCTGCCGGGCGCGACCGACGCGCTGGGCGCCAACCTGGTCAGCGGCGCCGGCGCGCGCGGGGCGCAGGGCGCGCTGAGCCTCATCGGGCTGTTCTGGGCGGCCAGCGCGCTCTTCGGCGCGATAAGCCGGGCCGTGAACCGCGCCTGGGACGTCCACCACGACCGCCCGTTCTACATCGCTAAGCTCCGCCATATCGTCATGGCCTTCAGCGTCGGGTTCCTGTTCTTCTCGTCGGTGGTGATCACGTCGACGCTGCATTTCCTGAACGTCGTCTACTTGCCGGTGTTCGGGGAGGTGGAACTGGTGAGCGCGCGGGCGGCCCAATGGCTCGCGCGGCTGCTGCCTTTCGCGTTCAGCCTGGGAATCTTCTTGCTCATCTTCAAGTTCGTGCCCAACACGAAGACGCACTGGCGGTTCGTGTGGCCGGGCGCCGCGCTCACAGCGCTCATGTTCGAGATAGGCAAGAGCCTGTTCGTCTTCTACGTGGCCACGTTCGCAGACTACAGCCGCGTGTACGGCGCGCTCGGGTCGATCGTCGTGCTGCAGGTGTGGGTCTACGTGTCGGCGCTCGTGCTCATCGTCGGCGCCGAGTTCACGTCGGAGTACGGTCGGATGGCGATGGGCGTCTCCCGCGGGCAGACGATCGCCTCCGCCCGCGGAGCTCGGTAGGACGCGCTAGCGCTCGCGCCAGAGCTGGACGCCGGTGGTCCCCGTCAGCAGGACGAACACAGAGTCGATGGCGGCCCAGAAGAGGAGGCGGTTGCTGCTCTGCTCGCCGCCGAGGCCGGTAACCAGATCGTCGACCCAGTTCCATGCGAACATGATCGTCAGCAGCGCCGTGAGGAAGAACAGGACGGTCGCCTCGAGGTAGGCCCGCGTAACCGGGGCGTCTCCGCCCTCGGCGTGGGCCCGCCGCAGCCGGCCGTACTGCGCCACGAGCCCGATGACGAGAGCGAACGCCATGAGGATGTTGAAGTAGAACCACGCCAGATCGATGTCGACGCCGTCGGGGTAAAGCGGTGAGAACACAAAGTGCGCCAACACGAGCGCCGCAATAGCGATGCTGACTCCTCCGAATGCTTGCCGCATCCCGCTCCTCCTTGCGTCTCTTCGTCGTTCCCGCTTGTACGGCCCCGCCCTTGGCGCGCCCTCTCCTGCTCAGACCCCACCCGCGCGCTGTCGCGCACGACCTCTCCGCTCCTGTGGAGAGGTGGGGAGAGTATAGCGGGTAGACTGTCGGCATGAGCCTCTTGCCGCACGCCGACGTCGTCGGCAGCATGATCCGGCCCAAGCCGCTGCTCGACGCCCGCGAGGAGCTGGCCGCCGGACGCATGGCGCCCGCCGAATTCAAGCGCGTCGAGGACGCCGCCGTCGACGCCGCGCTCGCGGCGCAAGAGGAAGCAGGGCTCGGCATCGTCACCGACGGCGAGATGCGCCGGCTGTCGTTCCAGAGCCAGATGCCTGAGGCCGTAGAGGGCTTCGGCGAGTTCGACCTTGGCGCCTTCCTCTGGGGCGACTGGCGCGGCGACGGCGACGCCGGCGACCTTCGTGTGGAGCGCCCCGCGACGCTCGGCGTCGTGGGACGGCTCCGCCCCAGGCGCAGCCTCTCCGCCGAGGAGTTCACTTACCTGCGGGGCCGCACCGACCGCGTCGTGAAGGTCACGCTGCCCAGTCCGAGCCTCTTCGCCAATTTCTGGTCGCCCGCGCTGTCCGCCGAGGCGTACCCCACGCTCGACGCCTTCCTGGCCGACGTGGCGCGAGTGCTGCGCGACGAAATCGCCGAACTGGCGCGGCTGGGGGCGACGTACGTGCAGCTCGACGCGCCCCACTATCCGCTCGTGCTCGACCCGTCGTGGGCGGCGTTCTACGAAGCGCGCGGCTGGACCGCCGAGAGCTGGATCGCGCAGGGCGTCGAACTCGACAACGCCGTGATGGACGGCTTCTCCGGCGTAACGTTCGCCTTCCACCTCTGACGCGGCAACCAGGGCAGCCGGTGGCTGACCGAGGGCGGGTACGAGCGGCTCGTGGGCCCGGCCCTGCGCCGCGTCCGTGCCCAGCGCCTGATGCTCGAGTACGACGACGAGCGCTCCGGGTCGTTCGACCCCCTGCGCGACGTGCCGGACGACAAGGAAGTCGTGCTTGGGCTCGTCACCACCAAGTCCCCGCAGCTGGAGGCAGTCCCCGACCTCGCGGCCCGCGTCCGCGACGCCGCTCGGCGCTTCCCTCTCGACCAACTCGGCGTCAGCCCGCAGTGTGGGTTCGGCACGTCGGTCGTCGGCAACCGGCTCACCATCGACGAGCAGAACGCGAAGTTGCGCGTCGTGGCCGAAACGGCCCGCGAGGTCTGGGGGTAGGGCCGCCCTAGGTCGTGACGAGTTCTTCTTCCTCCGGGTGGGAGGGCTCGCTCCAGTCGGGTCCGGTTACGAAATCGAAGAGTTCGGTAACGTCGCCGGACGGCGGGGGCGTCAGCTTCGTCACGACGTACGCCAGCGCCAGGGCGATGACGAACCCGGGGACGCCGGGGTTGAGTTGCCAAACGCCGATGTTCGACAGCAGGTCCACCGCTCCGCTGAAGCCGAGCGCCGTGGTGATGTCCGTGACGCCTTGGTTGCCGAGCCCCATCAGCCACCAGAACGTGGACGCCAGGGCGCCGGCCGTCACGGCGGTGAGCGCGCCCCACAGGTTGAACCGCCGCCACCACAGCGCCAGCAAGACCGCGGGCCCGAAGGCGGCGCCCATGCCGCCCCACGCAAGCGAGACCAGCGCGAAGACGCTCTCCGGCGACAGGATCGAGATGAGCGCCGCGACCACGCCGATGAGCAGGAGGAGCAGCCGGCCCATCCACACCTTCATGTCCCGTCCCATCGCCGCTGTTATCCGTTTGACGATGGGCGCGTCGTCCGACGCTATGGCGGACGCAAGCAGCAGTTGCGAGTCCGCAGTGCTCATCACCGCAGCCACCACCGCCGTGAGCAGCACGCCTGCGACGACCGGGTGGAAGAATGTGTCGGCGACGACGAGGTAGAGCCGCTCGGCGTCCGGCAGGACGACGCCCCGGTCGAGGAGCGCCGGCGCCGCGATGAGTCCGGTGAGGAGCGCCAGCAGGAACATCGCCGACACCCAGAGGAGGGACAGGTTGCGGCTCCCCCCGATGCTGCGTTCGTCGCGGACAGCCATGAACCGGGCCAGGACGCGCTGGGCGCCCAGCGCGCCGACTCCCCACCCGAGCGAGGAGATGAAGAACAGGAGGCCCAGCGGCTTGTCCTCCGGGTCGGTAAAGGGGTTCCAGAACCCGGGCGCCGTGTCCTCGAGCCCGCTGAACGGGCTGCTCACGGTGAACAGGATGTAGGCGGGGATGATGATGAACCCCGCCAGCATTACCAGCGCCTGGAACACGTCGGTCCGGCACACCGCGAGGAACCCGCCGATGAAGGTGTACGACACGACCGCGATGAGGGTGACGATGACGCCGATGTCGTGCCCGCCGCCGGTCTGCTCCAGCCCGAACACCTCCTCCAGCAGTTTGGCGCCTGCGATGAGACCGGAGCAGATATAGAGGGTGATGAAGTAGAGGCTTATGACGGCCGAAAGAGTGCGCAGCAGCCCGGTGCGGTCGTTGAAGCGCTTCTCGAGGAACTCCGGCAGGGTCAGCGAGTTGTGTGTCGCGATGGTGTAGCGGCGCAGCCGCTTGGCCACGATCGTCCAGGAGAGCCAGAGGCCCAGGACGATGGCGGCGAGCGTCCAGAAGTGCATGAGGCCCGCGGTGAAGGCCAGCGCCGGAAAGACGAGCATCGTCCAGCCGCTGGAGCTGGAGGAACCGGCGCTGAGGGCGGCGGTGACCTTGTCGAGGCCCCGTCCCCCGAGCACGTAGTCGGTCATGGTGTGCATCTGGCGCGCCCGCACCACGGCGATCGTGATGAGGATGGCGAAGTAGAGGACGAATACCGCCAGCACCCATATCCATGCGTTGTTCGCCATGCCTGCTCCTGCGAGGTCGCGCCGTTACGCCCCGCTGGCGCCGCTGTCTCGCCGTAGCGCCTCGCGCCCCTGCCGCTCCCGCTTCAGGCCCGTTCCTAGCTCCGCTTGGGCCGGCGGCCGGGCGAGACGCCCCCACGCATTCGTGGACCGGCGCTCGTCAGGAGTGCGGACGCGCGCCGGTTTGCGCGGAAGGGCTCATTTAGGGTCATTCGGGCTCATTTACTCGTGAAACGGGGTGCGGTCGCCAGGGATTCGCTCGTCAACCATGATAGGCGACGGAGGGACGTTTGGGGTAGGGGCAGGTGTCGCAGGGGCGCGGGGAGGGCGCGCCCTCTCTGCCCTCGGCATCTTCCCCACTGGGAAGAGAGAACGGAGGAGCTTGGGATGAGTGGTGGAGATAGGGGGACTCGAACCCCCAACCTCTGCATTGCGAACGCAGCGCTCTCCCAGTTGAGCTATATCCCCACGACGGCGCCGGACTCTGCGGCACGGCCTCCAGTTTACCACATCCTTGCGCCCGACGCCCCGCTGAGTAGATGGTCGTTCCGCCGGTGAGGGGGCCTGAGCATGCCGACGCCTTCGTGATGGGCGAGAGAAGATATAATGAGCAGATAGCCGAGACTGAGGCGGGGGATGGAACCTTACATGACTACATCGACAGGCTATATGAACGAGATCCCTGGTGAGCCAGAAATCCGCAAGACATTCTGTGAGTGCCTATCGGAAGCCAGAGCAATGTTTGGCACTCTCAGCCCCGGCTGGCAGTACAAAATTCAGCTGCGATACTCTCCGCCATATCCCGAAACCGTTACAATCGGTACGGATATGGTCTGTGTTTGGCTCACCAAAGAACGGAGTAGAGTCGGCTACCTGTTTGAGGCGGGACACGAGGCGGTGCACTGCCTGAATCCTGGCCCCCTCCCATCAACATATCTCGAAGAGGCCGTCGCGACCGCGTTCAGCCAATGGCTGGTATCTGACCGGTTCGGTCCGCCAGGATTGGAGCGGGTCACACTCACTAGCGACTACAAATTTGCCTTAGAGATGGCAGCCACTATCGATAGAGATATAGTGAGGCTCGGAAAACGACTACGCGGCCATGTAGGGTCTCTGCGAACGGTGTCACCTAAAGCGGTTATGGATCTGTATCCCCAGGCTCAAGAATCCACTGTTTGGCGGATTCTTGAGATGTTTCCACGGCAGAGTGAATCCGAATCCTCTTCAGAGCTCTGAGGTAGTACGAGAGATTCCTCTCTATGCTCTGGGAGGGACATGGCTGCTGAAGCCATAGCAGAGGTAAGGGAACTCAAACCCCTCTGCGTGTGCCAAGTGCAGCGCTTTCTCAGTTGATCTCCGCGCATGAGAGATTGCCACTGCCCCTTGGTAAGTGAGAGAGTTAGAGTATACCAAGGAGCGAGGCTACATCCCCGGCTCCAAATACCGGATAGCATTCTGAGTACGCGGGAAGCGCTCGGGTACACGTTTTCCCACATAGTAGTCCCAAGCTACTTGGTCGGCTTCTTGTTGACGAAATCCACGAAGATGGGGCATATCGGTTATGTCGTTATAACGCTTCGCCAGCTCAGGAAAATTCTCACGAGTAGCAGGGAGCCACTCTTGAGGGCGGTATGCTCCGACGATAAGGCCTCTGACACGAGCCAGCACAAGGTTGTATTGCTTCACGCGATTCAGGTTCACCTTCCACGCGTAGCGAACGGCGTCATAGGGATCGTCGCGCAGGTAATAATAAACGCCTATCGAAATCAGCATTATAGGTTCTAAAACCTCAAACTCTTCTCCCGCATATTCAGCGATGATTTCTTCTATATGGCGACTGCCATAATCCCTCGAGTCCTGCCCTCTGACTTGGTTAGTCAACCCTGGGTAAGCGTCGATTACAGCAGCCTCTACTTGGTAGGCAAGTTGCTCCGTGCCAAGTCCATGCCGATGGATTATGTGCCCCACTTCCAGTCCCGTCGCTCGAATCGCCCTGATACGCTTCAACTTTGGGTTTAGTATCTCTTTGTCTTCGTCTGGGGATATACCCTTAGCGTGGTCAAACACTCTATTCCCACGACCTTTGCCGACATAAAATGTCTCACCATTGCGTGGGTCAATGAGCCGGTAAACATACCATTTAAGTTGCTCGGCCACTCCATCGGGGAAACTGTCTCTTGCCATACTCCTAGTTGCTCCTATATCCCCACGGCGGCGCCGGACACTGCGGCGCGGCCCTCAGCTTACCACACCGCCGCCCGCAGGCGCGAGAGGCGGGGGCGGGCCCGTGGTTCGACAGGCTCACCACGAACCAAAGGGGATGGATTCCCGGAACCAGAGGGGGATGGATTCCCGCCTTCGCGGGAATGACGGAGGGGTTATGCAGGCCCCTCGGGGGGAATGCGCGCTTTGCGCGCTCAAACCCCACCCGCGCGCTTCGCCCGCGACCTCCCCACACCTGTGGGGAGGTGGTTCACGCCTTCGACACTACCCTCTCCCCAGGCCCTCCCCCTCAGGGGGAGGGAGCGGGTGCGCGCTCTGCGCGCTCAAATCCCACCCGCGCGCTGCGCGCGCGACCTCCCCACTCCTGTGGGGATGTGGTTCACGCCTTCGGCGCGCGCCGCGCTCAGCCGCGCGGTGTGAGGTCGAGCGGGGGCGGCGCGGGGGCGCCGGGGGCGGGGAGGACGAGCCCGCCGTTCGACAGGAGGCGGAGGGTGTCGGTGAGGAGGGGCGCTTCCAGCGCGAGTTCGGCACGGCGGATGGCCTGGAAGAGGGGGAGGGATTCGCCGTGGCGCTCGCGCAGTTGGGCGGCGTCCGCGCCCTCCGCGTCGGCCCACAGCGCGTCGAACTCCGGCCCGCGCAGCGACACGCGCGCATACGAGAGCGGCGGGCCGCCGTCGAGCTCCTCCGTAACCCGGAAGATCATCGCTCCCGTCTCCTCTGCGCGCTCGTCGATGAGCCGCCATACGACCTGCTGCCACAACCCCACGGGCCCGCCGGGAAGCGACGGATGCAGGTTGACGAACGGGCGCGCCTGCACGAGCGCCGGACTGAGGATGAGCAGGTAGCCCGCGAGCACGCACACGTCGGACGGGTAGGGGCGCAGCGCCTCCAGCGCCAGCGCGTCGAACTCGTCCCGGTGGGCCGCGAAGTCCCCGCCGCGCTCCTCCCGGAACCGGCGCGACGACAGGCTGACGACCGGGATGCCGCGCGACGCCGCAAGATCCATGAAGGCGTCGCTTCCCTCGCCTTCGCCGCGCTCGCGGTGCATGAACACGAACTCGACCGAGGCGTCGAGCGCGCCGCCGTCGATGGCCGCGAGCGCGTGCTCGAACATCGCCCGCGAGCCGGGGCCGCGTCCGGCGGAGAACCAGCCAAGTTTCAGGGTCACGCGCTCGCCATTCCTCCTAACCTCCCCCGACTACGGGGGGAGGAGATCAACCTACAGCCCCCCTCCCAACCTCCCCCCGACTACGGGGGGAGGGGATAGATGCTCCTTTCCGCAGTTCTACGGCCTGCGGAAGCGCCGCACGAGCTTGTTGAGCGTGGTGTAGACGTGCACGAACGCCCCGGCGGGGGCCTCGACGAGCCTCGCCTCGCCCAAGGCCGCGCGGAAGCCCTCCGGCGTGCCGTCGAAGTCGGGGAACTCCGTGTACGCGCGGCCCAGTTCGCGGAGGGTGTGCGCGTCGCTCACGGCGGTCATCGGCAACCCGTGGGCGGCGGCGAACTCCCGCGCCGCCGCGTTGTCCCTCGCCCGCATCGTCCGCGCGTTGAAACCCTCCACGATGTCGATGTACGGCAGCAGTTCGTCGGCGGCCGCCCGGTCGAGCGCCGAGCGGCCCATGCCCGTGAAGGGATGGGGAATCGACACCAACCCGCCCTGCTCCTTGATGCGCCGCGCAGTCTCCACCGGACCGAGGCCGGGAGGCGGCATCTCCTCAATGAACAGGCCGGTCAGCTCCCCGGCGGTCGTCATGATCTCCGCGCCGATGATGACGGGGAACGGGGCGATCGCCCGCGCCGCGAGCGCGCCCTCGATGGAGTTGTGGTCGGTGACGGCGATGCACGTCAGGCCGGCCTCCTCGCACCGGCGTACGAGCGCCTCCGGCGCCGTGAGGCAGTCGTGGGAGAACTGCGTGTGCATGTGAAAGTCGCCGCGGAGCATCATCACCGCCATAGGTCGCCGCCGGCAGAGGGCGGAGGGAAGGGCGCGTCGTACTCGTCCGGCGCCTCTCCGACCCCGCGGGGTGGCGCGTTCTGTTGCAGCAGTTGCAGCTGGTCGCCGAACTCGCGTTGCAGGCGCGTAACCTGCAGTTCGGCGGCGTTCAGCAATTCATTGCACAGCTTGGCGAGCCCGATCCCGCGCTCGAACAGCGCAGTCGCCTGCTCCAGCGACACCGCGCCCTGTTCCAACTCCTGCACCACGTCGCGGAGTTGCGTCAGCGCCTGCTCGAACGTGGGGGTAGGTTGCTCTTGCTGCGTCATTGCACCTGCGCCTCGAACTGCCCGCGCTTCACGGTTGCTCGAATGATATCGCCTCTCCGAACGTCGGCGGCGTCCGATACGGCCTTGCCATCCGCTGTGGTCACGACGGCGAACCCGCGCTCCAGGACGGAAGCCGGGTTGAGCGCCGCCAGCGCCTTTTCGAGGCTCGCGACCCGCTCGCCCCGGAGCCGGACCATCGACCCGATACCCGCCCGCGCGCGCTCGACGAGGTCGTCTACCCGCTGCCGCTGCGTCGGCGCGTCCGGCAGGCGCCGCAGCATCCCGCTCACCATCGACTCTACGAGGCGGCGTTGCTGTCCCACGCGGGCGGTCGCCGCCTGGCCCGCGCGCTCCGCCAGCGCGGCGACTTCCCGCGCGAGTTCGCCTGCGTCCGGGGCTGCGGCCGCCGCGGCCGCCGTGGGCGTCGGCGCCCGCAGGTCTGCGACGTAGTCGGCAATCGTTACGTCCGGCTCGTGGCCGACGCCGCTGATGATGGGCGTGCGGCAAGCGTAGACGGCCCGCGCGACCTCCTCGGTGTTGAAGGCCCACAGGTCCTCCAGCGAGCCCCCTCCGCGCGCCACGATGATGACGTCGATCCCCGGCTCCCCGTCGAGCGCGCGGATGGCTTCGGCTATGTCCGGCGCGGCTTCGGCGCCCTGCACCTGGGCGGCGGAGAGCACGAGCTCTCCAAGCGGGTAGCGGGCCCGCAGGGTGTTGGCGATGTCGTGGATCACGGCCCCCTGCGCCGACGTAACGACGCCAATCCTCCGCGGGAAGGGCGGCAGCGCGCGCTTCCGCGACGGGTCGAACAGTCCCTCGGCTTCGAGCTTGGCCTTCAGGCGCTCGAACTCCGCCGCAAGCGCCCCCGCGCCGGCGGGAACGACCGCGTCGGCGTAGAACTGGGCGTCGCCGCGGACCGGGTAGAACGACACGCGTCCACGCAGGTTGACCTGCGCGCCGTTCACCACGTGCTCGGCGCCGAAGTTGCCGCTGAACAGCACCGCCTTCAACTGGCTGTCCTTGTCCTTCACCGTGAAGTAGCAGTGACCGGCTGCCGACTTGAAGACGTTGGAGAGTTCACCCGTAACCCAGATGTTCCGCAGGTTGAAGTCGGACTCGAGCAGCGTCCTCAGATACTCGGCGACCTGGCTGACGGTGTGGAGAAGCGGGCGGTTGCGCTCAGTCATCGATGCACGCTCGAGAGTTCCGTGGCGGCGGAGTTCGCCACGCTGCGAATCCAGCGCTCGGCATCGGCCGGCCGCCGCATCCGGAACAGGCGGAGATGGGCCTGCTCCGGCTCGGCGAAGAGCCTGCGGAAAGAGCGCTGACGGCGCCAGTGGGACTTGAACGCCCACAGCAGGATCGAGTCGCGGGACAGGGCTCTGCCGATGGACTCCCGGTTGCCGGCCCACAGCGTTTCGCGGCGCAGCGACCTCCGCAGGGTGCGGCGGACCAGGCGCCAGAGCACCACTCCGAAGGAGTAGTCGAGCCAGACGACCGCGGTGGCCCTGGGCCAGATGAGGTCCCGGACGACGCCGTAGTTGCCGTCCACGACCCATGCGTCGCCGCTCACCGCTTCCTCCACCAGGGACCGGAACAGGGGAACGTCGGTCTCGTTCAGCCCGATCCAGTTCGGCCGCCAGTTGATGGCGTCCAGTTCCACGTGCGGCGCGTTGAGCATGGCCGCGAGCCGCGCCGCCGCGGCGCTCTTGCCGGAACCGGTCGTGCCGACGACGACGACGCGCTGAAGGTCGGAGAAGCCGACGTTGAGAGTGTTCGAGGCGACGTCCATGGACTGCCGGTTGTCCCGTTCTGCTTCGAGCCACGCGCGCTCTGCGGCTCGCACCGGGCTGCTGCGTCAGCTGTTCACCCGCGTCACGTACTCGCCTGTGCGCGT
Source organism: Dehalococcoidia bacterium (assembly GCA_034421335.1). GTDB lineage: Bacteria > Chloroflexota > Dehalococcoidia > Lucifugimonadales > Australimonadaceae > S5-327. The sequence goes on along the minus strand of DAOUKL010000025.1, from coordinate 5,298 downwards.
GTCCACCCGCACCTTGTCTCCCATCTCGACGAACATCGGCACCGTCACGCGGATGCCCGTCTCCAGCGTCGCAGGCTTGCCCCCGCCCGACGCGGTGTCGCCCTTGTAGCCCGGCGGCGTATCAGTGACGGCCAGGTCCACGGTCGTGGGCATCTCCACCATGATCGGCTTGTCGTGGAAGAACACCACCTCGCAGTCCGTCTGGTCGACCAGGTAGTCGACGGCGTTCCCGACCACGTCCTTCTCCACCTCGTACTGGTCGTACGACGTGGCGTCCATGAACGTGTAGACGCCGTCGGCTTCGAAGAGGAAGGTGCAGTCCCGGTTCTCGACGGGCGCCCGGTTCAGCTTGATGCCGTAGCCGGAGAACGACTTGTCGATGAGCTGGCCTGTGAGCAGGTTGCGCATCTTGATGTGGTACACCGGCGCGCGCTGCTGCATCTTCTGCTGGTAGTACTCCTCAACCTTGAACGGCACGCCGTCCATCTCGATGGTCGAACCGCGCCGGAGGTCTCCGAATTCCATCACCATACGCCGTGCAACTCCTCTCCCGTGGTCTGCTAGAACTCCACCAAGTCCCGCTTGTGCGCCTTCGTCAGCACCCGGGGCCGGCCGTTCTCCATCACCACCAGGTCTTCGATTCGGACCCCGCCCCAACCGGTGAGATAGATGCCCGGCTCGACGCTGAACACCATCCCGTCCTCGATGACGCCGGGCGACCCCGGGCCGACGCCGGGCGCTTCGTGCACCGCGAGCCCGATGCCGTGTCCCAGGCTGTGCCCGAAGTGCTCGCCGTAGCCGGCTTCCTCGATCACCGCGCGCGCAAGGCCGTCGACCTCCGCGCCGGTCATTCCCGCCGCCGCCGTCGCCTCCGCGGTCTCCTGGGCCGCGAGCACGATGTCGTACACCTTCCTGAACTGCTCGCTCGCCTTGCCGAGCACGAACGTCCGCGTGATGTCGCTGCAGTAGCCCTCGTACAGGGCGCCCATGTCGATAACCACGCCGTCGCCGGTTTCGAGCCGCCGGTCGGTCGGCTTGTGGTGCGCCTTCGCCCCGTTCGGGCCCGACGCCACGATCGTGTCGAACGAGATGCCGTCGGCGCCGAACTCGCGCATCGCGCGCTCCACGCCCCACGACACGTCCCGCTCCGTCATCCCCGGGCGCAGCTCCGCGCCGACGCTCTCTATCGCCTGGTCGGCCAGTTCGATAGCCCTTTCCAGCAGGGCGAGCTCCCCCGGGTCTTTCACCGCGCGCAACCGGTCGGCCATGCCGCCCGTCGGGACGAGCTCCGGCGACGGGTCGAGGGCCTGCAGCTTCTCGGTGAGCGCCTTGTGCGCCGCGATTGTGACCGACTCGTCTTCGAAGCCGATGTTGCGGGCCCCGGACGCCGAGACGACTTCCGAGAACCAGTCGCTCCCCGCCGCAATGCGCACGACGCGGTAGTCCGGCGCCTGCTGCGCCGCCTGCTCCGTGTACCGGAAGTCGGTCGCCAGCACCGCGTCGTCCGGCGTGATGAAGAGGTAGCCGTGCGTGCCGCGGAACCCCGAGTAGTACGCGACGTTCTTGCTGAGCGCCCGCTCGGTATTGAGGATGAGCATCGCGTCGAGCCCATCCTCCGCCATGCGGGCGCGCAGCCGGGAAATGCGGTCGGCGCTCATTTTGCCTTCTCCTCCGCGATGAGATAGTCGAGCGCGAGCACGTAGCCCCGGGGGCCGAGCCCGCTGATGATCCCTCGCGCGACCGGCGCCGTGAGCGACGTGCGCCGGAACTCCTCCCGCGCGTGGATGTTCGAGATGTGCACCTCGACGACGGGGACGCTCAACGCGGCGATGCAGTCCCGCAGGGCGACGCTCGTGTGCGTGTAGCCCCCGCCGTTCAGGATAACGCCTGCGGCCTGCGGAGCGCGCGCCTGCAGGTAGTCGATCAGCCCGCCCTCCGAGTTCGACTGGAAGAAGTCGACTTCCGCGCCCAACTCGGCCGCCCGCTCCCGTACCGCGCGCTCGACGTCGGCAAGCGTCGCCGCCCCGTAGACGGCGGGCTCCCTGCGGCCCAGCAGGTTCAGGTTCGGGCCGTTGACGACGAGGATGGTCATACGCGGATGCTCGTTAGCTCTCGGAATTCGGCTTTGACGGTTCGCTCGGCGCGCCGTCTCCCGCGGACGGCCCGCCGGCCAGCGGATGGGCCGCGAGGTACACGCGGCGCGCCTCGCTCTGGCTTACGTGAGTGTACACCTGCGTCGCGCTGGGCGTGGAATGGCCCAGCAGCTCCTGCACCACCCGCAGATCGGCCCCGCCGTCGAGCAGATGCGTGGCGTAGCTGTGACGCAGTGTGTGCGGGTGCACGTCGTCGCGCAGCCCCGCACGCTGAGCGTACGCGCGCACGATGCGCTGGATCGATCGTGGACTCAGCCGTTCGCCCCGCGCGTTGCGGAAGAGCGGCCCGTCGCCGCCCGTCGCCGCCCGCAGGTAGGCCGCCAGCGCGGCGTGCGCGCTGCCGCCGAGCGGCGCCTGCCGCTGCTTCGAGCCCTTGCCCCACACCCGGACCGTGCGGTTGTAGAGCGACACGTGCTCGCGGTCGAGGTTCGACGCCTCGCTCACCCGCAGCCCGCAGCCGTACAGCAGTTCGAGCAGCGCGGCGTCCCGCAACTGCTCCTCTCCGTCTCCGAGCTCGGTCGGCGCCTCGACGAGCCGCGCGGCCTCCTGGGCCGACACGAGGTCGGGCAGGCGCTGGGGCGGCTTCGGCGTAATGCGCCGCATCAGCGTCGAACCGGGACGCCAGATAGGCGCGTCCGGCAGGAGTTCACGGTCGATCAGGTAGCGCATGAACGAGCGCAGCGCCGCGAGCATCCGGTGCACGCTCGTACGGCTGTGGCCCCGGCGACCGGCGGCGCGGCCACTCGACACCGGACGCCGCTCGAGCAACCAAGCCACGTAGTCCCGCACCAGCGACCGGTATTCCCGCGCCGCGCCGCTCTCGCCCCGCCGGCGCACGAATGCGCCCAGCCCCTCCGCCTTCGCGCCCAATTCGACGCCCTGCGAGGCCAGATACTCGGCGAACGGCTGCAGGTCCGCAACGTAGTTCCGAACCGTCGCGTCCGACAGCGCGCGCGTCGCTTGCAACTGCCGCTCGTACTCGGCGAACAGCGGCGCCGCGTCGATTGCTGGGATGTCGTTGGCGTGTTCCATGGCCGGCTACGGGACTCCCGCCGGCGACGGGCTCTGCGGTTCCGACTCGGGCGCCGGGCCCTTCCACACGCAGTTCGTGCACCGCGCTCCACCGTTCGCCGCGGCCACGAGCAGTCCCTCACACTCGGGGCACGGCTCCGCGAGCGGGCGCGTGCTGACCGTGAAGTTGCACTTTGGGTAGTTGGAGCAGCCGTAGAAGGTGCCGCGCCTGCTCCGGCGCTCAACGAGCGCGCCGCCGCACTTCGGGCAGGGAACGCTCGCCGAGTCGCGTTCTTGCTTCGCGCCGAGGTTCCGCGAGTTCTTGCAGGCAGGGTAGCCGGTGCACGACAGGAACGGCCCGAACCGCCCGCGCCGCAACGCCATCGGCTTCCCGCACTTCTCGCACGTTTCGTCGACGGCGTCCGGCTCCTGTTCATCTTGCTCGCTGTCTTCCCCGAGGTCCTTCGTGTTCTTACAGGCCGGATAGCCCGTGCAAGCGAGGAACGCCCCATATCGGCCGACCTTGATGACCATCGGCTTGCCGCAGAGGCTGCACTCCTCCACCGGCGCCTCGGCCGCCGCCGCGGCGTCTTCCGCGCGTACGGCGTCCCACGCCCTGTCGAGCCCCGCGTTGAACGGGTCGTAGAACTCCCGCAGGAGTGCGATCCACTCCTGCTTCCCGTTCGCCACCGCGTCGAGTTGGTCTTCCATCCGGCCCGTGAACTGCACGTCCATGATGTCCGGGAAGTGGGCGATGAGCTGCTTGCAGACGAGTTGCCCCAGGCGCGTAGACCGCAGCACCCGGCGCTCCCGCGTAACGTACTTCCGGTTCACGATCGTCGTAATCGTCGCCGCGTACGTGCTCGGTCGCCCGATGCCCTGCTCCTCGAGCGTTCGCACCAGCGTGGCCTCGGTGAACGGACGCGGCGGCTGGGTGAAGTGCTGCTCAGGAGTCAGCCCCCGGCAATCGAGCGTCTGCCCCTGCCGCAGGCGCGGCAGCGCCCGGCGCGACTCCGCCTCTTCCGAATCGTCGTCCGGCTCCGGCTGCTCCTGGCGGTACAACGCCTGGAACCCCGGAAAGCGCATGACAGTCCCCGTAGCCCGGAACACGTAGCCCGGACGCCCCGCCGCCGGGGACTGCGCGTCGATGTCGACCACCGTCCGGTCGAGCACGGCGTCCGCCATCTGGCTCGCCACCGTCCGGTTCCACACCAGCTCGTACAGGCGCGCCTGGTCCGACGTGAGGTGCGGGCGCACCGACTGCGGCGTGCGGGCGATCGACGTCGGCCGGATCGCCTCGTGCGCCTCCTGCGCGACCTTCGACCTGCTCGCGTACCGTCGAGGGCTCCCGGGCAGGTAGTCCTTCCCCCAGCGCTCCTCGATGTAGCGGCGCGTCTCGTTCACCGCGCCCGGCGCAACCTGCGGCGAGTCCGTCCGCATATACGTGATGAGTCCCACGGGCCCTTCCGGCCCCAGTTCCACTCCCTCGTACAGTTGCTGCGCGACCGTCATTGTCCGCGTCGCCTGGAAGCCGAGCCTCGACGAGGCCTCCTGCTGCAACGTGCTCGTTATGAACGGCGGACGGGGACGCTCGCGCACCTCGCGCTGCGTTACGGAGGCCACGGCGTAGGCTGCGCCCTCCAGGTCGCGCAGGACCGCGTTCGCCGACTCCTCGTTCGGAAGCTCGATCTGCCGCCGTTCGCCCTTCCGGCTATGCAGGCGGGCCGTGAACGCCGCGGCGCCCTCCGGCTGAAGGCTTGCATCGATCGACCAGTACTCCACTGGAACGAACGCCTCGATTTCGGCATCCCGCTCGACGACCAGCCGCAGGGCGACCGACTGCACCCGGCCCGCGGAGAGCGTCCGCACGTCGATCCCCCGCGCCTCCGACGCGTTGCTCCTTGCGAGACGGTTGATCTCCTGGCCCACCAGGGGCCGCAGCAACGGGCTCAACTTGAACCCCACGAGCCGGTCCTCGATCCGGCGCGCCTGCTGCGCGTTCACCAGCTCCATGTCGATGTCCCGCTCGTGCTCGAACGCCTCGCGTATCGCGTCCTCCGTGATCGAATGGAACACGACCCGCGAGACCGGCTTGTCGCGCCATCCCGCGGCCTCGAGCACGTGCCACGCGATC